>NZ_JBFTSL010000029.1:0-48868 GCF_056400005.1 Arthrobacter sp. 01L42 | reverse complement strand
GCCCGGCAAATTCAACCAATTCAATACAATAAATTGGTATCAACAAACTTGGCACACTATTGAGTTCTCAAACAACAGACACACCCGGCACCACCACAACCAACAATCAGTCAAGGATCGCTCCGGAGCAACTTTTCAAACTTACCCGATCTCGGAAGTCTTTGCAAATTCGCATTTCTGCGATTTACATTCATCCAAGAAGGTCCCCACCGTTATTTAGCACGCAAATTTGCGAACCATTTTCAGGCTGTTTAGAAGGGGGTCGGTCGCTTTCTTTCCGCATCAGCGGCGGCGACTCGAATTACTTTACACGCCGGGAGGACCCTACACAAATCGGCCCCCTGAGGGGGTTCCATGGCGTCACATTCCCGGAACCGCGCGGATTTCGGCAGCCGCGGCCGCCCCCAGAGGCCGGCGGCCCGGCGTCGGGGTTCTATGGAGTGGGTCACACGCGCACATCACGAGGCTTTGCTCCCGGTGCCATACTCAGAGCGTGACGACGTCGTACACGTTCCGTGCCGAGCTGTGGCACTACCCCGAGCAGGCAGGCTGGCACTTCATCACCTTGCCGCCGGACCTGGCGGAGCAGCTCAAGGACCAGGCCGCCCCGTTCCGGAAGGGCTTCGGTTCGGTGAAGGTGAATGCCTGCATCGCCGGGCAGCGGTGGCGGACGTCGCTCTTCCCGGACAGCAGGACCAACTCGTACCTCCTCCCCGTCAAGAAGGCCATCAGAACCGCAGCCGGCATCCACGCCGGCGATGAGGTGGACGTGGAAGTCGAACTGATTCTTGAGGGCTGACAACACGGACTGGATTGCAGGGGTAGCTGCAGGGCGACCCGAGCGCTTGTGCTCTCTGTTGAGCCGCTGCTTGAAGGAACAGTTCACCCCGCCGGAGAGGCCTCCACGAACGCCACCTGCGTGGCGTATTGCTGGTACAGCTTGACGGCCTCGTCGATCTCGATGTGGCCGAAGTTCAGCGCGACCTGCAGCCCCTCCAGCTGGGCACTGGCGGTCTCGGCTGCGCTCACACGGTCCGCCACGGAACGGGACGTGGCAAAGTTCGTGGCCAGCGCCGCGGCAACGGAGCAGATCACCGCCAGCAGACACAGTCCCCGCCACACAATCGAGTCGTCCGCCAGGTTGAAGATGTTCGCCACCGCTTCGGTGAACCCCGTGCCACCGGCGGCGGGGCCGACCGTGAACGCGGCGGCCAGCGCACTGCCCACGATGCTGATGCCGGCCAGCCGGGAGCGCCGGGGTCGTTCCCGGCCGAGGTAGGACTGAAGGTCCCGTTGCTTCTGGTCGATGCGGTTAGACAGCCTTTGCCGCGTATCGGATGTTTCGTCCATGATCTGGTCCCCGGTTCCCTCGCCGATCGTGTCCGCACGCCTGGAAAGTGGGACTGCCAGCGGTCCACCGGTTCCCCAGGATTCCCCAGCCGGGACGGGATCTCCCTGCCCCTTGGCCGCTCTCCTCCCGAAACGCGCACACGTTTAGGATGCTCCCGCGCCACTGCGGGTGTCTAGACACTTGACCGACGACGTCGGCGTTCCCCGCCGGTCCGGGGCGGGGAACGGTGCCCCGAGGTTCTCCCGCCGCCGCTATTCGTTCGTCGGCGCCTTCACGTCAGCTCCCGCGTGCACGGCGGTCTCGGTGGGAGGCCGCCAGATGGGCGTGCCGTCGAGTGAGAGGTCAGCCGGTGGAGCAGTCACATGGGCCGTGATCCCCTGGGACCGGAGTTCGGCCTCCAGTATGAGCAGCATCCTCTCCGCCATGCCCATCGAGAGTTCGCCTTTAGTGTCAGTCCAAATCATGGGGCCAAGTTCGGTCAGATAGACATCGGAGACGTAGTTTGGCGTGTACTGGGGGTAGTCGCCAGTCATTTCGGCGGGGCTCAGTTCCTTGCCGTTCTGGTCCACCGACATAAAGCGCCCTCCCGCGGCATACAACGCCGCGGCGGCCTTGTCCTGGTCGTCAGTCTCGACAAGGAACCCGGGTGACGTTTCCCATCCGTCACCTAGTCCTTCCTCGTACCTCTCGCCCTGCTGGTCGAAGATGTCAGGTGCCACGGTTACGCTCACTGCGCTGCTTCCCTTCACGTTGCCGTCGTGGGCGATGGACGGGCTCGGCTGAGGACTCGGGGTTGAGGGTGCCGCAGGCATGGTGGGCGAAGTGAAGGCTTGACCGGGCTGTGTGGATCCAGAGCATCCGGCCAAGGCCAGCCCGAAAGCCACCACTACTGCCCCACAAAGATGTCCTCTTGCCACGTGCCCTCCCCCGGCGCCCACCAGCCGAGGTCAGTGTAAGCCACCCCCGCCGCGCAGTCACCTAGCTGGCGGGGTCGTACTGGAAGGCGCGCACCTCCTGCGCGCAACGGCAGGCGGCCGCGATCTTCGCGGCCCACTCCAAAGCCTCATCGTAGGAGGGCAGCTCCAGCACCGAGTAGCCGCCTTCGAGCTGCGTCGTCTGCGGGTAGGTGCCCTCGCTCACGGTCCCGTCGCCGTCGACCATGACGGGCGGGATGCCCTCATCGATGCCGCCGCCAAACACCCAGACGCCGGCGTCCTTCGCCTCCTGGACGACCGCGTGCGACGCATCCGAAACAGCCTGCAGCTCTTCGTCAGGGAAGACCATGGCGGCACTCGGAAACGAGATCAGATACTTCGTCATTCGCGTCGACTCCTTGTTTGCAGCACGGTTTGCAGCACGGTGAATCGCGTTCATCCTCGCCGATGCCATCGTGCCGCGCAAGGATCTCGGCGGCCCCGGTGGCCGTGACGGCGAACCTGGGACCTCATGCAGCACCCGATCCGTACGGACGCGTGATTGCCTCAAGGAAATGCCCGTCAGGATCCGCGAAGTAGACGCCGCGTCCGCCGTCGTTGTGGTTGATCTGCTGTGGGCGGGACCGTCCCGGGTCCGCCCAGTAGGGGATGCCCTCGGCCTGGATCCTTGCGAAGATTCCGTCGAAGTCCTCCTCGCTGACCAGGAAGGCGTAGTGCTGCGGGGCGATGGGCCGGTCCGCCGTGGCGAAATCGAGGGCCACTCCGTGGTCCAGGGGCACGGTCATGAAGGACCACATGGCTTCGGGTTCCGGCAGTCCGAGCACGTTGGCCAGGAACTTCGCCGACCGCCGCTTATCCGTTGCGTAGACGATGGTGTGGTTGAAAGCGACCGTCATGGCGACCCCCTCCGGGGTGGTTGTCTGAGACCATCTGACATCCGGCACTCTTCAGATTTCAAGAGCGCCGGCTACGTCCCTGGAACCTTCGTGGCGCCAGTCTCAGCAGGGGAAACATAGGCTGCGATGACGACGGCGGCCATCGGACTCAAATACCTGGCCTACGACTTCGCGGTTAGGGCATTTACGAAGACCTACAGGACTCCTGCACTGCTCGTCTGCTTCTTCGTCGGCTACGCGGCCGCATTGGCCATCGATGCTGCATGCCTATTTTCGGCGTCGAAGCCAATAGCCGATGCAGGGTTCGCCATCATGGGCGCGATTTTCCAAACTCCGTTGGTCCTCTTCGCATTTGGGACCGCAATCGCCGCGACGGTCCTTTTAAAAGACCGGCCTCCCCAGACCGGGGCTACGCAGGCCCCGTGAACGGACGCGGCGAGCACGCCGCCACGAAGCGCTGAACTCCGCAAAGGCACCGCACGACGTCGGGCCTGACCTCCGCCTCCCATGCTGGAGGTGGGGGTCAGGCCCGTGCGGTTACTGGCGTGTGGTTACCGGATTCAGTCAGCCCTGCAGGGACCGCAGGGATGCGTACGGTTCGCTGGGCAGGTTGCCTGCCATCCAGGGGCGGGTGGACCGGATGGGAGGGGTGTGGCCCCGGCCGTCGCGGACGACCGCGACGATGGTGGCGACGGCTGCGAAGACCAGGAGTCCGGCGAGCAGGATGGCGGCAAATTCCATGTGAAGAGCACCTCGGGCGAGTGATGGAGCTGGTTGTTGGGGCTGACGATGGATCAATTGTTGGGCCGGAATCCCGGGCGATCGGTGCGGGTTTCGTTTGCGGGTGGGGTTCAGGTTTCCGGTCCTTTTGTAGGGACATGTCCAGTTTCCGCACCCACCGTGTGAGCCACCGTGTGAGCATTTTCCGCTTTGGTTTTTCCGCCCGCTTCCGGCTTCCTTCGGCTCCCTTCGGCTCCGATCATGCGACGGTCAGGCGTCGTCGCTCCCCCGCCGCACGCTCGCCGTCGGCACCTCCAGCTCCCCCACTAGCGGCGTAGCATGACTGATATGGCCGAGACTTGGATTCGGCTCCTCGGTCCGCCCCGGATCGAGTCCGCTGGCACCGCACCCCGGCAGCCCCGGGGCCGCAAGGCATGGGCTGTGCTGGCCTACCTTGCGCTGCAACCGGGCGGCACGGGCCGGGCCCGGACGGCGGCCCTCCTGTTTCCCGACGCCGAGGACCCGCTCGGTGCCCTGCGCTGGAACCTTTCCGAGCTGCGCCGGACCCTCGGCGCGGAATCGGTGGGCGGCGACCCGCTGCGGCTGGTGCTGCCGGCCGGCTGGAACTGCGACGTGCTGGCGGCCCTGCAGCCAGCCGGCGGCGCCGACCCCCGCACCTTCGACGGCGACCTCCTGGAGGGTCTCACCTTCGAAGAATGCCCGGCGTTCGAGTCCTGGCTGGAGGACCAGCGGCACCGGCTCGAGAATGCTGTCCTGACGCTGCTCTACGAGGCATCGCTCGCCGCGCTGGCGGCCGGAAGGGCCGACGACGCCGTCGACCTCGCCACCCGCGCGCTGCACCTGGACCCGTTCAACGCCGACTGCCACGCCGTGCTGATCAAGGCCCTGCTCGCCCTGGGTGACTACCGGCGGGCGCGGGAGCAGGCCGACAAGTGCCGCGAACTGTACCGCCGGGAGCTCGGGCTCGGCGTGCCCGCGGAGGTGCGCCGGGCGCTGGCAGACGGGGCGCCCCCGGCCGAGCCCGGGCTGCCGGCCAGTTCGGCCGCCGTGCGGTCGTACCTCGACGCCGCCGAGGCCTCGCTCTCGGCAGGCTCCGTGGACCGCGGGCTGGATCAGTTGCGCCTCGCCGCCGAGATCGCGCAACGGACCGGCGACCATCATCTGCTCGCCGAATCCCTGGTCACCTTGTCCGGGGCGCTGATCCATCAGGCCGGCGGACGCGGCGCCGAGGTGGCCGACCTCCTGCACCGGGCGCTGAAGTCGGAAGGGTTGGACCCTGAGTCGATGGCGTCGGGGGGACGGAACCCCGCGCGGCCGGCGTCGCGGGTGGCGGCGGCCGCGTACCGGGAGCTGGGGTACCTGTCGGTGCAGCGGGGCATTCCGGACCGCGCGGCCGGCTGGCTGGAGCAGGCGGCCCGGGCGGCGGACGGGTTCGACGACGAACGGTCCAGGATCCTGGCCATCCAGGGCATGGCGGCCTCGGACACCGCGCACTACGGTGAGGCGCTGGCGGCCCTGGCCGAATCGAGCCGGCTCGCCACCGCCGTTGGCGGCCGCCGCCTACTGGCGTTCAGTACGGCCCTGACCGGCCGGGTGCATCTGCTGCGCGGGGATTTGGAGCCGGCTGCTGAATGCCTGGACCGGGCCCAGGAACTGATCGCGGCCGAGCACTGGACGGCCTTCGAACCCTTTGTCGCCGGCCTCCGCGGCGAGACCTTCCTCGCCGCCGGCCGTCTGGAGGACGCCGCTCCCCTGATCGACCGCTCGTGGGTGATGGCCGACGTCGCCGGCGACCACTGCTACCTGACCCTGGCCGCCGGGGCCAAGGCGAGGCTCAGCATGGCGCTGAATGACCAGGCCGCGGCCGAATCCTGGCTCAAGCGCGGGCTCGACACCACGCCCTGGTATCTGTGGTACCGGGCGCGGCTGCTGGACACCGCCGCCGAGGTCGCGATCGACGCCGGCTCCCCCGCCGCCGGGGACTACGCCGACCGGCTGGGCACCATGGCCAGCCGCGGCGCCTTGCGCGAACTGGTGGTCCGGGCGCACTCGCACCGGGCAGTTCTCGGCGACACCGCCGCCGCGGAGACCATCCCGTGGCTGGCCAAGGACATCGACAACCCGGCGCTCAACACCTACCTGGCCCGGCGCGGCCAGCTCTGATCAGCTGCGGCGCGTGCTGTGGCAGTGGGCGGCAGGGGCGAAAGACACTGCTGACTCGACGGGCGCCTGGTGCTACGGTAGCGAAATGTCAGCAACCTTGGTTCGCCCCAGACGCGGCAAAATCTTCGCAGGCGTGTGCGCTGCCTTGGCCGACCGTTTCGAAGTGCCCCGGGCATTTGTCCGGCTCGGGTTTATGTTCTTCGGCCTGTTCGGCGTGGGCGAGTTCGTCTACGTCGCGTTGTGGATCCTCATCCCCCGGGACGACTAGCCCCAGACTTGTGGTGCGGGACCCGGCGCAGGGAGCTGGCCGGCATGAGGACCGCGACGGCGCCGTGGGCGGACGACGTCGGTGCCGCGCCGCCGTCGTCATCCCTGTTTTGGAGGCACAGGTGGGTTAAACAAAAGCAGGGCCCGTCCGAAGACGGGCCCTGCTCGAAACCTAACGGTCCCGGGTATCTAAAAGGAAATTAGATAGCCTGGATGTTGGTGGCCTGGGGACCCTTGGGGCCCTGCTCGGTTTCGAAGGAGACCTTCTGGTTCTCTTCGAGGGAGCGGAAGCCGGAGGAGTTGATCGCAGAGTAGTGTGCGAAAACGTCCTGTGAGGAGTCATCGGGGGAAATGAAGCCGAAGCCCTTTTCAGCGTTAAACCATTTGACGGTACCAGTAGCCATTATTTTTGTCCTTCGTGAAGGTGGAGGAACTGTCCCGACTTTCGGGTCCTCCTGTTTGGGGTGCTCAAAACCGCTGCTTCAGAAGAACAAGGTCTTGCAACCTTGCGTACTGCCTGAACTACGAACTGCATAAACACAACAACAGGATCAACTGTACAGGACGTTTGGAGTGTGGATTACCACACCTCCATCTGGAACGGTCAGCGAGGGCCGAGCGCATCCGCACGGGCCTGCGCCTGCCCCGCCGCTTCCGGATCTCCCAGCCGGTCATAGATCCTGGCCAATATGGTCCAGGGCTCCGCCGAGGCCGGCGCACGTTCCGCCGAGGCGGCGAGGTCGGCCAGACTGTCCTGGACGTTGCCGAGGCCGAAGTTGGCGACGCCACGTTGGAGATAGGCAGCGGAGTCGAAGGGGGAACGCCGAATCATCTCGTCCAACGTGTCTTTGCCTTGTTGGAGCTTCCCAATGTTGATAAAGCCGATGGCGAGGGCCAGGCCCGCCTCGGATGAGCCGGGCGTGCGGTCCAGCGCGATGCGGGCCCATTCGACGGCATGGTTCGCGGCGATGGAGTCCCCGTCGGCGGCCGGCCCGGTGAAGGCCTGGGCCGCCAGCAGCGCGGTATCCGAGTCCCAGGGCCGCAGCCCGTAGGCGCGCTGGAACTGGCTCTCCGCCGTCGTCAGGTCTCCGGCCGCGACGGCGGCTACACCCTCGGCCATCGGCCATTCGGCGATCGCCGCCGGCACTGCGATGCCCAGCCCCAGGGCCACGAGCAGCCCCGTAGCCACCGCACCGGCCGGGAAGGTCTTCCAGGTCCGGACCTCGGAAGCTGATTTCGCGGGAGCCGCCTTGGCGCGAGGCCGGACCTGCTGCACGGCAGCCCGCGACGTCGACACCAATCCCCCGCAGATGAAGGCCGCCACGGGCGTGGTGGCCGGCGAGGTGAATGCGGTGAGGAGCATCAGACCGTAAGCGGCCACGGCAGCGAGGGCGCCGGTCAGGTTGTCGCGGTCAACTCCCGGTGCCGCGGTGCGGATGCTTTCACTAGCGCTGCGCAGAGTGAGGAAGGCCAGCACCGCCGCCGCCAGCAGCAGCGGAAGTCCGCCCACGGCGGCGGCCTGCAGAAGCCAGGAGTGCGGCGAGTCCGGCGGGAATGTGCCGCCCACCCGGACGGCCCACTCCAGGGTGTGGAAGCCCGTGATGGCATCGACAAAACCGTTCGGGCCGACGCCGGTCCAGGGATGCTCGGCGATCAGCTTCAGGCTCTCGTCCCACAGCAGCCAGCGGCCGTTGACCGTGTCGGCGCTGAAGAGCCGCTCCCGCGCCACGGGAATGGCGACTGCGGCAACGCCAAGCAACACGAGCGAGGCACCGCCAGCCGCCGCGACGCGCGCGCGGCCGGGGGTCCGGATTGCGGCCGCTACCAACACAAGCACGACGGCGGCCAGGCCCAGGATCGCTGCACGGGAACCGGACAGGACCGTGGTCAGGGCCGCCGCTGCAAGGCCGATGCGGGCCGGCCAGTCCCGGCCGCGCAGTGCCGGCAGTGCCAGCACTGCGGCCGCCAGAACTCCGATGATTCCCTGGTCCGTCGCGTTGCCCAGGGTGGCCCCGGGGCGCAGATCCGCGGACCCGCCCAGGGGCCGCAAGCCTGCGGCCTCGAAAGCACTAATAAAGCTCACAATCACCACCGCCGGGGTGAGCGCGGTGCGGAACATGGCCCAATTCCTGGCTCTGCCCGGCCCGCCGAGGACCTTGGCACCCAAGGCAAAGACGGCGACGTAGAGCGCGATGACCAGTGCGCCCTCAAACCGTGGCCAGCGTCCCAGGAAGCTGGCAAGGGGGCTGGCGGAGAAAGCCGTAGAAATGGCCAGCACAATGGCGGCGGCCCACAGTGCCCGCCGGATGCCTTGGGGCAGCCGGCCTCCGGCCTGGGCAAGGGCTCCGATTCCGACGACGGCCAGGAGCCAGACCACCTTCATCCAGGTGAACCGGAACAGCCCGCCCGGCTGGAAGACCAGGACCGAGCAGGCCACCAGCCACACACAGGCACGGGGAGCGAAGACCCGTGCCCTTTCCAACGTTTGGATTGGGAAGGGCACGGGTCTCCTTGTGATTTTGCTTTGCAGGGCTGGTGATGCGCTCTGGTGCGGCGGCCTGCCGCGCCTGGGGGGTCCTAGACGGCGGTCACGATTTTCGTGGCCGCGCTGGTCTTGGCCGCCGTCGTGTAGCCAGGTTTGGAGCCGGTTACCGTGACCGTGATCGTCTTGCCCACGTCACCGGAGGCCAGGACATATGTCGCGGCCGTCGCCCCGGAGATGTTCACCCCGGAACGCTTCCATTGGTAGGCCAGGGTGACCGGCGCCGGACCCCACGTGCCGGGAACCGCCGTCAGCTTCTGCCCGCTCACAGTAGTGCCCGTGACCGTCGGGACCGGCGAAGCCGTCAACGCCACGGGTGCCGTGACGGTCTTCGTGGCCGCACTGGTCTTGGCCGCAGTCGTGTAGCCGGGCTTGGACCCGGTCACTGTAACGGTGATTGTCTTGCCGACATCACCGGAGGTCAGGAGGTACGTCGCCGCGGTCGCCCCGGCGATGTTCACCCCTGCGCGTTTCCACTGGTACGCCAGGGTGACCGGTGCCGGACCCCACGTGCCGGGAACCGCCGTCAGCTTCTGCCCGGTCACAGTAGTGCCCGTGACCGTCGGAACCGGCGAGGCCGTCAGCGCCACGGGTGCCGTGACGGCCTTGGTCGCCGCACTGGTCTTGGCCGCCGTCGTGTAGCCGGCCTTGGACCCGGTCACTGTGACGGTGATTGTCTTGCCGACATCACTGGACGTCAGGGCGTACGTCGCGGCCGTCGCCCCGGCGATGTTCACCCCTGCGCGTTTCCACTGGTACGCCAGGGTGACCGGCGCCGGGCCCCACGTGCCAGGAACCGCCGTCAACTTCTCCCCGGACACCGCAAGGCCGGTGATCGTCGGAACCGGGACAGCCGTCAATGCCACCGGCGGGGTGCCGAAGGACAGCGTGCCCATGTTGGTGGACTTGCCCACAATGACCGCCACGGCCGCAGCGCTGGCCTCGGTGGCGACGTTTCCTGAATAGATCTTCGACCCGTCAGCACCGGAGTGCGCGACGACGAAGTACTTTCCGGTACTGAGTCCCGTGATATTGAACTTTCCGCTGGCGTCGGTGGTCCCACTACGCGTGACGAGACTTCCATCGCGGGTGTAGGCCTGTACTCCGGCGGTGGGCAGAGGTTTGCCCGCCTTGTCCGTTAGCGTCCCGGCGATGGAGCCGCCCGTGACCAGGGTGGCGTTGATGTTCGATACCGACGCGCTTGCGCCGACGGTCACGGTCTGGGCTGCACCTGCCCCTGCGGATTCGGGCTTGTTGTTGTAGAACTGCGCCTCCGCGACGGAGGAGCCGCTGGCACGGTTGAATGCCACTTTGTAGGATCCCGCCGCGAGACCGCCAATGCTGTAGGTTCCGGCAGCGTCTGCGTAGCCGTCCTTGACCACAGCCCCCGCGGAGTTCAGGACGCTGACGGGGGTGCCCGTGGTGCCTCCGCCGGTGATCTTGCCGCTGACGGTGGAGCCCTTGACCAGGGCCGGGTTGATGCCGGTCAGGTCCTGCCCGGCCGCCACCGTCAGGGTTCGGGCCGCGTCGAACGAGGCAGCCTTGTCGAACCACTGGTCGGCCGCGCCCGTGTTCCAACCGGAAATGAAGAACTTGTAGGATCCGGCAGCCAAGCCCGTTACCTTGTAGCTGCCGTCCGGATTCACATAGCCCTGCGCGACCGTCGCCTTGGATGAGCCGGCGGCGTAGACCTTCACGGTTGTCATCGCGACGGGGACGCCGGGATAGACAACCTTCGTGAGCTCCACACCGGCGGGAGCGGTGATTTTCCCGCTGATGGTCGCTGCCTTGACCAAAGTGGCATTGATGCCGGCCAGGTCCTGCCCGGCAGCCACGGTCACCGCAGTGGCTGTGTCAAAGGAGGACGCGTTCTTGTACCACTGGTCGACGGCTCCGCCGGAGCCAGCTCTGAAGGCCACCTTGTAGGATCCCGCCGGAAGGCCGATGATCTTGTACGTGCCGTCCGGCGCCACCGTGCCGGAATACCTTCTCTGCTGGTCTGGCGAGGCTGCCGGTGCGGCCGGAGAGGCCGTGACGGACATCCCGGAAGGGCTGACGCCTGCCGGGGCGGTGACCTTTCCGTTGATCGTGGCGCCCTTGAGCAAGCTGACGTTCACGCCGGTGAGGTCCTGGCCGTTCGTTACGGTGACGGGGCGGGCCGTGTACGGCGAGTCTGCGTTCTGGTACCACTGTTCAACTGCGCCGGTGTTCCAGCCGGAGAACTGGAGTCGATAGGATCCCGAGGGAAGGCCGATGATCTTGTAACTGCCGTCTGGCGCCACATTGATGTACTGGCCCACTGGTGTCATGGAGGACGCCAACCAGGTTGAGACCTGGACGCTGGAAACGGTGACGCCGGCCGGGGCGGTGACTTTTCCGCTGATCGTGGCGCCCTTGACCAAGGTGGCGTTAACCCCGGTGAGGTCCTGGCTGGTGGCTACCGTGACGGCCGTGGCCGTCTCGAAGGAGGCGGCATTTTTGTACCACTGATCGAGGGCGCCGGTGTTCCAGCCGGAGAACTGGAGCTTGTATGAGCCCGCTGACAGGCCCGTGATTTTGTAGCTGCCGTCCGCTGCGATGCTGGCGCCTTGAGTCCCTTGGCCGCCCTGTGTCGTTGCAGGCGAGGCGCTGACGTAGGCGTTCGACAGATCGACGCCGGCCGGTGCGGTGACTTTTCCGCTGATTGTGGCAGCCTTCACCAACGTGCTGTTGATGCCGGCGAGGTCTTGGCCGGCGGTGATGGTCACAGCAGTGGCAGCGTCAAAGGACGTGGCGTTCTTGTACCACTGGTCCGCAGCGCCGGTGTTCCAGCCGGAGAACTCCACTTTGTAGGATCCTGCCGGCAGGCCGGTGATCGTGTAGCTGCCGTCCGGCGCCACAGTGGAAGATTCGCCCACCTGGCGTTGTTGGGCGGCGGCAGAGGCACTGACTGAAACGTTGGAGAGGGTGACACCTGCCGGCGCAGTGATTTTTCCCCTGATCGACGCGGCCCTGACCAGGGTGGCGTTGATGCCGGCGAGGGTCTGTCCGGTGGTGACGGTCACGGCCGTGGCAGTGTCAAAGGAGCTGGCGTTTTTGTACCACTGGTCCAGGGCGCCAGTGTTCCAGCCCGTGAACTGGAGCTTGTATGATCCCGCCGTCAGGCCGGTGATCTTGTAGCTGCCGTCCGCTCCCACGCTGGACTGACCCGCCTCGCGCCGCGAGTCAGCCGATGAGGCAACCACAGACAGGTTCGGTGAACTGACGCCGGCAGGAATTGTGACCTTTCCGCTGATCGCGGCGCCTTTTACCAGCGTGGTGTTGATGCCGGTGAGGGCCTGTCCGGCGGTGACGGTCACGGGAGTGGCAGTTTCAAAGGAGTCGGCGTTTTTGTACCACTGATCCTGGGCACCGGTATTCCAGCCGGAGAATTGGAGCTTGTAGGACCCCGCCGGCATGCCCGTGATTTTGTAGGTGCCCTCCTGGGACACGCTGACGAACTGACTCCACTGGCCTTCGAATTCCGCCGATGAGGCGTAAACATATACGCCGGCGATTTCAACTCCGGCGGGAGCCGTCACGGTCCCCTGAATGGAAGCCGTCGACGTATCGGCTGCGGTGGCCGGGACCGAACCCAGCATCATAAGTATCGCCAGCACTGCACTGATAAAGGCAGGCAGGCGGAATGTACTCGTCATTGCGAGCATGTATTTCCCCCAAGTTCATGCGTCAGCGAATGCTGAGCAACCAAAGTCTGCTGAGCCAGACTTTGCAAATAGTAACCCGCCATGTGAGTTTTGACTATCTGTTACTAGGCCAGGCACTCCGAACTAGGCACAGCTGCAAATTGTCGGAATTTACTGCGTCCGCATTTGCCGTGAAAAAAGCCGTCCCATGGAACCCGTATAACGGACCAGGAGGTCGCTGTTCCTGGGCTATGCCTCAATCATGCCCGCCGAAAGCTGGCTCGCAACATTTATGCCGACCGCCTGTCCCATGCCCGGCCGCGGGCATATCCTGCAGGAAGACCAGCCCGCGACCGTCAGTACCGGAGGAAGACCCATGGAAATGCCGAAAGCGTCCGACGCCGACAAGGAACACTTCCGCTCGGTGCTGCCGGACCATCCCAAGGTGGTGGTCAAGCCGATGTTCGGGAACTTGGGCGCCTTCGTGCACGGCAACATGTTCGCCGGCCTGTTCGGCCCCACCATCGGCGTGAAGCTGGCCGAGGCGGACAAGGAGATGCTCGAAAGCACCGAGCGGACCGTCCCGTTCGGGCCGGCCGAGCGTCCGATAGGCGGCTACACCGGATTGCCGGAGATCTGGAACGCCGAGGGCGACGGCGACGAGGCGCGGGCCAAAGCCTGGGTGAAGAAAGCATTCGAGCACGTGGCCGGACTGCCGCCCAAGGAGCCGAAGGTTTCTAAGCCCCGGCCCAAAAGGGTGGAAAACTAGGGCAGGACAACACTCACCAGTTCTGACCGGCTGCCGGTCTCCAGGTCCTCGGTAAGGGCCAGCGCACCGATCTGCGGGCAGTGATACTTATACTCCCGGGAGTTCTTTTCCAGCGGCGTCCAGTCGTAGACCTTGACGCAGTCGGTGTACGTGCCTGACTTGGTGGAGACTGTCTCGCCGGTAGCTACGGTGTCCCGCATGTCTTCCGCATTACCAACGTAGAACTCCTGCCTGTAGGAATCGCCGACGCGCTGCTCGGCCTTCATCCAGATGCCGGCTTTTGCGCCGTCTTTTCCATGCAAAAAGCTGCCGGAGTGGTTCACCAACATTCCATTCGAGTAGTTGTCCACGTCCTCGCCGAAGTACCACACGTCGCCGTTTTTGTGTTGCGCCAGATAATCGCGGGTTTCCTCCACGAGCTGCCCGTTCTTGTACTCCTTGTCCAGATAGACCACCGTCTCAACACCGTCTATGGTCCTCGTCTCCGGCAAGATTTCGATCTCGATCCTCTCGGTGACTCTTCCTTGCTCGGTAGTCTCGTAAGTCAGTTTCTTGCCGACAGGGAGCGCGAAGTATTTGTTGGTGATTTCGGTGGTGAAATCTGCTGGGTTGATCTGCGGGTTGTACTCCGCGGCCCCGTTCCTTTTTGTGTTGTCGAAGGCAAATAATGTCACCCCGCCAACAACCAGCAACAGAACGATCACACCAAAGAAGATTTTGGTTCGTCGATTCATGACCGTTCCCCCTCCTTCTGAGTAGAAATTCCTGTAGGGGGTCAGAGCACCGTTGCTGGTCCATGGCCATAGAAAAAAGCTAGCGCAGTCCGCACTGAACCAGAACACCCTCGGCGAAACGCCCCGCTTGAAGAGGCACCGCCTCCCCGTAACGCCAGCGAAGGTACGATCTGTCTCAGCGAGCGGGACGCCGCCCGTCTTCATTTGCCGGAGTCTTTATGGGGGAGACCAAATGATTGAATTGAAACGCATCTACTGGACGCGCCAATTACTTCGGTTCGCCATGGCCGCGTTGACGGTGTGGATCTTCGCCGGAGCCATCCTGTCGCTCGTGACGCGTTCCGGGAACGCAACTGCGGTACGACCAACCACGACCGTCACAGCCATCTTTACAGGGATGTTCGACGGCGTGCTGGCGGCCGTCGCGCTTCCAGGCGTACTCGCCGTCGTCCTGACCATTAGCGCGTCGGTAATCCGGGCGAGGGACGTGAAGCGCCGCGATCCGGTCCGGCGCTTCAGCCGCCAGCAGCGCCGCGAAGGCATGTCGCGGGCAGAGGGCCAGTGCGAGATGGAGGCCGGTTTCCGCCGCCGGTGTTCCCGTCCTGCGGAACACGGTGACCATTTCTACCCGTGGTCCAAGGGCGGATCCACCAGCCTGCGGAACTTCGTCGCCGCGTGCAGCAGGTGCAACCGCGCGAAAGGCGCCCACATCCCGTCGCCAGGCCAGCAGGAAAGACTGGAACGACGACGGCGGACGTACGTAACGCTTGAGGATGCGGTCGCCGTCGGGGAACGGCAGCCGCTTGTCTAGCGACATCCTGCCTCTTCCTCCATCTGCAAGCGCACGTGGCGGGTCATGAGGACTCTTCCTCCGCAGAAAATGTCCGCGGCGCCCTTTAGAGTGAATGTAGGACGTGAGGCGGGCAACACCACGAGGACCGGATGGACTACTACGCAATCAACGCCCTGCGCGAAAGCCATGCAGGCTGGTCCCTGCTGCGCGCCCAGAACGCGCCTCTCGCCATCTCGTTTTTCATGGCCGCCTTCACCGGCCCCAATCAGCGGAACCTAGGCCGCCAGCAGCTCATCGACAGCCTGGACGATGTGCTATTCGACTTGCGGGATGCCTACGGCGAGGACAAGTTTCCGCGCCAGGCCTCGGAGTACCTAGACGACTGGGCCGCCCCCGAAAGGGCCTGGTTGCGGAAGTACTACATCCAGGGCCAGGACGAGCCCCGCTACGATCTCACCGCGGCCGCGGAAGACGTGGTCCGCTGGGTGGAGGGCCTGCGCGGACGCGACTTCGTGGCCACCCAGTCCCGGCTCACCAGCATCTTTGCCGTCCTGGAGCGGCTGGTCCAGCAGTCGGAGACCGATCCCGAAGTGCGGCTCGCCGAACTGCAGCGGCAGCGCGACGGGATCGACGCCGAGACGCAGCGGATCCGGGACGGCAACATACGCGTCATGACGGGCCCGGAAGCACTGGACCATTTCCAGCAGCTGACCTCCCTGGCCAAGGACCTCCTCTCGGATTTCCGCGAGGTCGAACAGAACTTCCGGAAGCTGGACCGCCAGGTCCGCGAGCAGATCGCCACCTGGGACGGCACCCAGGGCGAGCTCCTGGAATCGATCTTCGCCAACCAGCAGGACATCAGCAGCTCCCTGCAGGGGCGTACTTTCCAAGGCTTCTGGGACTACCTCATGTCCCCGGAATCCCGAAGAAAACTACAGGAACTCCTCCAGCGCGCCACCCAGATCGAGGCCCTCGCCCACGCGGACAACCTCCACGCCGTGGTGAACCTGCACCAGGACTGGCTGCCCGCCGTCGAACAGACCCAGGGCACCGTCCGCCAGCTGTCTCAGCAGATGCGCCGGTTGCTCGACGACAAGGTGTTCCTTGAGAACAAGCGCATCATGCAGCTCATCCGGAGCATCGAGTCCGGCGCCCTCGCCACGCGGGAGCAGCCGCCGTCGGGAGACTTCATGACCATTTCGGCCCCGTCAGTGGACATTACGCTGCCTTTCGAACGGCCGCTGTATGAGCCGAGCCGGCGGGTGATGGTGGACGACGACGTCCTCACGGCCGACGACGCGGACGTAGACGCCGGCGCCCTGTTCAGCCAGTTCCACGTGGACAAGGAACGGCTCAAGGCCAACATCGACGCAGTCCTCGCCGAGGCGGAACAGACCACCCTCGCGGAGGTCACCGCCGCCTACCCCGTCTCGCAGGGCCTGGCGGAAATTGTGACCTACTACCAGCTGGCCACAGAGTCGGACTGGGCGAGCATCACACCGGACGCCCTGCAGCAGGTTTCGTGGCGGGCCTCGGACGGCAGCATCCGCGAAGCGACCATCGAGCAGATCATCTTCGGAAGGCCAGCATGAACCCGGCGTCGAATTCCCCAAGCACTGCGGAAACGGAAAGCCGGACGCCCGAGGAACTTCCCGGTGTGGTCACCCGGCTTTTCAAGGGCGTCCTCTACGCCGAAGGGGACGAGAAGCTCTGGCAGTCGCTGCTGGGCCTGTCCTCCCAGGTCCGTGACTATGTTTCCGTGCTGGGTCTGGACCTGATCCTGGACGAATCCGAGGGCTACGCGTTCCTGAAGTCTCACGAGGACCCCGATAGTAATCTCCCCCGGCTGATTCCGCGGCGGCAGCTGACCTTCAACGTCAGCCTGTTGCTGGCCCTCCTGCGCGGCCGGATGCTGGAGTTCGACACCAACAGCAGCGAGCTTCGGCTCATCATGACCGAGCAGGACATCGCGGAGATGGTCGCCGTCTTCCTGCCCGAATCCAGCAACGAAGCCAGGATCATGGACCGGCTCGCCACCGACATCAAGAAGGTGGTGGACCTCGGTTTTCTGCGGCGGCTGAAGGGCCAGCCGGGTACGTACGAGGTGGTCCGAATCCTCAAGGCGTTCGTGGACGCCCAGTGGCTAGAGGAGTTCGACGCGCGGCTGGCGGACTACCGTGCCACTCTCGCGGGGACGCCGGTTAGCGGGACAAGCGCAGCGGAGGTGGACACCAAGTGACCGCTGACCTGCAGGACACCTTGTTCAGCCTGGAGGAAACGACGGACGACGGCGGCACTCCCCCGGGGTTCCGGCTGCACCGTTTGGAGCTGCTGAACTGGGGCACGTTCCACCAGGGCGTGCGGACGTTCCGGCTGGACGGTGCCAACAGCCTGCTCACGGGTGACATCGGCTCCGGTAAGTCGACCGTGGTCGATGCCATCACCACCCTGCTGCTGCCCGCGAACCGGATCGAGTACAACAAAGCGGCCGGCGCGCAGAAGAAGGAGCGCTCGCTGACGTCGTATGTGCGCGGCTTCCACAAGAGCACGCGCAGCACCGGCGGCGAGTACTCCAAACCGGTGGCGCTGCGTGGGACCGGCGCCCTGACCGTGGTGCTCGCCGTCTTCCACAACGCCGTGCTGGACAAGTCGGTCACCCTGGCCATCACGCTGTGGGCCACCCAGGAGGCAGGCACGCCGAGCCGCTTCTACTCGTTGGCTGAGGCGAACCAGTCCATCGCGGCGGACTTCTCAAACTTCGGGCAGGACCCTGTCCTGCTGAAAAGGAAGCTCCGCGCCGCTGGTGCCGCCGTCCATGACACCTTTGAGCACTACGCCGCGGCCTTCAAGCGGCAGTTCGGGATCAGCGGCAACCAGGCCATGGAACTGTTCCACCGCACGGTGTCCATGAAGCAGGTGGAGAACATCACCTCCTTCGTGCGGACCAACATGCTGGAGGAAGACAACGTCGGCGAGCGCATCGGCAACCTCATCCACCACTTCGACGACCTGAAGATGGCCCACGACGCGGTACTCCGGGCCAAGGACCAGATAACCCTCCTGACGCCGATCAGGGAGGGCGCCGCCCAGCACGCGAATCTGAGCCATGAGTATGACCAGGCCAGCGAACAGCGCCGCCAGCTGCATCCCTGGTTCACGGACCGAAAGCTGCAGCTGAGCCTGGAACACCAGTCGGAGCTGGAACGAACCGGAGAACGGCTCCAGGATGACAGCACAAAACAGCGTACCGAGATCACCGGGAAGCGGCACGAGGTTTCCGCCATCCAGGAGGACATCCGCACCAACGGCGGCGGCCGGCTGGCGGCCATCGACGCTGACGTTGCACGGCTGACTGACCAGTCCCGGACCCAGCGGCAGCGCTTCGAAACCTACGGTGCAGCAGCGAAGGATCTCGGACTCCGGCCCCCGGAAGACCGGGTGCTGTTCGACGCGAACCGGGCCCGGCTCGCTGAGGTCGAAGCGCAGCTCGGCGCCCAATCCGATGAGCTCCAGGACGGCCGCACCCGGTGGGCCATCACCCGCACCGAACAAACGGCCGAGCTGGCCGAGATCGGCGCCGAACTGCGCAGCCTCCAATCCCGTCCCAACCTGCTGCCGCTCCCCCAGCTGGAGCTCCGCCGTCGGCTGTGCGATGGAACCGGAATCACAGAAGCGGCGCTGCCGTACGCCGGCGAACTGCTGCGGGTCCGCGACGGCGAGGGCGCATGGGAGGGCGCCGCGGAACGGACCCTGCACAGTTTCGCGCTGTCCCTGCTGGTCCCGGTCGAACACTATGCAGCGGTGAGCAGCTGGGTGGATGCGAACAACCTGCGCGGCAGGCTGGTCTACCTGAGGATCGGGGAATCCCCCGCCGCGCGGGCTGCCGAAGCGGGCACGCTGGCCGCGAAGATCGCCATAAAACCGGGCACGCCGTTCCGCAACTTCCTGCTGGATGAACTCGCCACCCGGTTCGACCATGTCTGCTGCGACACCTTCGAGGACTTCCGCCGCTACCCGAAGGCGCTGACGGTCAACGGCCAGCTCAAGGGCGTCCGCGGCAGGCACGAAAAGGACGACCGGCGGGAGCTGACGGACCGGCGCAACTATGTGCTCGGCTGGGACAACCACGACAAGATCAGCCGCTTCCTCGCCGAGCAGGACGAGGTCAAGGGCCAGCTCGGTGTCACGGAGACCCAGCTGAAAAAGGTCAACGCGTCCCTGGGCGATCTGGGCAGGCGGAACCAGCAGCTGGGCACGGTACGCTCCGTGGCCGACTTCGGCGAGATCAGCTGGCAGCTCACGGCCCGGCGGATCGAAGAGCTCAAGGCCGAGAAGCTCGAACTGGAGACCGCCAGCGACGTACTGAAGCAGCTCACGGCCAAGGAATCCGCGGTGACCGCCGAGCTGGAGCGGCTCGAGGAAAAGGCCGGCAAGCTGCGTGAACGGCTGGGCGCCAACGAGAAGGACGGCAGGGACATAGCGGAGGCGATCGAGGAATGCCGCGGCATTCTCGCGGAGACCCCGTTGACGGACGACGGCGGGGTGCTGGCCGCCGTCGAACAGCTCACCACCGCGGCGCTCGGCGACAAGACCCTGACGTACAAGAACACCGGCACGGCGGAGAGCTCTGTCCGTTCCGGGCTGACGGACACGATTGATGCACTGTCCAAGCGCATTGCCCGGGCCGCGGAAAGCACAGTCCGGCTGATGGCCGACTTCCGCAACAAGTACCCCAACGAGACCACGGACATCGACGCCGCTCTCGAGGCCGCCCCGGACTACACCCGGCTGCTGGAGCAGCTGGTCAGCAATGACCTCCCCCGGTTCGAGGCCCATTTCAAGGACTCGCTGAACCAGAACACCATCCACGAAGTGGTGGCGTTCAACGCCTTCCTGGACAGCCGGCGCCAGGACATCGTGACCCGGATCGGCGAGATCAACCATTCGCTGGCCGGGATCGAGTACAACCCGGGCCGGCACATCCAGCTGGAGCACCAGAACACCTCGGACCAGGACGTGCGCGAGTTCATGTCGGGCCTGCGGGCGTGCTCGGAGGGGACCATCGGCGACGAGGACCAGTACTCGGAGCAGAAGTATCTGCAGGTGGAGCGCCTGATCGAGCGCTTCCGCGGGCGGGAAGGCCTGACCACGCTGGATGAGCGGTGGACGGCCAAGGTCACCGACGTGCGGAACTGGTTCACGTTCTCGGCCTCGGAAAAGTGGACCGAGACCGGCGAGGAGTTCGAGCACTTCACCGATTCCGGCGGCAAGTCCGGCGGCCAGAAGGAAAAGCTGGCGTACACGATCCTCGCCGCGGCCCTTGCCTTCCAGTTCGGGCTGGGGTCGGCGGCCGGGGGTACGTCGGCGGCTGCGGCCGGGAAGAAGTCCGCTCGGAGTTTCCGGTTCGTGGTGATCGACGAAGCGTTCGGCCGCGGATCCGACGAGTCTGCGCGCTACGGCCTGCAACTGTTCCAGCGCATGAAGCTGCAGCTGCTGATCGTCACACCGCTGCAGAAGATCCACGTGATCGAGCCGTTCGTCTCGCACGTGGGATTCGTGGCGAACACCAACGGCGACGACTCCCAGCTGCGCAACATGACCATCCAGGAATACCGCGATAAACGGGACCGGCGTGCCTAAGCGGCGTCCCGAGGGCCCCGAGCCGAGCTTGCGAGGTTTGGGAAGGGACCTCCCCGCGGAGTCTTGGACTACCTTGGCGGGTCTCCGGGCGCAGTCACTGAAGGCGTGGAACAGCGGTGCCCTGCTGCGGGAGCTGCTGGAACCATCCGGAGCCTACCCGCGCCGCCGTTCGCTGAAACGTCCGACGGCGGCAGCCCTGTTGAGCGATTACGCTGTGGCCCATCGGTGGGCTGCTGAGTTGTTCGCCGGGGCCGGCCCGTACGAGCTGGAAACGGTGGAGGCGGGCCGCCGCACGGTGGGCTCCAACCGGATTCCGGCCGCGGCCGTGTTTGCGACGGTGGGGAACGAGATCGGCTTTGTCGGCAAGTCCCGGGAGGCGGCGCGGTTCCGGGAGCTGTTGGGCAGTCTTGGTGAGCTGGATCCGTTGCTGCTGTGCTGGGCTGGGCGGCGGCCGCTGAAGCTGCTCGAACTGGATTCAGATGCCCTGACGGCGGCGCGGGCGGCGCTGTGGCTGCGGGACAATCCTGCGCCGGGAATTTACGTCCGGCAGCTGGGGCTGCCCGGTGTGCACACGAAATTTATTGAGGGGCACCGGCAGGTCATAGATCAGCTGCTCGCCGCTCTTGCGCCTGGTTCCGATGTTGATGAAGTAGATGCCAATGCCGACGCTTCGTCGGAAGCGGCCATAGAGGCGGCTGAGCCGGAGATTGCCTTGGACGACGGCGCCGGCCGCACTACGGCGGCACGCTTTGCCCGCCGGCACGGGTTCCTGCATCCGCCGGAGCTCGTCCGGTTTCGCCTTCTGGACCCCTCAATGAACGTTCTGAGCGGCGCCCGGGACATCACGGTGACGGCCGAGGCGTTCAGCACGCTGCAGCTGCCGGTGCACACCGTGATCGCGACAGAGAACCAGATCAACTTCCTCGCGCTGCCCGAACGGTCGGGCGCACTGGCCCTCTACGGTGGCGGGTACGGTTTTTCGTCCCTGCGTGATGCGGCCTGGCTCCGGAACTGCGATGTCTTGTATTGGGGCGACATCGATACGCACGGCTTCCGGATCCTGGACCAGCTGCGCGCAGTGCATCCCCACGTGGCCAGCGTGCTGATGGATGAGGCGACATTGCTCGCCCATCGGGATGCATGGGGCAGGGAGCCGTCGCCGTCGAGGGCTCTGATGACCCGGTTGACCGCTGACGAAGCCGCGCTCTACGAAGCGCTAGGCCACGACTCCTACGGATCAGCCGTTCGCCTCGAACAGGAGCTGATCCGCTGGGACTGGGCTCTCGAACGCCTCTATGGCTGAACCAGTCAACGCCCCAGCCCAAGAAAGACGGCAAGGGACTGCTCAACGGCAACCATGGTCTTGGAATCTATTCGGCCTATCCGCTGCCCGAGGTTGGCACGCCGCACTGTCGTGAGTTTGTCCACCATGATCTGGCTGAGTTGCGTCAAGCCGGTGAGCTGTCCGGGGTCAACGGTCAGCCTCAGCAGCGGGGCATCCGTCAGGTGAGTGGTTAGCGGCAGAAGGGTGACTGACTCCGAGGCCGCAAACAGGTCATCCTGGATGACGAGTGCTGGCCTGGGTTTCTGCGCATATGTTCCCCCCGAAACCGTCCACAGCTCACCGCGATTCACTCCGGCCAGTCTTCCGCAACCTGTTCGATGAAATCTTGGTCGTCGCTGGCATGGTCGGAGGCCGCGACCGCCAGCGCTTGCCGCCGGGCCTCGACCTTAAACTCCTCTGTCCGCGCGTCCGGAACCCACATCTGAATCTGTCGGAAGCCTCGCTCTCGCATGGCAGCTCGGTGCCGAGCTACACGATCCCTGACGCTCATAGGTCAATGTTACATGTAACACCGACCGACGGCACCCGGCATGGACAATGTTCAGTCCATCCCGTGCTCCTACGGCTGCCGCCGGCAGTGGACCCCACGCCGTCGTCGGGCACCTGTACGTAGGGACGCTGCAGGCATTATCCTGCCAACAAAACCAGCCCTGCACCCTGGCTACGGGAGAAGAACCATGGAGACCCCGACGGCCGCCCGACGCGCAGTTAGTCAACACCCTGGTGATCGGGGCCGGTCAGGCCGGGCTGGCCACCAGCTACTGGCTCACCCAACACGGCGTCGAACATCAGCTGCTGGAACGGCGGGATGCCCTGGGCGGGGCGTGGCAGGACCGGTGGGACTCGTTCTACCTGAACACGCCCAACTTCTCTTTCATGCTGCCGGTGCTGACGTACGACGGTCCCGAGCCGGATTCCTTTCTCCCCCGCGACGCCGTCATTGACTTCTTCCGCGACTATGCGCAGCGGATCGCCGCGCCGGTGCGGCTGGGCACGGAGGCCACCCGGATCGCCAAGGCGGGCGGCCACTTCAGCGTGGAGACCACCGGCGGCAGCTTCACTGCAGAAAACGTGGTCCTGGCGAACGGCGCCTTCCAGAACCCGCGCATCCCGGCCGCGTCGGCCGGGCTCCCGGGACAGGTGCACCAGCTCCACAGCCACGACTACCGCAACCCGCAGCAGCTGCCGGACGGCGCCGTGCTGGTGGTGGGCACCGGCCAGTCCGGCGGACAGATCACCGAGGACCTGCTGGCCGCCGACCGCGAGGTCCATTTGTCCATGTCCGCGTGCCCGGAGGCGCCCCGCCGGTACCGCGGCCAGGACACCTTCTACTGGATCGTGCAGATCAACCTGCACGGCCCCGCGTACGGCATCAACGGACTCCAGGTGGAGCAGCTCCCCTCCCCCGCCGCCCGCTTCATGTGCAATCCGCTGGTCTCCGGCAACGACGGCGGCCACAGCATCCACTTGCGGGAACTGGGCCGCCGCGGCGTGCGGCTGCACGGCCACTTTGAGGGAACGGACGACGGCGTGCTCGTCTTCAGCGACGACCTCCCCGGACGTCTGGCGATGGTGGAGGCCGGGTTCGGCCAGCGCCTGAAGCCGATGGCGGACGCCTACATCGAGGCGGCGGGCATCGACGCGCCGGCCGCCGAACCACCACAGGACGATTCCTGGCTACCCGCGGAGTCCGGCGCGCGGCTGGACCTGGACGCGGAGAACGTCACGTCCGTCATCTGGGCCACCGGTTACGGCCTGGACTTCAGCTTCCTCGACATCCCGGTGCTGGACGAATGGAACTACCCCCGGCACTCCCGCGGCGTCACCGAGGTTGCCGGGCTGTACGCCGTCGGGCTGCCGTGGCTGACCCGGCACGCCTCTGCCACGCTGGCGCTGGTGGGCGAGGACGCCCGGTACGTGGCCGAGCACATCGCCGGCCGGTGAAGGCGACGTTCCAGAGGGGTGACTACCACGGACTGCTGGGGACCAACGACGACTTGAGTATCTCGGCACCCTGTGGCTATGGGCGTACTTCACCTAAATACCGTCAGCCTCAGCCAAGTGGGGCCGATCCGGGCGAAGCTCCCAGACCAGCTGGCGTCGGACCCGGTGCTCGTGCCGCAAATTGCGTTCCAGCGGGTCTGCGCGATCGTTGTAGCTTCACCTGTAAGATCCGCATAGCCGCGGCTTTTCGCAGGCCATTGCAGCCCTTCGCGGGCCACACTTTTGGGGAAAACTTTCATGCTGGTCTTTCACCGCGCTCGACCCTTGGTCCGCATAATGCCACTAATCTTGGGCGTCCTGGTGGCACTCGTTTTGGCAGGCATCGCCCCGTCCAGTGCGCGGGCCGATACGTCAGTTCCGCCGTCACTTATGAGTTTCACGCGCAAGTCCCCTGCTACGGCGCTCGTCGGTGACACGATTTCTATCGACTGGCGCGTGGCCGACGTCCCGGTGGAGGCAGCAATTTTCGGCTTTGACGATTCCATGGGCAGAAGCCACCAAGTACGTTGGGACAACAACAACCCCGGATTATCGGGAACCGCTACCGCCACGATTGACTCCACCTGGGCCTCCGGCACACTGCGACTGACGACGGCCTCCATCTATAGCGATAACGGCTACGTCGTCTACTACCCGGATGGCACCACCTACAAGAGCCCCTCCGGACTCGCCGCCCCCAAATCAGCGACCCTGAATTTCAGCGCAGCCAACGTCACTGTCGTGAATTCCATTGATACGTCAGTTCCGCCGTCACTTATGAGTTTCACGCGCAAGTCCCCTGCTWCGGCGCTCGTCGGTGACACGATTTCTATCGACTGGCGCGTGGCCGACGTCCCGGTGGAGGCAGCAATTTTCGGCTTTGACGATTCCATGGGCAGAAGCCACCAAGTACGTTGGGACAACAACAACCGCGGATTATCGGGAACCGCTACCGCCACGATTGACTCCACCTGGGCCTCCGGCACACTGCGACTGACGACGGCCTCCATCTATAGCGATAACGGCTACGTCGTCTACTACCCGGACGGCACCACCTACAAGAGCCCCTCCGGACTCGCCGCCCCCAAATCAGCGACCCTGAATTTCAGCGCAGCCAACCTCGGCCTCGGGATCCCGGTTTCCCCGGCGGCTGTTACGTTCCTGGACCAGGAAGGCACCGCCTCTGACACCTACACGATTCCCGCCACGGCTGGAGTTGAATACCTTGTCGGCGGGAAGTCCGTGGCCCCGGGCACGTATCCGGGCACGGGCACTGTCACTGTGACCGCGAAGGCGAAGGCCGACTATATCCTGGCTGCTGGTGCCACAGCATCGTGGGGGGCGACGTTCAAGGGTCTGCTGGTAACAGCCGTCCCAACGATTACAGGTGCAGCCATGGTCGGGACGACACTGACAGCGAACCCGGGCCCATGGGGCCCTGCACCCGTCACACTCGCATTCCAGTGGTATCGCTCCGGAGTGGCCATCGTCGGGGCCACAGCCGCGACATACGTGGCCACTCCAGCCGACGCCGGGGCGACCCTCACAGTCATGGCCACCGGGTCACGACCCGGTTACATGGCTGTCTCCCAAACCTCCGTGCCCACACCGGCAGTGGCCAACGGCTCGTTGGTTACGGCAGTTCCAACAATCGCCGGTACCGTGCGGGTCGGGTCGACGCTCTCCGCAAACGCCGGAGAGTGGTCGCCGAAACCCGCCACGCTCAAGTATCAGTGGTACCGCTCCGGGATACCCATCAGCGGAGCAACTGCGGCGACGCGCATGCTTACTGTCGACGATGCCGGGTCGACACTCACCGTGCAGGTCACCGCGTCAAGGCCGGGCTACATCACCGCCGTTATGAGCTCCGCCCCAACCGCCCCGGTGGCCAAGGCGTCCCTGGTTACGGCCGTTCCCACGATCACGGGGACTGCCAAGGTCGGGTCCTCCCTCACAGCAAACCCCGGAACTTGGTCCCCGGCTCCGGTTACTTTCAAATACCAGTGGTACCGCTCGGGCGTGGCCATCATTGGAGCGACGACAGCGACGCGCCTGCTCGCCTTAAGCGACGCTGGCGCCACCATTACCGTCAAAGTCACCGGAACCAAGTTTGGTTACACCAATGCCTCCGTAACTTCCGCCCCAACTCCGGTGGTGCCCAAATTGCCGCTGGCCACGGCACTTCCGACGATCACGGGCACTGCGAAGGTGGATTCGACCCTGACAGCGCACCCCGGAACCTGGGCTCCGGCCCCGATCGCCCTCGCGTACCAGTGGATAGCGAACGGGACACCAATCCCAGGCGCCCTCGAGAGCACCTACACGGCAGTGGCCGGCGACGCCGGGAAAACCCTGACAGTCACCGTCACCGGCACCAAGCTGGGGTACACCGCGGCGGCCAAGACCTCTGCCGCGACAGCTGCGGTGGCTGCGCTGCCGTCACTGATGGCCCGAGTGCCGACGATTACCGGAAGCGCGAAAGTAGACTCGACCCTCACGGCGCTCACCGAACCCTGGGGACCAGCACCCGTCACATTGAACTACCAGTGGTACGCGGGCGGCGTACTTATCCCCGGAGCCAACCTTTCCACGTACAAGGCCACCGCCGGGTACGTCGGCAAGCCCCTGACTGTCACCGTCACCGGCACCAAGCCGGGTTACACCACTGCGGCCAATCCCTCCTCCGCGACCGCTGCGGTAGCAAAGGGCTCACTGGCTTCCACGACCCCCACAATCACCGGCTATGCCAGGGTCGGATCCACTCTGAAGGTCAACCCGGGCACTTGGGGGCCGGCGCCGGTCACGCTCAAGTACCAGTGGTACCGGTCCGGCGTGGCCATTGTTGGCGCCAACGCAGCCAGTTACATGCCGAATGCGGCTGACCTCACGAAGACACTTACGGTAAAGGTCACAGGATCGAAGACTGGTTATACCAGCCGCTCAAGAACCTCCACCGCCTCGTCAGTGGTGACCATGGGTCTGGTCGGGCCCGCTCCCATCATTTCCGGTGGCTCGGCTTTCTTTTCCACCCTCACCGTGTATCCCGGTGCTTGGTCGCCGAGTCCAGTGACGCTCCGCTACCAGTGGTACCGCGACGGCGTGCCTGTCACGGGGGCCACTGCCGCGACTTTCACACCTGATTTTGACGATCTCTGGTACGAGCGACTCATCACCGCCCGGGTCACCGCGTCCAAAACCGGTTACACCACGGTTAACAAGACCTCGCTCCCTTATCGGACCTGGTGACGCCGGGACGGTATTCCCAGGAAGGCCCAGCTCGCGCCGATCGGCCTGCCTGGGCCCGGGGCGGGAATGCCGCGTATGTCCTGGCGGATTCCTCCAAGCTCGGCCTGCGGCCCTTCCACGCGTGGGCGCGGCTGGCGCTGCCCTGGACCCTGGTGACGGACGACGGCACCGACCCGAATCAGGTGCGTGGCTGACCGGGCACGGCTCGTCCATCGTGGCGGGCGTGGGCCGCGATGCCGAGTGCATTGCGCAGCACATCGCCGGGAACATCGCCGCCCGGTGAAGGCGACGCTCAAGAGGGGTAGCTACCCCGCGCAAGGCCCGTCGAAGTCCACTGGTGCGGCGAGGCCGGCCGAGCTGAACCATTCCCTGGCCCATGCCTGGACCGAGGGCATCGCGAGTTGTTCGGCAACAAGCTCCGGCGGACCGACGAACACGGACTTCCCCTCCTCCAGGAGGTCCCCGGTGCCGCTACCGGCGAGGAACCCGAAGAGGGCAGTCTGGTCGAGGAAGGGAAGCTTCCCGCCGTCGCCATCGGTCAGCACGCCCCAGCGCGAGGTGAACAGCGAAAACTCCTCCGGACGTTCCCCGTGGTCCACCACGAGCGGGCAGGCCTCGCCGTCGAGCTGGATCCGCCGGTAGTTGGGCTCCGTTTCGTCGAGGGCCATCAGTTGAACATCGTCCAGCCAGGAAAGCCAGACCGCTGTGCACTCTCCCAGCAGCGGATACGGGGCGGCGGCGATGTAGCCGGCCTTGCTCACGTGGGCGGAGTGGCCAACGGCGATGTTGTGGAGCTGCCCCCGGACCAGCGGCAGGACCGCGCTGACGGGCTGGTGGTAGTTGGCGAATTTCCGCCGCATCACGTCGGCGCTTGAATTCGAGCCGATGGAGACCACCAGGGAACGGGCTTCCAGCGGTGCCGCGCCGGCTTGCGCGAGGGCTTCATCCAGTCCGGCTGGAAGCTCAAGGGGCCGGAATTCATTGCCGTCCATGACACCCGAGGCCACGGGCGGGTCCCACGGATACAGCAGCGGATCGAGATGGCCGGCGGCGCCGGCCCCGCTCAGTCCCATGGAGTCAGCCGGGTGAAGCCGATCGGCATCGTGCTGGAGGCTAATCAACGTGGCCCGCTTTCATGGCTCGGGACTTCCAGTGTCCCGCACTTTTGGGAGAACCGGGCCTTCGGGGCCTAAGGAATCGGCCGGCCCCGCACCGCCGCTTCGGTGCGAGGCTATTCCTGCAATCGCCGAAGCACATCCGAAATCAGACTGCACGAAGAGTCAACACCTTGATGGGCGGAGGCTTCACGGCAGAGAACGTGGTCCTGGCTGACGGCGCCTCCCGCGCCCGTGCATCCCTCTGTTTCCGCCGGCCACCCAGGGCATATGCAGCAGCTTCACAGCCATGACTAACGCAACCCGCAGGAGCTGTCTGACGGTCCGTGCAGTCCGGTGGCCAGATCACCGGGGACCCGGTCGCAGCCGGCAATGAGGTTCATTTGTTAGTTTCCTCATGTCGGGAGCCGGCCCGCAGGTACCGCGGGCAGGCCACCTTCTACTGGATCGTGCAGATCAACCTGCACGGCCCCGCGTACGGCATCAACGGACTCCGGGTGAGGCAGCTCCCCTATTCCGCCGCTCGCTTCATGTGCAACCCGCTGGTCTCCGGCAACGACGGCGGCCACAGCATCCATCTGCGCGAACTGGGCGCGCGGCGTGGGGCTTCACAGAGCCGCTTTGTAGGGGCGGACAACGCGTGCTCGTTTTCAGCGACGACCTCCCCGGACGTCTGGAGATGGTGGAAGCCGGGTTCGGCCAGCACCTGAAGCCGATGGCGAATGCGCACATCGAGGCGGCGGGGAATGCCGGCCGCAGAACCGCTTCAGGACGATCCCTGGCTTCTCGAAGAGCCCGGCGCGCAGCTGAACCTGGACGCGGAACGTCGCGTCCGTCATCTGAGCCACAGGTTACGGCCTGGACTTCAGCTTCCTGGACATGACGGTGCTGGACGAGTGGAACTACCCCCGTCACTCCCGCGGCGTCACTGAGATCGCCGGACTGTACGCTGTGGGCTGCCGTGGCTGACGGACCCGGCAGCCCCGGCCACGCTGGCGCTGGTGGGCGAGAACACACGGTACGTGGCCGAGCACATAGCAGGTTGGCATGCGCGGGGCTGAGGTGCTCGCCGCGGCTCGTGAGGAAACGGATTCCCGGGTGAGTGTGGGCCCTCCAGGTGGCACCTGTCCTGAGGATAATCTGGCTGTCCAAGCTTACGGGTTGCTTTGCGTCGGACAGAGGATCGCGTTCAGCGCATCGAGTCCACGCTACTTTCAAACTGGGAACCAGCTGCCAGATGCGCCGACTTGCGAAGCGTCATCTCGCCAGGACCCGACGACGCGGAGGATTTCTTCCTCGAACGGCCAAAGATATGGACATGAAGCGGCAACCGATTGCCTTTACGAAACACATGAGTCTGATCAGACCTCAAACCACCAGTGTCCTATAGGGAGGTCCGTCTCCTCATTTCACCTCTGAATCGTTGAATTCTCTTTTGGTCAAGGGGGGTAAGCGCGAGACTACTGATGTCATCTGCGGTGGCGTAGCGCAGCCAATTTTGGACAACGATCCAGGATGGGCTGTGTGCCGCCACTTGAAGGGCGGCGCCTCGCGTAAGATCCAGATCCCGAATCAGGCGAGTCGCAGACTCAGTAGGTACTCCGAATTCTAAAGCATCCCTAATAAAGGGAGAGGTGGGTGCACCCTGAGAAACTATTGCTTGAATTCCGGACCAAAGCCACGTGACGGGATAGATAAGCTTCCCGATATATTCCGCCGCGTCTGAAGTCAGCTTTGAAGTATCGGCACCTCCAAACAAAGCTTTCGCAGAACCTGTACTTGGAGCCGCTTCGGCAATAGCTCCGAGGGACGCCCCCTGTATCCACATTGAAAGCAACGAAACGTCCGCAGCGAGTTCCTCACTATTTGGCCAAACTTCCGGGTTATTGACAGTCTCGACTAAACGGTGGTATCGCGCATCCTCCGCACCAGTTCGCCTCAGCCACAATGATGATTCAAGCGTTTCTACTCCCTGAAATAGAAGCTCTGAAAGCCAGATGGAGTCTTCTGTGCCGACAACAGATTCTCCGGACAGCCGCGCCAACCTCTGACGCACTTCATCCGAGAGCACGGCGAGGAGTCGTTCAATCGTCGGAGTTGCGAGGCCAGTGAGTCGGGCATGGTGACCATTCACTGTCAGTTGCAGGGGACTTCCCGCGACCACGTATTGGCGTTCTTCGAGATTCGTCAATACGGTTTGAAATCGTTCTTGAATTTCGCGACGTTTAATCGATTCAGCTTGATGCCAAGCAAAGGTCTTACGAGCCAACGTCAACGCTTGATTATCAACGTAGCTATTTCCATCTCCAAGCCACCCGAGAATCTGACTCTCTAGGTCGAAATAGTCGTTGAGCCGCTCGAATCGACTCAGGTCCGCAGCTGGTACGACAAGCCGGCTTTGAACCCGGTCCCGCATGGCGTCACTCCAAAGCGACCCCCGCACTATGTTCCGCAGCGTCTTGGCATCGCTATCCAGGACGAATACCATCCCCTCCACCGCAGCACTCGCCCGCCCAGCCCGTCCAATAATGTTGAGATAGAGATCTCGCTCTAAACGGCGGGATGGGCCCGGAAAGTTTAGGTGCGGGATGACCACCACACGGAAAGGCAAGTCAGCCCCTTCGGCAACCGTGGTCGTGGCCGACAAAACCCGAAGAAGCCGGTTTCTTGCCAAATGTTCGATGGAACGCAAAACGTTCGTGGGAACTCCAGCATGGTGAAACGCGATGCCGCTACTCACTAGGCGAGCCAGTGGGTGCGTTTCGCCCATAATGGCACGAATTTCTTCTCCCACCTCATCGACTGTTCTTAGGTCCTGCTCTCGCAGCTCGGCCCGCCAGCGCATGCCGGCCTCGGGTGAGAGCGCAGCGACTTTCTTCGCAATCGATTCGGCCGCTGCGCGGGAGGTTTCCACCACGAGAACTGGATCGTGGCCACGCTCGAACCGAAGTATCAGCACGGCCGCATCGTCACTTGCCGTAGTGCCGCGAGGCAATTCTGCAACCAACGCCGCTTGCTGGCCAAGTCTTTGCTTGATCTTTCCGTTCGTCTCCCAAACGAGCTCAATAGTTCCAGTTGGACGCCGACCCCCGCTTATCGGCCCCCGGCCAACCAGCCATTCGCTCATTTCATCTGCCCCGTGGGTAGCAGCCGATAGACCTAGAAAGCCCCAGTGAGGAAATCTATCGCGAAGCCGGGTCAGCAGTAGTTCAAAACGTGGTCCCCTGCCCGCACGCCCTACCAGCTGAAGCTCATCAAAGACGAGCAACTTGCATCTACCTAGCAGCTCTGCCGCTTGGCGACCATTCTGAGTATCTTGGCTGGAAGAGCGAACAAGAGAGTCCAGTCGTTCCGGCGTTACAATGAGAACGTCGGCCGTCAGCATCGCTCCCAGGCCCGAAGTCGCATCAAAGCCCGAGCCTAGGTCGCGAACGGTCATACCGAGCGGGGCGAGTCCCTCCTCGAAAGAGGTGAGAACTTGTCGGGCGAGTAGCCTGTACGGGGCCACATAGATTGCGGCTGCCCCCGGATGCCTTGACGCCATGGCTGCAATACGCAGTTCCGCCAGAAACGTCTTGCCACTTGACGTGGGCAAGGCCACAACGTGATCCGTCTCGCCAGTCGCCCCCCCTTCAATCGCGGCTATTTGGGCAGGGAAGAGAGCCTCCACGCCCCTTGTCGACAGGTAGCGGGTTAGGCGTTCGTCGTCGAAGGTCTCATCTTGGAGTTGGAGGACGCGCACGGGATTTGCTGAATTCAGTGAGTTTGAAAGTGCAATCAGAGCGTCGATGAATACCAACCCCAGAGCGTCCCCGCTGCTGACCATCCATTGTCGGCACCGACGAAGATACTCCGGCCTCCCATTCGAGGTGTCGCCAGAAACATCGGTGTCTCCTGCAATGAAACGTATGCAGGCAAGTATCACGAGATCGCCCACGGCTTCAGCTGAACGGGGTTCACGGCTGTCGGGAGTTGGTTGAATCGTCGCCTGCACCAATTTCTGGGCTGACAGTCGTCCCCCTTCCAAAAGATGCCCCAGAGATTGGATGGCAACGGTCAGCAGGGGACGACTGACGTCTATGCGCGAGGCAAGATACCGGAGTCGTGGCGAAATGAACATCAACCGAGCGAACTGCCCATCAAGGGAGAGCGTTTCCACGCACATCAGAAGGACTGCAAGAGCATCGAGATCCGGCTCCTCGAGGGCTGCCGTCGCCAGTGAGACGACGGTATCAACGGAGTCGTCGTGCAGGCTGTCAAAGTCACCATTGTGCAGGCCAGGTGCTTCGAGTAGCGGCAGGATGAGCCGGTCGCGGTCTATCTGGATGGACCGACGAGGGATTCCTAGCGACGCTTGCACCCGCGCTCTACGCAGCGCCCGTCGTGAACTCGAAAACTCTTCCGTCGTCGTTACGGGCATCTCGAGGCCAGCTCTCGTAGCCCGGGAACATGGACGGCACGGAAATGCTTAGCCGTCGATGTTGCCGGTAGTAGCCCGATATGATGATCAAAATCTGTTTTCACAAGAATGTCTGCGACTCCCACAGCCACGTGGTCAACTTTCTCCTCGTCCCAGATATGTTGAATGAATTGCCACACGCGGTCGGCTACGTTTTCCGGAACTCCTTCTGACTGAAGTCGTCCTTTCAACACTCTCAGCTGCTGAGCTACATAGGCAGGCGTTAGATCGGTGTCCGAAACGGAGAGTGCCAGCTTCGAGCGAAGTCCCTGCGTTGTTTCGCTCACTGAGTGTTTAACACTCACGAACAAGAGCCGCTCTCCCGCACCCAACACTGGTCCTCCATTAGCGTCTAGCTTCACGCCCATAACGTCGATGCCGCTATCGCTCTTTTTTCTCGCCATTTTCGGGACGTTGGGCATGTGGAAGAGTTGGGGATCCCAGGAATTTCGAGCTGCTACAGAAGCTGCAGCTATCAGTTCCGTCACATCCGATCGAGTGATGTCATCTTTCGACGAATCGCCCATCAACAAGGCATCCAAATCAATGCCTTGCTCGGCAAGTAGATTCCGGGCTTCAGTCGATCTATCACCTAGTAGGATGGCACGATAAACCTCCACTGCTGCGTCAACTGCCGGCTCCGACATCGTCCAAGCGTCGATAATCCACCCACTTGCGGAGAATGACGGCGCGGCTTCGCAGTGGCTGGCCAGCAGCACTAGCTCCGCGTGTCCATGGGGCAACATCGCCAGGTCTCTCCTCGATTAGAACACCACTATGAAATGGATAAGCAAATACGACATCTTGTAGAATCAGTCGGGGGCCATCGACGCTTTCGGCAGCCAAATAGGTGAATCCATGAAGGCTGCGGTTCGTTTCTTCAAACGATTCCGGCTTTTGTGCGGACAGACCACGCCCTCGTATCTTACTCAGACATTTGCCCGAGTAAGAGCAAGATCGGCGAGACGGTTTCAGAATGGTCAAGGAGAACGCTCTCCGGTCGCCGGTCGGGCGAGGTTGCTTTCGCGACTCCCGGGAAACGGCTCAGCAAGGGATAGTCGTCGTCCATGGTCATCACCGAGAGCCTCTTTGTCATCCTAATGTTGGCTGCTTGGCGACGCCGCCCTCAGGGGCTGCTCCGGGCGGCAGGTACCGCAGCCGCTGACATGGCCAACGGGCCATGGCTTGGCTGGACGTCCGCTGGCCGCACGGTTGTTGACGTCGCAGCGAAATTAGCCCTCAGGGCGCGACGGGCCACAGAAAGTAGTGGCCACATCCCACACCTAGCGAGGAACGTGTTGTTAGGATGTCACCCAGGTAGCTCGCAGGGAAGCATGCGGCAATAACGGCGAGGTTGGGGAGCTTGGCGCAAGCACGTTGGGTTGTCGACGAAGAATCAAAGACGCTGCGAATCTTGAACGATCTGGAGAGAATCCGGGAAGTCCCTGCACTCAGTATATGGCGCGCCGAATTCGAACTTCTCGCGGAGATCGACGGAATTGCAGTGAGGCCACCGAGTGAAAGTGGACTCGGACTGGACTTCGCCCCCGAAGCCGGAAATTTGAGTCTTGGAATCGCGAAGACTGCTGCAGGGCAGCCCGTAGTGGGCCTTCAACTCTCGGCACAACACGGACCTTTGCTTACTAGCTTGCCAACAGCAGACCAAATTATCTACAGCGGGACATGGTATTGCCTCGATACCGTCGCGATGCGTGAACTCCGGGAACGCGTTTCTGAGCTCCCCGTAATGTTGGGAGTGCCACTCTCCGCCGCTCAGGCTATGGATTTGACCTGGAAATGGTCTATCCCGACGGACTTCGCGCCCGGCGAGGTCGTTCAGTTTGCCGCGACCAATAAGGTAGCAGCGCAGTCCCTAGTTGAGGGGCAGCTCTATCCTTACCAAGCTGAGGGAATCGATCGACTGCTCGACCTGTACGAGGCCGGGATTGGGTGTCTCTTGGCCGATGAGATGGGGTTGGGAAAGACCCTCCAGATCATCGCGCTACTCGCCCACGCAGTGAGATCCGGGCCCTCATTAGTTGTGTGTCCTGCATCTACGCTGGCTAACTGGAAACGAGAACTTTCCTTCTTCGCCCCACATCTTGAGGTGCACATCCATCAAGGCCCCCGACGTTTCGGTGGCATTAGTCAGCTTCGGCCATTTGACGTCGTACTTACGTCCTACGAGACAATGGCCCAGGACGTGCACTTCCTAAAGGCCATTCGGTGGGAGGTTGTTGCCTTCGATGAGGCACAGTACATAAAAAATCCTTCAGCGGATAGAACTATAAGTGCGCGCCTCTTGAGAGCCAAAGCAAAGGTGGCAGTTACCGGAACGCCCATCGAGAATTCTCTACGCGACATGTGGTCAATTGTCGATCTAGCAGTGCCCAGTTACTTGCCACGGCTCGAGGATTTCTTAGAAAGTTATCCAGATATTTCGACAGCGGCCAGCTCTCTTGGACAGAAAGTCTCTCCTATTGTAATACGTCGGAGGCTAACCGACGTTGCGGAGTCCCTTCCAGAACGTATAACCTCAATCGTACCAATTGCCATGGGAACAATTCAGGCTTCGTCCTACGATTCGATTCTTTCGTCAGGTCAAGCCGCACTCCCCAAGATAACTGCTCTGAGAATCTGTGCCGCTGGTGTAAGTAGAAATGCGCAGAGCGCAAAACATCAGTTTCTACATGAGCTGACATCCGAAGCTTTTTCTAATGGCAAAAAGGTTCTTGTATTTGCCTCGTTTAGCTCCATCATCGACTCACTTGCCGAAAGCTACCGGCAGCACACGTCGGGTCTATACGTCGGAACGATTGATGGGCGCACGCCGATCCTGGACCGTCAAGCAGTGATTGACAGTTTTTCGTCGCACGATGGTCCTGGCGTCCTGATTCTCAACCCGCGGGCCGCGGGCGTCGGACTAAATATCCAAACTGCCAACTATGTCGTTCACTTCACGCCCGAGTGGAACCCGGCGGTCGTCGATCAGGCATCAGCACGCGCGCACAGGCGCGGTCAACTACAGACGGTATTTGTTTATCACCTATATTACGAAAAGACAATTGAAGAAGTGATGATAGATCGGCTTGAATCGAAGCGGAAACTTCGCGAAGACGGTCTGGCACCAATCTCCGACAGTCCCACAAATCAAGAAGTTTCCCGCATTCTTGCTTTTTCGCCTAATGGAGTTGCTAGTGCTATCGCTGCCTTTTGAAATTGATTCAATTTCCAAAACCCTGTCAAGCAACGATCTCGGCTTGACTGGAAGCCATCAGGCGGGCATTACCGTGCCCAAATCCGGACCGATGCTAGCGTTCTTCCCTCACCTTTCTCCAGAAATTTTCAATCCGAGAATTTTATTGGACGGTTTTGATGAGCTTCTCGAATCAGACTTTGCGCTGAACTACATCTACTACAACGGAAAAATTCACGGCACTGGCACCAGAAATGAATATAGAATCACGGGTTTGACCAAATTCTTTAGATCTCATGACGCTCGTATCGGTGATGAAATTCGCTTTTCGAAGCTCTATGGTCATCGACTAGGAGTATCTGTTATTTCAAAGCACATCCAAGAGACCAAGGATGCCGCTACTGATTCGCCGGTGCGAATCAAGTTGAGTGGCAACTGGTCAACCTACCGAAGGACTCGAGAGTGACTACCTCCCTGTATGAAGCTACGCCTGATCCAGTCCGCATTACGGAATCGCTACGAGATACCGGATATGTGCTGAACACGGCGGTGGCCGATGTTGTGGATAACTCCATCTCGGCCAATGCCACGCGCATTGATGTTGAGCTTGTTCAAGATCCGGCCGGACGTGTCCGCTTTAGCATCACCGACAACGGTGAGGGGATGGATACTGAAGGCTTGGTCAATGCGCTCCGGTACGGTTCAGATCATCGAGACGATCCTGCCAGCTTGGGGAAGTTCGGCCTCGGGCTGAAGACAGCCTCTACTGCCTTCGCGCGGAGAATACGGCTGACGTCGCGCAAGGGTTCCGGTGATCCTGTCGTCGGCATATGGGATCTGGACCGGGTGGCCGAAATTGGTTGGAACGTCGAAGTTTCTGAGACCGTCCTCCCCTTCGACCGCAAGATTCTAGACGAAGTCTCCGGTGGCGGAGCTGGCACTATGGTTCGCTGGGAGTCTGTTGACCGGGTAATAAAGGAATACAAAGATCCGAGGGGCAGCCGCGCTCGAACTGCCCTGGACAAAGCGGTGAAATCCCTGTCAGAGCACTTGAGCATGGTGTTCCAGCGGTTCTTAGATTCCGATGATAGCCGTGTTCCGTCCGTTGAAATACGCCTCAACGGAGTGAAGTTGAAGTCATGGAACCCGTTCGGGTTCGGCGCCGAGTGCCTTCTAGATGACGAGACAGTAGTCGAGACTGAATTGGGCGACTCGAAAATACTCCTACGGGCTTATGTCTTGCCACGGAAGGCAGAGTTGCAGGCAGCCTTCGGCGAAGAGGCGCATAATGAAGCTCGACTTTACAATACATACCAAGGGATTTACGTCTATCGTGAGAATCGACTAATTCACGGCCCGGACTGGTTGGGGTTCTTTATCCAGGAGCCCCACTATACCTTGGCTAGGGTCGAACTTTCCTTCGACCATATGCTGGATGAGGCATTTCAGATTGATCTAAAAAAATCAAGAATTTCGCTTGATACCGCGATTACAGATTACTTAGCGAAGGCTCTTACTGGACCGCGGCGAGAGGCGGGAATCCGATACAGAGACGGCGAACGCACGAAGCTGCAGGCCATTGACGACAAGTCGATTCACGCGCCGTCAAACGCAACAATCGAGGACAAGTCAAGAACGATGACTAAAGCGACTCTGCAGTCAACCGATGCAGATGCCGGGAAAGCGGAGATACTCAACGCCAAAGGAAGAGTGTTGGTGGAGTTTGTTCCATCCAATGACAACCGAGTTTTTCTTGAAACTGTCAACACCCTTGACGACGGGCAGCTTTATCGGCCGGCCTATATCGGGCGCAACCCAGGCGTTCAGATAAGCAAGACGCACGCATTTTATGAGAAGGTATATCTTCCAAACAGACAATCGGGTGCAACGATCCAAGCGTTGGATTCCCTTCTATGGGCCCTCGCTGCCGCAGAATTTAAAGTATCGGATGATGCCACCCTCGCTGTCTTCGAAGATATTCGTTACGACGTTTCGAAAACACTTCGGCGGCTCGTCGAAGATCTCCCCTCGCCCGAACTGGAAGACTAACCAGGTATGACGAGTCCTCTTGAGTCCGCACTATCGGAGCTACTGAACACAGCTATCGAAATCGAGACCGCTTCGCCTGGCATGCAATTTTCCGTGCGAATCAAGGGCATCGATCGACCGCACGGGTTCAAAGTGGACGTACGGCGGCGATTCTCTTGGATGGAGGCTTCCCTCCAGTTCGATAGTCTGTCTTCTCAGTTGGAGGATCATCTGCGGGTTTCCCTTTCCCGCCAAGTCCCACAGTTCGAGACGTCCATGGTGACGCTTACATCCCGCGGCGTGGAATATAGGAGCGTCCCTAGACTCGGAACCCTCGATGGCCCGCGGGAGAGGATCATGCTCTCCAGCAGGCTCCAGTTAGATTCGCAATCTTCGATTTGGGAGGCTGAACGCCTGTCCGCACTGTCGATCCTCCTGCCAATCGTCCAGCTGCTGGACGATTCTGGGGAAGAGGAACCATCCGATGTATTGTCCCCCGAGATGTACGACGAGGAAGGTCAGGTCAGCTACGGGTGGTCGCGAAGATATGAAAGGAGCCAAGCTAACAGGGCGCTGGCCATCGAAATTCACGGGCGAACATGCTCTGTCTGCGGGGTAAATTTCGACGATTGCTACGGCGCCCTAGCCCGTGGCTATGTGGAGATTCATCATCTAGTTCCGGTGAGCAGCATGAACGGGCCGCAGGTGGTCGATCCGCGAACGGACTTGGTTCCCTTGTGCGCGAATTGTCACCGAATGGCTCATCGCAGATGGCCTCCATATACGCCCTCGGAGCTTCATGCAAGTCGTTTCCCCGACTCGTGATGCAGTTTGTCACCGAGTGAGCGAAAAACCGGCGACTCCGCGTTTTGCACCCTTACGGCCTCTGAACCGGCTCTTCAAGCTGCCTTCCGCCGCTCTTGCTAGTAACCCGCAGCTGGGGCACCAAGGTGGCTGGTCTGCAGTCTGGCCGGTTGAAGATGCTAGTGGCAGCGTCGGCCGTCACGACGGTGGGCTCCGTCAAGGCTCGTGGTCCTGTTCTTGGTTGAATGCTTAGACGCACTCATCCCAACGGGCCTACGGGCCCCTTCTTTGGCTACGACGCGGAAGTAATTCTCCACCAACCACGAAGAGCGCCTGAACGTCGCTGAAGGCTCGCCTAGGATTCTGCCTATGCGGAAAGTGAGTTAATTCCTGGGAAATTGCTGGTGCGACCAGCGGCGTGGCACCCCGCCCTCTGGGTCATTTATGCGACATAATGTCGTGGGATCAACCCAGATAGGACATCATGGACAACGCAAATACCCTTCTTGGCCAGGCACGTGCCCGGTACACTCAACGTCAGCTGGCGGAGCAGCTCAACGTCTCGGACCGGACTGTCATGCGCTGGGAGAGCGGCGAGACAGCTTGCCCAACGATGCTCGCCCCGGCGTTGAGGGAACTGCTGGGACTTCGCCCAGCCTCCGGCCCCGAGGATTTCAAGTTCATTGACCTGTTCGCGGGGATCGGCGGGATCCGAAAGGGATTCGAGGCTCATGGCGGTCGCTGTGTTTTTACCAGCGAGTGGAACAAATATGCCGAAAAGACCTACCTCACAAACTTCCCAGACGATGAAGAGGAGTCCCACACATTTGTGGGGGACATCCAGACCTTCCCGGCCAATGATGTGCCCGACCATGACATTCTGCTCGGCGGTTTCCCCTGCCAGCCGTTTTCAATCGCGGGGGTGAGCAAGAAAAACTCCATGGGCCGGCTGCACGGTTTCGAGGACGCCACACAGGGCACTCTATTCTTTGACGTGGCCCGGATCATCAATGAAAAGCGTCCGGCGGCGTTCATGCTCGAAAACGTCAAGAATCTCCGTTCCCATGACAAAGGTCGGACCTTCGCAGTCATTATGGATACTCTCCAGGATGAACTCGGCTACGAAGTTCACGCAAAGGTTATCGACGCCATCAACTTCACCCCCCAGCACCGCGAACGAATCATTATCGTCGGCTTCCGCGAACCCACGGATTTCACTTGGGACGATTTGGAAGTGCCTCCGGTCGGCCCAAGGCTGAACACTGTTCTGCACCGGACTGACGGCACCGAGCCCGTACTCGAATGGGACGGGGACCGGTACTTCGACCATGAAAACGCAGAAGTGCAGCCCAAATTCACCTTGACCCCGAACCTCTGGGCCTATCTCCAAGCATACGCTGCCAAGCACAAGGCCGCCGGCAACGGCTTCGGGTTTGGTCTGGTTCAACCAACAGGGACAACACGGACCTTGTCGGCAAGGTACTACAAGGACGGCTCTGAAATCCTCGTCGCGCAGGATGGCAACCGACCACGTAGGCTGACGCCGCGCGAATGCGCGCGCCTGATGGGATACGAGGACACCTTCCGGATTCCTGTAAGCGACACCCAAGCCTATAAGCAATTCGGAAACAGCGTCGTCACACCGGTCATGAGCGAGATTGCCCGGATCATGACACCACATGTGTTCAAAATTGTGAACCAGCCGGCCGCGGCGGAGAGCCTTTCCGCTTGACCGGTGCAGGAAAGCGTGCCGCGTCGTGGCGCCGGCGGGTTGGCGCCACGACCGGTTCCTGGTCCCGACAACGCGGATCCTCAGCACGTTGTGTTCTAGAGTCCGGCTTGACGACCAACTCCTGAACGGAAGGGCCGAACAGACCGCCTGACGAAACCGGCTCTTCAAGATTGGTGGGGAAATCGATTCCCACGAACCTTGAAGAGCCGGCTATCTGACAAGAAATCCGAAAGAAATCATTCCTGAGTTCAATGCACAGGAAGTCTTCACCACGGCAGCCAGACAGCTCCCACCACCGCTTCAGACGATCAATCGATATCGCTGGCGGAACAAGAGCCCGACTACCGTGAACGTAAAATCGCTTCTCGCTCCGGAGTGACCTGAAACCATCCGTCCTTTCGTTTGGCCCAATATTCGGCCTCAACAATATGCAAAACCTACATACAGGCAGCGGGAAGTGAGCGAGCGAAATATCAATATGCCCTGATATCTTTGCGATCTGACCTTGACCGGCAGGCCAAGGAACTTGCCAAAACGAGGCCACGTCACCTATAGAGCACCAGGTTCTTACGCCCATCCCTCTCGCCGATAGAGGCCGAATGACAAGCCGCGCGGAGCCAGTCCCTGCCAGCTCAGAATGATAGCGCGCCCTGACGTCGAGGCTGTGACCTCCCACCGTCGATTTCTGCCCGTGCTCGAACTCGGATCTATGCGCTACGCGTCAATCACCCTTCCCTCGTTTACGAAACGCAACGCTATCGCCGTTCCGCCCCCTAGTGTTGATCCTGTACATAACGAAACCGTTTACGTAAACCGTTTGCGTAGCCCTCCACAGATGAGCTGCGCATCCCGCCGACAACCTCAGGGAGGAGGAACAGTGGTCACCATCCGCGATGTCGCCAAGCACGCCGGCGTCTCTCCGGCCACCGTCTCCCGGGTTGTCAACGGGCTCGTGGGCTACTCGGACGAGACCCGGGAACGCGTCGAAACCGCGGTCAAGAGCCTCAGCTACGAAACGGACTACCTCGCCCGGGGCCTCAAGACCCGGCAGACGTCCGTGATCGGGCTCCTCGCGCCGATGGTCTCCGATGCTCTGGCCTCCCAGGTCATGCAGGGCGTGGAGGAGGAAGCCCAGGAACGCGGCTACGCCGTGATGCTGGGCCGCACCGGCGCCAAGTCCGCCTACATCGCCGGCTACCTGCGGACCCTGCGCACCTACCGGGCCGCCGGCGTCATCCTCATCTCCGCGGTGATCACGCCGGAGACCAGGCAGCTGCTGGGACCCAACGTTCCCATCATCTCCGTCGCCATCAGCGACAAGTCGGGCTCCCCCAGCGTGGCCATCGACGACGAGCAGGCAGCCTACGACGCGACCCGTCACCTGCTCCGGCTCGGCCACCGCCGCATCGGCCTCCTGACCGGGGACCCGGCGTCGGTCCACGTCGCCCAGCCCCGCAAACGCGGCTACCTCCGCGCCATGACCGAAGCGAACTGCATGCCGGTCACCGCCACCGGAAGCTTCTTCTACGAAAGCGGCGCACCCGGCGCCGGCGAGCTGCTGCAGCAGGACCCCGGCCTCACCGCCATCTTCGCGATGAGCGACGAGATGGGCGCCGCCGTCGTCAATGAACTGCAGCGCCGCGGGCTCCGCGTGCCGGAGGACGTCTCCGTCCTGGGGTTCGACAACACCTCCACCTCCCTGCACGTGAACCCGCCGCTGAGCACCATGGCGCAGCCGCTCGAGGAAATGGGACGGATGGCCGTGAAGAAGCTGCTCCGCTCCCGCGACCTGGGGCCGAAGATCATGCCGCACCGGCTGATCGAGCGCGGCTCCACCGCGCCGCCCAGTCCAACACCGGAGAACCCGGCACCGCCCGGCGAACAAGCCGGCGAACACGTCCTGGTCAGCTAGCCAAGACCCCCAAACACCACCACCACCCACGGCGACCGCCGGCACTCCCCCGTGCCACCAGGCAACCCGCCGCGATTCCGCATGCACCAAACCACTCGCACCAACCCACGAAACAAGGAGCAACACATGAGGCAGCGCCGCCGCACCTGGCAGACTCTTCTCGCCACCACCGCATCCCTGACCGTCGCCGCCGTCGCCCTCACCGGCTGCGGCGGAACCGCCACGGACGCGAAGAGCGCCCCGAAGGCCGCCGCCGCGTCCTTCGAGGGCAAGGGCCCCATCAACTACGTCTCCAACCGCGACGCCTCCGGTGCCGCGAACAAGAGCATCGAGGAATGGAACGCCGCCCACCCGGAGGAGAAGGTCACGTTCATCGAACTGCCCGACTCCGCGGACCAGCAGCGCCAGCAGCTCATCCAGAACGCGCAGATCAAGTCGGACACCTTCAGCGTGCTGAACCTGGACGTCGTCTGGACCTCCGAGTTCGCCGCGAACAAGTGGATCATGCCGCTGCCCGCGGACGCGATCCCCACGGACAAGATGATCCCCGCCACGGTCAACGCCGCGACGTACCGGGACACCCTGGTCGGCGCCCCGTACTACACCGACGGCGCGCTGTTCTACTTCCGCTCGGACCTGCTCAAGGCCGCCGGCATCGCCGCCCCGCCCAAGACCTGGGACGAGATGAAGACCGCCTGCAAGGCCATCCTGGCCCTCCCCGAAGCCGCGGGCATGTCCTGCTACGCCGGCCAGTTCGACAAGAACGAGGCCCTCACGGTCAACTTCTCCGAGGCCGTGGCCTCGGCCGGCGGCACCGTGGTGGACGCCGACGGCAAGCCCACCGTCAACACCCCCGAGGCCAAGAAGGGCCTGAACCTGCTGGTGGACGGCTTCAAGGACGGGCTCTTCCCGTCCGACGCCATCACCTACCTCGAAGAGCAGGGCCGCCGCGCGTTCCAGGACGGCAAGCTGGTCTTCCTGCGCAACTGGTCCTTCCTGCACGCCTCCCTGAGCGCCACGGACGGCTCCAGCAAGGTGGCCGGCAAGTTCGGCATCACCTCCATCCCGGGCACCGACGGCCCCGGCGTCTCCACCCTCGGCGGCCGCAGCCTCGCCATCTCGCCCTTCACCGCCAACAAGGCCACCGCCCTGGCGTTCATCAAGTTCTTCACCAGCGAGGAACAGGCCAAGAAGCGCCTGGCCCTGTCCTCCCGCGCCCCGGCGTACGCGTCCCTTTACGCGGACCCCGCCGTCGTCGCCAAGCGCCCGTTCTTTCCCACCCTGCTGACCTCGCTGAACAACGCCCAGCCGCGCCCCAAGGTGGTCCAGTACGGCGCCACCACCAAGGCCATCCAGGAAGAGGCGTACGCGGCCATCACCGGCAAGAAGGACACGGATACGGCCCTGAACGACATGCAGGCCAAGCTCACCGAGCTCTCCGCCAAGTAATTCCGCCCCGTAGCAACAGCCCGGCCGGCCGGTTCACCCCGGCCGGCCCGGCAGCTGCAACCCCAGTGAGGTTCCCAGAATGACGACGACGACCGCCCCGCCCGCCGGCGCGCAGACCGGCACGCCCCAACCAGCCAGCCCGCGCAAACGCGGCCACCGCGGCAACCGCACCGCCGGGGAAGGCCGCATGGCCGCGCTGCTGCTCTCCCCCACCATCCTGGTGCTGGCCCTGGTGATTGTGTACCCGCTGCTCGCCGCGGTGCACCAGTCCCTCTACCGCGCCGAATCCGGACTGGACGCGGACGGCTTCGTCGCCGACGTCGAATCCTTCGTGGGCCTGGCCAACTACGCCGACCTCTTCGTCGGCGAAACCGGGCGGCGCTTCCTGAACGCGCTCGGCAACACCACGTTCTTCACCGTCACCACGGTGTTCCTCGAGACCGTCCTGGGCCTCTGCCTGGCCCTCGCCATGAACCGCGCCTTCCGCGGCCGGTCCTTCCTCCGCGCCAGCATCCTGGTCCCCTGGGCCGTCCCCACTGCCGTCTCCGGCCTGCTGTGGCGCTGGATCTTCCAGTCCGACGGCATCGCCAACACCCTGCTCGGCTCCGAAATCCTCTGGACCGCCGAGGGCAACGCGTCCCGCGCGGCCATCATCATCGCCGAGGTCTGGAAGACCGCCCCGTTCATCGGCCTCCTGGTCCTCGCCGGCATGCAGGTCATCCCCGGCGAGGTCTATGAAGCGGCCAAGATCGACGGCGCCGGCTGGTGGCGCCAGCTCGGCTCCATCACCCTCCCGCTGGTCAAGCCCACCCTGCTGGTCGCCGTGCTGTTCCGCATGCTCGACGCCCTGCGCATGTTCGATCTCCCCTTCGTGCTGATCGGCCCCGGCAAGGAATCCGTGGAAACCCTCTCCATGCTCGCGTGGGACGAATCCAACCAGCTCCGCTACGGCTCCGCCTCCGCGTTCGCGATCATGCTCTTCCTGTACGTCGCCGTCGTCGCGATCGTGTTCGTGAAGGTCCTCGGCGCCGACGTCACCGGCGCCAAGGAACTGAAGCTGCTCTCGAAGAAGTCCCGCACCAAGGCAACCCGTACCCAGGCGAACACTGACCAGGCAATCGCTGAACAGAAGAAGGCCGAGGCCACCCGATGACCATCTCTGACCTCCGCAACGCCGCCACCGACTCCGGCGCCCCGGGCGCCTCCGGAGCCGGCGCGCCCGACGCATCCACCGCCGTCGGCCGCTCCGGTAAGCCGAAAGCGCCGCGCACCTGGCGCTCCTACTCGGTGTACCTGGGCCTGGCGCTGATCTTCGCCTACTGCCTGGCGCCGTTTTACTGGATGCTGGTCTCCAGCCTCCGCCGCACTGCCGACATTTTCGACAACACCCTGCTGCCGGCGCCGTTCTCGCTGGAGAACTACGCCAAGGTGTTCGACGGCTCCACCATGTTCGGCCAGGCCCTGCTGAACTCCCTGATCGTGGCCGGCACCACCACGGTGTTCGCGCTGCTGCTCGGCGTGTTCGCCGCGTACGCGATCTCGCGGCTGAACTTCCGCTTCAAGTCGGTGATCCTGGGCGTGATCATCGCGACGTCGATGTTCCCCGGCATCTCCGTGGTGGTGCCGCTGCTGCGCCTCTTCACGGACCTCGGCTGGATCAACACCTACCAGGCGATGATCGTGCCCAGCCTGTCCTTCGCGATCCCGCTGGCGGTCTGGAACCTCACCACGTTCATGAAGGCCCTGCCGTTCGACCTTGAGGAAGCCGCCATGATCGACGGCTGCACCAAGTGGCAGGCGTTCCGCCGGGTTCTTCTCCCGCTCGCCGCGCCGGGCGTCTTCACCACCGCGATCCTGACTTTCATCCACAGCTGGAACGAATTCATCATCGCGCTGTCCATGATCAACGACCCCAAGATCCAGACCGCCACGGTGGCGATCTCCAAGTTCGCTGGCGCCACCGAATTCCAGGCGCCCTTCGGCGAGCAGATGGCCGCCGGTGTGATCGTCACCGTACCGTTGGTCATTATGGTGCTGATCTTCCAGCGGCGGATCGTCGAAGGCCTCACCGCGGGCGCGAGCAAATGAGCACTGTAGAGGAAACCACGATCGCGCCGGTCCCCGAGTGGTGGCAGTCGGCCGTCATTTACGAGGTCTACCCGCGCTCCTTCGCCGACGGCGACGGCGACGGCGTGGGCGACCTCGCCGGGCTGATCGCCCGGCTACCGTACATCGCCGCCCTCGGCGTCGACGGCATCTGGATGACCCCGTTCCAGCCCTCCCCGCAGGTGGACCAGGGCTACGACGTCACGGACTACTGCGGCGTGGACCCGTTGTTCGGCACCATGGAGCAGTTCGATGCGTTGCTTTCTGACGCGCACGCGCTGGGGCTGCGGGTCCTGCTCGACGTCGTCCCCAACCACTGCTCCTCGGAGCACCCGCTGTTCCAGGTGGCCCTCGCGGCCGGGCCGGGCTCGCCGGAGCGGGACATGTTCCACTTCGTTGAAGGCTCCACCGCCGACGTCCCGCCGAACAACTGGCAGAGCGTCTTTGGCGGCCGGGCCTGGAGCCGAGCCAACCCGGAGTCCGAGACGGACACGGACTGGTATCTGCACCTCTTCTCGGCCGGGCAGCCCGACTGGAACTGGCGCAACCCCGCCGTCGGCGATTACTTCGACGGCGTGCTCCGCTTCTGGTTCGACAAGGGCGTGGACGGGCTGCGGATCGACGTCGCGCATGCGCTGTTCAAGGCCGACGGGCTGCCGGACTCGCCCTCCACGGGCGGGGTGGTGGACGGGCTGCGGTCCAACCCGCAGGTCTCGGACCAGGAGGACGTCCACGAGGTCTACCGCCGCTGGCGCACGCTCGCCGAGAAGTATGAGCCGCATCGGCTACTCGTGGGTGAGGTCAATCTAGAGCCCGCCCGCGCGGCCCGCTACACACGGGCCGATGAGATGCAGCAGGCCTTCGCGTTCGCGTTCGTGAAGCTTGGCTGGGATGCGGAGGCGTGGGCCGCCGTCGGCAACGAGCTCGAAGCCGCCCGGCAGCTTCACGGCGCTGCCCCCACGTGGGCGCTGGAAAACCACGACATCGTCCGTTCCGTCACGCGCTTCGACGGCGGCGAGCTCGGCAGCGTCCGAGCCCGGGCGGCACTCGTGGCTCTGCTCGGACTGCCCGGCGCGGCCTACATCTACCAGGGCCAAGAGCTCGGGCTGCCCGAGGTCGACGTCCCGGTGGAGGCCCGGGTGGATCCGATGTGGGCCCGCGGCGGAGTCTGCCGCGACGGCGCCCGATTGCCGCTGCCATGGACAGAGGAGGCGGCGGCGAACCACGGCTTCTCGCTCGGTGAACCCGCCGCGGAACCGTGGCTCCCGATCCCCTCGGGCTGGGGCGCGCACGCAATCGAACTCCAGCGGCAGGACCCGGAGTCCGCCATGAACCTGACCAAGGCGGCACTGGAGCTGCGCCGTCAGTTGTGGAAGAACGAGGTCTTCACCGCGGACGACGGCGGCAGCTGGCGGGTCGAGGCCGGAAACCTCCTCATCTGCGAACGCAACGAGCACTTCTTGGTCGCCGTCGCGATGGGAACCGCGCCGGTCAGACTCCCGGCTGGCACCGTGCTGCTCAACGCCGAACCGCTGGCCGAGGACGGCTGGCTGCAGCCCAACAACGCGGCGTGGGTGCTTAGGGGCTGAGGCGACCGGGGCATGCGAAAGGGGCCCTCCACGCTGCCTTGGGAGACGGAGACGGCCAACTTTCACTTTTGCAGCCTTGTCAAGACTAGACATTGAAATCGGCACACGACTAGCGTTCCCCTTCCTACCAACCGGCGAACCTACAGCATTAGCGGCTTCTGGAGTGAGGCGGTCCGCCAAAGTTGGCGACGTCAAATAAGGAGCCAAAAATGCGTAAAAGTGGATACCTGTACGCGGCAACGGCACTTGCCGCAGTACTGATGATTCCGGCCGGTCCTTCTACTGCTGCGCCAGCTGAGGTAAGTCATACACAAGCTGTAGGTGGGCTTTTCAACACTTGCACGGGGGAACTTGTCCAGTTCACGGGGAAAGCCCGCGTGCTGGATAAGCCCAATGCCGACGGCTCGTTTAAGACGAGCTTCAACATTCACGGCACTGGGACCGGCTCATTAGGCAATCAATACGTTGTTCACCTTGATCTTCTGCTCGTCCGAGCCACTTCCGGCCAACTGACGCTGGACGACGAGAAAACAACGCTTGTTAGCAAAGGGGCTGCCCCGAACCAGAGCGTCCGCTTTCATTTTTCTTCCGGTTCTCCGGACGTCGTATTCACAGTGGATTGCCACGGCTAGATGGCACTCTTTGTCGCCGTCGCGATGGGAGCCAAACCGGTCAGGCTCCCGGTCGGGACAGTGCTGCTCAGCGCCGCGCCCCAGGCCGAAGTCGGCTGGCTGCAGCCATGCAATGCCGCCTAGGTGTACTGAGCCGGGACGTTGTTGACACCCGGGGCTTGAAAACGAGGAGGACCTCCGGGCTAAGTGGAGCTGTCTAGTTCACACACTTTGCGCTCGGAGGTCCTCGTGTCCCACGTTAATGCCCGKCTGACAGTTCATGGAAGACTCCTGATCGTKGACCGGGTGRCCGCMGGYCGCCCGGTCGCYCATATCGCTGCGGAGCTGGGCGTGTCCCGGCAGACCGCGTACCGGTGGRTCMGACGMTTCCGSGCCGAGGGCGCRGCCGGKCTKCSMGACCGYTCRAGCCGGCCGAGGTCATCACCGGCCCGGACGAGYKCCGAMCGTGAGCARGCCGTCCTGGACGCCCGGCGGTCGTTACGRTTCGGKCCGCTGMGGATCGCTGCGYTCACCGGCGTCCCGGCCCGSACSGTGTCCCGGRTCCTGCACCGGCACGGGGTTCCGCGGCTGGCAGACTGCGATCCGCTGACCGGCGCCCCGATCCGCGCGGCCAGGACAACGGCGAACCGGTACGAACGGGCACGGCCCGGGGAACTGGTCCATCTGGACGTCAAGAAGCTCGGACGCATCCCGGAAGGTGGCGGCTGGCGGGCCCACGGCCGCTCGGAGCAGGTCAAGGGACGCGGAATCGGTTACGACTACGTCCACGTCGCGAT
>NZ_JBFTSL010000028.1:0-50578 GCF_056400005.1 Arthrobacter sp. 01L42 | reverse complement strand
GGGCCGGTGCGGGGGTTGGTGGCGGTGTTCATCACGGTGATCAGGTGTTCGAACTGGTCCGTGGTGGCGAAGATTTCCAGGTGCTGCAGGCCGTGCCGGGGTTTGCGGAGGAAGGCGCCCTGGAGCTGGCGGAGCAGTTCCTCGGAGGGTTCGGCGCCGTCCTGGTCCAGTGCCTCGGCCCAGCTGCGGCTGACCCGGGCCAGGAAGTCGGCGTCGTTCTCGGCCGCGGTGCGGGTCAGGGCGTGCTCCATCGCCGCGACGGCCTCCGGGAGGCAGCTGTGCCGGACCCGGTCCAGGGCGAGCGTGATGACGGTCGCGGCGCGGGAGGCGACCTCGCCGGCCGCGACGGCGGCTCCGAGCTCCGGGTGCACGGGCGGGATGGGCCGGCCGGCGAGTCCCTGCCGGGGCAGCAGCGTGTCGGCCAGGCAGAGCCGGCGCCTGGCCTCCGCGGCGCTGATCCGCAGCCGCGCCCGCAGGAACTCCACCGTGTTCCGGTACCCGTCATCCAGCACCGATTCCGGCGCGGCCGGCTCACCCGTTCCGGGGGTGCCGGCGGGCGCCGCCGCAACAGACCTGCCCGCGGGAGCCGAGGCCAAGGAGGCGCCGGCGGGTTCCGCGGTTCCGGGTGCGCCGGTCTGCCACCCGCCGCCGCTCTCACGCCAGCCGGTGGTCCACCCGGTGACCGCCCCCGCCGCGACCCCCGCGGCCGCGGCCGCGGACTGCTTCCTGGTCCGGTCCACGGCGGCCGCCGCGACGAGCTGCAGATACTCCACCGCGCGGGAGACTTCCTCCACGCCGCCGGCGAAGTCCGACGCGGCCCGGAAGCCCCACGACCCCGCATCCTCCGCGGCCGTCGAACCCACCGCCCGCAGCGCGGCCAGGGCGGCGTCCATACCGGATTGCCCGACCGGGGCTGCACCCCGGTCCGTGCCCTCCGCCTCGTCCCCGCAGGCGGTGAAATCCCTGATGAAATCCCTGACGGCTTCCATGGCTCGAGTCTATTTGAGGGCTCCGACAATTTTAGGAGGGCACCGTGCGTGATCACTCTCAGACCGCGGCGCCACCTGCCCACGGATCGACGGGCGATCAGGCAGGTTTCACATCGTGCTGTGCAGGACCCGTGGGCGGCCAAACTGCGTGTGAACTCCGGGCGAGAAAAGTACGGATTCGGGTGGCCCGGCCACTTCGATTCCCGCGGCGCGCACGAGTTGGTCCTCAAGGCCGAACAGCTGCGCGCGGTACAGCGGCCATGCACTGTGCGTGTTGGGCACATAGATGGTCCTGCCCCTGAACCGTGAATGCAGACCGAACCGCGCCGTGAGGTGGATCGACAGCGCGTCGGTGGCTGCGACGTCGGGCTCTGGGACGACCGAGAAATCGCTCCGGGTGCCGCCTCGAAAGCGTCGCACGGAATACCCAGCCGACGCCGATCCGGTAAATCCATCGGCACCCACGTAGCTCGCCCGCGACCACACATAAGGTATCCCGGCCGCCCGCGCGGCCAGCACCACCGCCAAGCGTGAGGCATCGAGGCTGCGGAAAACGACACCGCGGGTGCCGTCCGGCTCGCGGGAGTAGAGGCGTACGTTGATCTCGTTGAAGCTTCCGAAATAGGGGATGCCGGGACCGCGACCAACTCCGGCACCCTGCATACGAAAGCCGATTAGCCCCACCCACGCGGACCCGTCGAACACATCCGGCGCGACGCCCGGTGGCATGAACCGCGCCGCCACTGCCTCAGGAATGCGCCAGTGCAGGAAGACGGCATCCAGCCAACGCTGGTCCATGATGATTGGCGCCGGAAGCTCGGGTGCAGCCGGCCACAGATCAACGCCCAATCGGATCAGCTCCCTTCAGTCGGCAGGGTCTTCGGTCAGCAGTGTACGAGCCAGTCGGCACCATGAGAATCGGTCGGCCGGCGGAGTCACTTGGCATCGGCAAAGGTTCGCGGAAGCAGGGTCAGTTCAATGCCCGGGTGCCCTCCGGAAGGGCTCCACCGGCCAATACTGCCGCCGTCGCATCGGCCAACGCTGTCAGCGCCACGCGCTGGGTCCACGGGCCGTAGGAAATGCGCGCCACGCCAAGTTCCTGCAATTTGGCCGGTGCCAAGGATCCGGGCACATTGATGACCGAGATCTTGTTCCACCCAATGCCTTCCACCAACGCGGTGACAGTCGGCTCGTCCAGCAGGCCCGGCACGAACACCGCGGTCGCACCGACGTCGAGGAAGGCCCGGCCGCGCTCAATGGCGTCCGCAAGCACCGCAGAAGGGTCCCGGTCCTTGCCCTTCAAGAAGGCGTCGGTGCGGGCGTTGAGGACGAAGTCGATGCCCTCGGCCTCGGCGGCGCGGATTACAGCGCTCATCTGTTCAACGGCGTCGGCGAGCGGGCGCATCTGGTCCTCGATGTTGGCTCCGACAGCGCCGACGCCAATCGCCTTGCGAACAGTTTCGCCGGGATTGCCGTAGCCCGCTTCGAGATCAGCACTGACGGGCAGCGACGTGGCGGCGGCAATCACCCCGACGGCGGCGATCATTTCGTCCACCGGGATGTTCTCGCCGTCTTCGTACCCGCGCGACGCAGCGATGGAGTGGCTGGCCGTGGCCAATGCCTTGGTCCCCGGAACGCCGGCAACCACCTTCGCGGTGATCGCGTCCCAGACGTTGACGAGTTGGAGAATTTCCGGTGCGTGGTGGAGATGGAGCAGCTCGGTGGCTTTGGAGGCACGGGAACGCGCGTGGTCTGTCATGCCGCGAGCCTAGCGGGGCACCGTGCCAGCCGGAAGGGTTTCAGCCTGCCGCGGAAGAGTCAGGTGATCCCTCGCGCTGAGTCTGCCAGGGCCAGCGTCCGGTGATTTCCAGCTCGAGCGAGAAGCTCAGGAAGGTCCGGATGAGCACAATTATGGCCAGCACGCCGACGCCCTCGAAGGTCGGCGCGACGGCGACCGAACGGATGATGTCGGCCGCGACGAGCAGCTCGAGCCCGAGGAGGATGGAGCGGCCCAGCAGTTGCCGGTACGAGCGGTACACGGAGAGCGGTGCGGAGCCCGCCGGCTGGCGTTCCGGCTGGAATCCGCGCAGCGCCAAGGGGATAGAGACGAGGGCGCCGACCACCATGACGGCCACACCGGCGAAGTCCATGAAGCCCCCGACCGACTCGATAATGTGCTGAAAATCCATGGTTCCCCTCAGAGAAGTGGGCGGTGAGATTCAAACTTTAGGGGTGCCGGGCGCCGATACCCGCGAGAACGGCTCGGTAGCCTTCTCGGAAACTGGGGTATTGAAACTCGAAACCGGTGCTGCGGAGCAGCCCGTTGCTGGCCCGCTTATTTCCGCCCCGGGAGGGTTCGCCGCCCGCCGCTTTGCCGCCCGACGCCGATGTGCCGGTGGTGCCGCCCGACGCCGATGTGCCGGTGGTGCCGCCCGCCGCTGCACCAGTGGACTCTGCCGTCGGCGCAGGGAGTCCCAGTTCCGCGGCCAGGAATTCCAGCACGTCGCCGAGTTCGGCCGGTTCATTGTCCACGCCCAGATAGACCGCCGCCGGAACCGTGCCCATGGTGCACAGATGGACGATCGCGGCGGCGGCGTCGTCGCGGTGGATCCGGTTGGTGAAACGCGAAACAGCAGGAATGACCGCGGTTCCGCCGCGTACCTGGTCGATCAATCGCGTCCGGCCGGGGCCGTAGATTCCACCGAGCCGCAGCACTACGGGGGTGATGCCGGTGCCGCGCAGGCGGCCGTGGAGGAGTTCCTCTGCTTCGCGGATGATGCGGCCCGAGAACCCGCCGGGTTCCGGCGTCGTGCGTTCATCAATCCAGCCGCCGCCGGCATCTCCGTAGACGGCGGTCGAAGACACAAACAGGACCCGGCGGACGTTTGCCCCGGAGGCGAGGACCGCGTCCAGGACGTTCGACAGCCCGTCCACGTAGGCGGCACGGTACGCCTCCTCAGTCGGGGAATCCGCGGCAATCGCGACGACGACGGCGGTGGTGTCCGCCGGGATGGGCGGCAGCTCAGCGGAGCCCAGGTCAGCGGCGACTCCCTCGATGGCGGCAGGGAGTTTCTCCGGCGAGCGGCGCCACCCCACCACGCGGTGGCCAGCCGCCGCGAAACGCAGCCCGGCCTCGGTGCCAAGATCGCCGCAACCGGCCAGCAGAACAGTCATGAAGCCAGTCTGCCAGCCTTCGGGAAGCGCCACGGACAGGCTTGAGAAAATCTTGAACCTCCAATTGCGGCTGAAGTATCCGACCCGACGCCCGGGGCCGCCCGGCGTCGTTCAGTGCGGCCCTTTGCTACCTCGCCGGGATCGGGAAGAACGCCCGCGGATCCTGCATCAGGGCAGGGTAATCGAAGGCGGAGCGGTCCACGATCTCGTCGACCTGGAAGTTGCGTGCGAATTGGCCATCAACCGTGATCGGACGGCCCAGGACCTTGCCGACGGCGAAGGCGGCGCCGTCGTTGACCGGGATGGCAACCACGGAGTTGCCGGGCAGGGTGGTGAACGCCTCCTCCTGCTGCTGGCGCTTGCGGGTGGGCTTCTTGACGAGCTGCTTCGGGGGCAGCTTGCGCACCTTGCTGGGACGGCGCGAGCCTGAGTCGGCGTAAACGAACTGGTAGTCGTCGTCCGCGGGGACCTTGCTGCGGCCAACAGGCGGCAGGCTGACAGTTTTCAGCTGTGCGGGCTCGGTGTCGCCCAGGGGCAGGCGCAGGACCCACATGCGGTCCCCGGCTGGATCCTCGGGCACCAGCTCGTGCTTCGGTTCGGGCCAGATGTACTCCAGGTCCGGGTCCGTGCCGGGGAATACCTCTGTGTAGAACCGCGGATCCTTGGCGATCAACCGGGACCGGTGGCTGAGGTGGAAATCCGCATTGCCAAGCCATGGCGGCATCGGGATCTTGGCGGCGTAGTCGGGGTGGGCCGCCTGCGGGGCGAACTCCATGATTTTCTCGCGCATGGTGTCCTCGCCGCCGCGGGCCGTCCATTCATCCACTATGGCCAGGCCGTACATGGTCAGCGCAGGAACGTACCCCATCCACATCCTGATCGCCGGGTGCGACTGCCAGCCGTACTCCGGGATCACCAGCGCACGCAGGATCTGCAGCGCTTCGACGCGCTGCTTGCCGAGCCGCACACGGTCCAAAACCGCGGCGCTCTGCTGGAAATCAGGGAAGGGGAGGAAAGTCTGCATCTCTCCAGTTTGAGGCCACGGACCAAATGCGCCAATTGCTGGCGCGCGGCGGTGAGGGTGCTCACATGACGGAACAGGGCAGACAGGCGTGCTGGAGAGCGGCTAAAATAACATGAACCACTCCCGCCGCCACGGAAGACACGCCCATGCCTTATCAAGCAGAGCCTTATCAAGCAGAGCCCTATTCAGCAGAACCATCTCTAGCAGAGCCTAAGTCAGCGGAGCCCATTACTGCCTTGCCTTTTACAGCAGAGCCACCAACAGTAAGGGTGGCACCGGCGCCGTTCGTGCCCAGGTACGGACAAATGCTCAGCCCCGACGCCCACGGGATAGTGGTGCTGGAGGAATTCACGCTGGATCCGGTTGCCGCCCGCGACGAGCAGCGCGGATTCCGCGCGGCTATGGCCGGCGTGGCCCTCACCATGCGGCGCCTGGTGGCCCTCCGCCTCTTCATCGCCGCGGTGGCGATCGCCAACCTGCCCCTGTTCCTGCTCTCGAGCGGCTGGGAGATCTACGTCATCTCACTGACCCTGGTGGTAGCCGTCCACGCCGCGGTGTCCTGGCTGAACCGCCACGAGCCCAGGATCAAGCAGCGCCGGATGCTGGAATTGCACCTTCACCGGGAGCGGAGCGCCAACTACCGCAAAGTCCGCGACGCCGTGAAGTACGTCATTGACGCCCCGGCCCGGATGAACGAAAGCCTTTACCTTGAGCTCCTCGCCGCGAAACGGGTAGCGCTGCATCTGGCCATGGGCACAGTGGCCCTGCTGGACACGAGCGACGACGCCGCCTGGAAAGTGCGGATTATCCGCGAAATCCCACAGGCCGCCTGAGCCCGCACGTCTGAGTCCGCACAGCTCACTGAAGCACCACGACGCCGGAGCCTCCCCTTGCGGGATCGCTCCGGCGTCGTGCTGTGTGTCGTGCTGTACGCCAAGTGCTGTAACCGCCCTATGCGGGCAGCTGCAGCATTTGGCCCGGGAACACCAGATGGGGGTTGCTGATGGTCGCCGTGTTGGCGTCGGCCAGCGCGTGCCAGCCTCCGGCGATGTTGAGCTTCCCGGCGATCGTGCTCAGGGTTTCGCCGCTCCGGATGGTGTAGGTCTGGCCGCTTAGGGACACCGGTGCAACGTGGCGGGGTGCCGGCACGGCTGTTTTAGGGGCGTATCTGGCGGGAGCCTTGGCTGCGACGGGAATCGCGGCGGGCCGCTGTGACGTGGCCGCACTCTGCGGCGCCGCGGCGCCGCCGCGCAGTCCCAGCTTGGCGGCGCAGGCTGGCCACGCGCCCCAGCCCTGGCTGGCCTGCACTTTCTCGGCGACGGCGATCTGTTGCGCACGGCTGGCATTGGCCGGAGATCCCGTGCCGCCATGGGCAGCCCACGTGCTGGCGCTGAATTGCAGCCCGCCCGCGTATCCGTTTCCTGTGTTGGTGGCCCAGTTCCCGCCACTTTCGCATTGGGCCAGTGAGTCCCACGTGGAGGCGGGGGCTGTGGCCGGTACGGCCGCGTTCGCGGCCGAGGCGGACAGGGCGACGCCTGCAATTGAGACGGCCGCAAAAGTGACGCCGCGGCGCGCGGCAGTGCCATAGGTTGATTTCTTCATGGTTTAGATGCTCCTGAGGCCCACCAGCGCTCGGTCCGTCCCCGGACGTTTTTACGCCACTGCCCGCCCCTGACAATAGAGGTCATAGCGGTGTCTACCGGTCGGGCAGTATCTGGTGGTGGTAGCACCGGGCATGCAATACCCGGTTGCCGGGCATGGACACTAGGCTAAGTCAGCCCCGTGCCGTTATCAAGACGTTACTTTCCCTGCTTCTGCCGTTATCATCCGGCCCGCATCGACGCCGACGCCCGCGCCCCGGCCCGCAGTGACGCCGACGCCCGCGGCCCGCGTGGATCAGCTTCCGAGCATTGCGGCCAGGTACGGAGCCGTCCGGCTCGCCGTGGAGCCCGCGACGGCGGCCGGGGTCCCGATCGCCACGATCTCGCCGCCCGCGTCGCCACCGGCCGGGCCGAGGTCGATCACCCAGTCCGCTGCGGCCACCACATCCATGTCGTGTTCCACCACGATGACGGTGTTGCCGGCGTCCACGAGCCGGTGCAGTTGGGCCATGAGGAGCTGGACGTCGGCCGGGTGCAGGCCGGTGGTGGGCTCGTCCAGCAGGTAGAGGGAGTGGCCGCGCTGGGCACGCTGCAGTTCGGTGGCGAGTTTGATGCGCTGGGCCTCGCCGCCGGAGAGCTCGGTTGCCGGCTGGCCGAGGCGGAGATAGCCCAGGCCCACCTCGCGCAGTGTTTGCAGGCTGCGCGCCGCTGCCGGTACCCCTTCGAGGAACTCTGCGGCGGCATTGACCGTCAGGCCCAGCACCTCCGCCACGTTTTTGCCCTGGTACGTCACCTCAAGGGTTTCCGGGTTGTAGCGCGTGCCATGGCACTCGGGGCAGGGGCCGTAGCTGCCGGGCAGGAACAGCAGTTCGACGGCGACGAAGCCCTCGCCCTGGCAGGTCTCGCAGCGGCCGCCGGCAACGTTGAAGGAGAAGCGGCCGGCACCAAAGCCCCGCGCCCTGGCCTCGTCCGTGGCCGCGAACTCCTTGCGGACCGCGTCGAAGAGGCCGGTGTAGGTGGCGAGGTTGGAGCGCGGAGTGCGGCCGATCGGTTTCTGGTCCACCTTGACGAGCCGGTCCAGCTGGTCGAGGCCTGAGACCGGTCCGACACAGAGCGGCCCGGTGGACTCACCGGCGTCGGCCTCCAGGTCCTCGGGGGTCTTGGCAGCGTCTGGCTCCGGGTGCAGCCTGGCGCCGACCACCTCGGCCAGGACCTGGCTGACCAGCGTGGACTTGCCGGAGCCGGAGACGCCCGTGACCGCGGTCAGCACGCCGAGCGGGAAGTCGGCGTCGAGTTCGCGCAGGTTGTGGCGGCTGATGCCGCGCAGTTCCAGCCAGCCGGCAGCTTCCCGCCGGGTACCGCTGGCGGCGGAACGGGCGCCGTCGTCCGCGCTGTGGCGGACGCCGCCGTCGCCCGAATCCGCCGAACCGTCCGGGAACAGGAACGGCCGGGTCACGGACGCGTCCACCGCGGCGAGGCCGGCCACGGGGCCGCTGTAAAGCACCTCGCCACCGCCTTCACCGGCGCGGGGACCGACATCCACCAGCCAGTCGGCGCGGCGGACGATGTCCATGTTGTGTTCCACCACGAACACCGAGTTGCCGGAGGACTTGAGCTGGTCCAGGACTGCGAGGAGGGGCTCGGCGTCGGCGGGGTGCAGTCCGGCGGAGGGCTCGTCCAGCACGTAGATCACGCCGAACAGCCCGGAGCGGAGCTGGGTGGCGATCCGGAGCCGTTGCATTTCCCCGGGGGAGAGCGTGGGCGTGGACCTGCCCAGCGCCAGGTAGCCCAGGCCGAGGTCCAGCAGCACCGTGACGCGCTGCAGGAGGTCGCGGGTGATGGCGACGGCCACCTCGTTGCCCTCGCCGGAGGACTGCTTCCGGGAGGCGGTGCCGGCCTCCGTGAGTTCGGTGGTGGGGCGGATGATGTCCGCCAGTTCGGTCATGGGGACGGCGTTGAGCTCGGCGATGGTGTGCCCGGCGAAGGTGACGGCGAGCGCGGCCGGGGTCAGGCCGCTGCCGCTGCAGACCGGGCACGGGCCGGTTTCCATGAAGCGCAGCACCTTCTCGCGCATTGTGGTGCTCTTGGAATCGGCGAGCGTATGCAGCACATAGCTCCTGGCGCTCCAGAACCGGCCCTTGTACGGCTTGGCCACGCGGTCGCGCTGGGGCGTCACCTCCACCACGGGTTGTTCCTCGGTGAACAGGATCCAGTCGCGGTCCTTTTTGGGCAGCTTCCGCCAGGGGGTGTCGACGTCGTGGCCCAGGTGGGTGAGGATGTCGCGCAGGTTCTTGCCCTGCCAGGCCCCGGGCCAGGCGGCGATGGCGCCGTCGCGGATGCTCAGCGAAGTGTCCGGGACCAGGGAGGACTCGGTGACGGTGTGCGCGATCCCCAGGCCGTGGCACTCCGGGCACGCGCCGGCGGCCGTGTTCGGCGAAAAAGCGTCCGAGTCCAGCGGGCCGGCGCCGTCCGGATAGCTGCCGGCGCGGGAGAAGAGCATGCGCAAAGAGTTGGACAGCGTGGTGAGGGTGCCCACCGTGGAGCGCGAACTCGGCGTCCCGCGGCGCTGCTGGAGCGCGACGGCGGGCGGCAGCCCGGTGATCATTTCCACCTTGGGGTTGTGGCCCTGCTGGATGAGCCGGCGGGCGTAGGGGGCCACGGATTCGAAGTAGCGGCGCTGCGCCTCGGCATAGATGGTGCCGAACGCGAGGGAGGACTTGCCCGAGCCGGAGACGCCGGTGAAGGCGACAATTGCGTCGCGGGGCACGTCCACGTCCACGTTGCGCAGGTTGTTCTCACGGGCGCCGCGCACCCGGACAAAACCGTCCGTCGGATTGCCTGGAGCGAGATCAGGAATGAGGTCCCGGCCGGCCGGGCGCGGCAAATGGGAAGCATGCTGTTTACTTTGCATTGGTTCGACTCTATCCGCTCCGGGGAGCGCCGGGCATATCCTTACCGGATGGAAACACACGACGGCGATGCCCAGTTGACAGCGGAACAGCCGGAAGAACCGGAAGAGCCGGAGGCGGGCGAACCGCTCCCGCTCCCGGTCGCCGAGCTGCACCTGCATATCGAGGGAACGCTGGAACCGGAGCTGATCTTCGCGCTGGCCGAACGCAACGGGATCGCACTGCCCTATGCGGACCTGGACGAGTTGCGTTCGCGCTACGAATTCACTGACCTGCAGTCCTTTTTGGACCTGTACTACGCCAACATGGCCGTGCTGCAGACGGAGCAGGACTTCGCCGACATGACCCGCGCCTACCTGGCCCGGGCGGCGCTCGCCGGGGTCCGGCACGCGGAGATCATGCTGGACCCGCAGGCCCACCTGTCCCGCGGGATACCGCTGGAGACGTGCGTCAACGGCGTGGCCTCGGTGCTGGCCGGATCCCGCGAAGAGTTCGGCATCTCCACCCTCCTGATCGCGGCCTTCCTGCGCGACCTCACCGAGGACTCCGCTCTCGAGGTGCTGGAGCAGCTGCTCGCCATGGGCGCCCCGATCGCCGGCATCGGGCTCGATTCCGCCGAGGTGGGCAACCCGCCGGCCAAATTCGAGCGGCTCTTCGCCCGGGCCAAGGACGCCGGGCTGCACCGGATCGCGCACGCCGGCGAGGAGGGCCCGCCGTCGTACATCATCGACGCGCTGGACCTCCTCGACGTGGAGCGGATCGATCACGGCATCCGCTGCATGGAGGACCCGGAGCTCGTGGAACGGCTGGTGGACGAGCTCATGCCGCTGACCGTGTGCCCGCTGTCCAACGTCAGGCTCCGCGCGGTGGACGCCCTGACCGGGCACCCGCTGCCGGCGATGCTCGCGGCGGGGCTGAACGTCTGCGTGAACTCGGATGACCCGGCGTATTTCGGCGGGTACGTGGACGACAACTTCGCGCAGCTGAAATCGGTGATCGGCCTGTCCGAGTTCGACTGCGTCCGGATGGCCGCGAACTCGATCCGGTCCTCCTTCGCGAGCGAGGAGCGCAAGGCCGAGCTGCTGGCCGAGCTCGCCGCGTCCGGACACTAACCACCCAAGCAACGCGGGGTCACTTACGGCCCATCCGGAGGCCCCGGACGGGCCGTAAGTGACCCCGCGTTGGCTGTCGAACGGCCGGTTTAGACGTCGATCGAGTCCATGTGCGGGTACCGCGCTCCGGCTGCCACCCCGGCCGGAGCCAGTTCGTCCAGGCGGGCCAGGTCCTCGGCGGAGAGTTCGACGTCGGCAGCGCCCAGGTTCTCCCGCAGCCGGTTGACCTTCTTGGTGCCGGGGATGGGAACGATGTGCTCGCCCTGGGCCAGCAGCCAGGCCAGTGCCAGCTGCCCCGGGGTGCAGCCCTTCGCGTCCGCCAACTCCTTGACCCGGTCCACGAGCTGCAGGTTGCGGTCAAAGTTCTCGCCCTGGAAGCGCGGGGAGTGCCGGCGGAAATCGTCTGCGGCAAAGTCCTCGGGGCTGCGGAACTGGCCGGTCAGGAATCCACGGCCCAGCGGGCTGTAGGGCACAAAACCAATGCCGAGCTCGGCGAGGACAGGGAAGACCTTGGTCTCCGGCTCGCGCTCCCACAGCGAGTATTCGGTCTGCAGGGCGGTGATGGGGTGCACCGCGTGGGCCCGGCGCACGGTGTCGGCGCTGGCCTCGGACAGGCCAAGGTGCCGGACCTTGCCGGACTGGACCAGCTCAGCCATGGCCCCGACGGTTTCCTCGATCGGGACGGTCTTGTCCACCCGGTGCTGGTAGTACAGGTCGATGTGGTCCACGCCCAGCCGCTGCAGGCTGGCATCGCAAGCGGCGCGCACGTAGTCGGGGGAGCCGTTGATGCCCACCCAGGATCCGTCGGGCCGCCGTTCGTTGCCGAATTTGGTGGCCAGGACGACGTCGTCGCGCCGGCCCGCGATGGCCCGGCCCACAAGCTCCTCATTGGTGAAAGGGCCATACATGTCAGCGGTGTCGAGCAGGCTTCCGCCGGCGTCGAGAAACGCCTTGATGGTGGCGATGGACTCGTTGTCCTCGCCGTGGCCGTAGAACTCGCTCATGCCCATGCAGCCCAATCCCAGGGCTGAGACGGTGAGTGAACCGAGTGTGCGGGTTTCCATAGATATCTCCTCAACGGGAACGGTTGGACGCCCTGTCCGGCACCTGATCCGGCGCATGTTCAGCGGCGGGCGGGCGCGCAGTGGGCAGACCGCAACTTTAGGCCCATCGGCCCGGGGACACAACGGGAGGCCCGCTTTGGCTCGGTGCTCAATGGCTCGCGTAATGCCGGTCCGGCCCGGGAGCGAAAACGGCGTATGCCATCCGACCCAGCCAGAACGGCTGCAGACTTCCGGACCCGCGGATCGTCAGTACGAGCATGCGAGGGCGATCGCCCAGGCAATGGCTGGGGGCCGCTTGATCCCTACGACGCCGGGGCGGCTGCCATCTTCGCCCGGACCTCGTCCATATCCAGGTCCTTGATGGCGGTGATGAGCTGTTCCAGCCCGGCCGCGTTCATTGCCCCGGGCTGCGAGAAGACGAGGATCCCGTCCCTAAAGGCCATCAGGGTGGGGATGGAGGTGATGCGGGCGGCGGCGGAGAGGCCGGGCTCGGCCTCCGTGTCCACCTTCGCGAAGACGACGTCCGTGTGGTTGTCGGACGCCTTGCTGAACGTGGGGGCGAACATCCGGCACGGGCCGCACCAGGCTGCCCAAAAGTCCACCAGCACGATGCCGTTGCCGGTGATGGTGTCGTTGAAGGTTTTCTCGGAAATGTCGATGGTTGCCATGGCAAAATATTATACCCCCTGGGGTATATCAGCAAGCGCGGCACCGGGTTTGCATTTATACCCCAGGGGGTATCATGATGGAGAGGGAAAGATGGCCGCCCGGGAGGATATCCGCACACTTTTCCTGCGCCTGACCTACGCCGGCGCGGGTCTTTCCCGGGCAACCCCTGGTCCCGTATTTTGCCGCTCAACATTTTGCCGCTCAACAGGCCAGTCCTACCGAAAGGTCCAGCACATGGAAATCACCCCGCAGCAGCTCGCGGAACAGCTCAAGACCGGCAGCGATGCCCAGATCGTGGATGTGCGCGAACCCGCTGAAATCGCCGAAGGCATGATCCCCGGTGCCACGCACATTGCCCTGGGCGAACTGGCCGGCCGCCTCAGCGACCTGGACAAGTCCCGTCCGGTCATCGCCGTGTGCCGCAGCGGACGCCGCAGTGCGGCAGCCGCTGACCAGCTGGCGGCCGCAGGCTACACGGCTTACACCGTGCCCGGCGGAATGCTTGATTGGACTGCCGCGGGATTCCCGACCGCCTGACCCCACCAGACTGCCCGGGCGGCGCGCCCCCAAGCGCCGCCCGGGCTTCCATTTGCCCGGACCGTGTCCCTGACGTGGCGAACCGGGCGGTGGAGGGCGTTGCGTAGTAGCGGGCCGCCACAAGAAATGCTCCAAGAAATACCGAAAGAGATCATGAATTCCTTGAATACGACCACCCCTGTTCTTAGCGCTCCCAAGTCAATCGATGCCTCGACCCTGAAGGCCTGGGAAGATAACCACGACGATCTCATGGTCATTGATGTGCGCAGCGGCGCAGAGTTCGATGCCATGCACATCAATGGCTCGTACCATGTGCCGCTGTCCATGCTCAGCGAACACGCGGAAGAATTCGCGGCCAAGATGGGTACCCGCGTGGTCCTCGTCTGCCAATCCGGTAACCGGGCCGAGCAGGCCCGCAAGCACCTGGACGCCGTAGGCCTGGCCAGTGCCAGCGTTCTGTCTGGCGGGGTCCCCGCCTACGCGGCCGCCGGCGGGAACGTCGTCCGCGGCCGTGGCACCTGGGCCCTGGAACGCCAGGTCCGGATGACCGCCGGCTCCCTTGTCCTTGCCGGCATGCTCGGCAGCAAGTTCATCTCGCCCAAACTAGGCCTAATTGCCGGCGGCATCGGTGCCGGCCTGACGTTCTCCGCGGCCACTAACAGCTGTGCCATGGGTCAGATGCTCTCCAAGATGCCGTGGAACCGCTCCGCGAACGAGCCCACCGCGCACCAGGCCCTGAAGAGCCTGGACGCGAAGGCATGATCATTTCCGCGGCGGCGTTCGGGCTGATCGTCGGTGGCCTGCTGGGCCTGGTCGGAGGCGGCGGATCCATCCTCGCCGTGCCCGCCCTGGTCTATGGCGTGGGGCTGCCGCTTGCGGCGGCGATCCCGACGTCGCTGGTCGTCGTCGGCGCATCCTCCGCCGTCGCGGTGCTGCCCCGGCTGCGGAACGGGGTGAACTGGAGACTGGCGCTGATCATCGGCGCCGCAGGCACCGTGACGGCCTACCTCGGCGCGATGGTCAACAGGTTGCTGGACCCGAAGGTCCTGCTGCTGGCTTTTGCCGCGATCATGGTCTTCGCCGGCATCCGGATGCTGATGCCGTCGACATCCGTCGGCGGCGCCTGCGCGCTGCCCGGCGGCGGCGTCAACTGGCGCAGCTGCCTGCCCAAGGCAATCGCTACCGGCGCCGTCGTCGGGTTCCTGACCGGTCTGCTCGGCGTCGGGGGCGGCTTCCTGATCGTCCCGGCACTCACCCTGGCTCTCGGACTCCCGATGGCGCTGACCGTTGGAACTTCCCTCGTGATCATCGTGATCAACTCGGCCGCCGGCTTCGCCGCCCACCTGGGTGATCTGCAGATCGACTGGGCCGTCACGGCGGCCTTCGCCGTCACCGCGATGGCCGCCTCACTCGCGGCAGGGCGGATCGGCACCGGCATCCCGGACAGGGTCCTCAAGCGTGGCTTTGGAATCCTGGTGCTGGTGATCGCCGCCTACGTCGCTGTGCAGGCGCTCCTGTCCTGAGGGGCGCCAGGGAACGTGAAAAAAGCGCCGGAGGACATGTCCTCCGGCGCTTTCCCTTCCTCAACGCCTGTGCTTGGGCGCCGGCAGGGTCCACCTACCGCCCGAACAGCTTCGCGAAGAAGCCCTTGCCGGTCGACTTTTCCTGCTCGTGCCCGCGGCAACGCTGGGAGCTCGGAACCCCGCGCATGACCTGGTCGACGTGCTGGCCGCAGCCTGCCCATGTGGTCTTCTGGCATTTCTTACATGTCACCGCACGGCACATCTGGTTGCTCCCTTGCATAAGTGGATAGTCTCATCAGTATACCCCCTAGGGTATTTGTGCGGATGAAGACTTCACCGCGAGATAGAGCGGCAGCCCCGCGGGCCGGCGCCAAGGCAGCCTTCGAGGGAGTGTTTTGAGGCCGCCAACGGTCTGGGCGCAGCATCGCCACCGCGTCCGGTTCCAGCCGAGTTATCCCCTTGATTCCACTGCGCAGCGGGAGGATCGTGGGCCGTGCGGCACGACGTTGTGCCAGGCAGACGCGTAGCGGGAGGCTCGATGGCGGCAGAGGCGGTCTTCCGGGTTGTTGTTGGGGTCGACGGGTCGGACTCGTCACTGGCAGCTCTGGAATGGGCCCTTCAGGAAGCCCGGCTGAGAGCCGGGCAGGTTCACGTTGTCACAGCATGGCACTACCCCCTCCTCGGGGATGCCGCTGGCAAGGCTGAGGACCATGAAGCCTTCGGCGACAACGCCCGGAATGTGCACGCTGATGCGCTGCGGCGGGCATCCGGGTCCGGTGTTGCGGTCACCGGTGAAGTGAAGGAGGGGCATACCGCGGAGGTGCTCCTGAAGGCTGCGGCCGGGGCCGATCTCCTGGTGGTCGGATCGCGGGGTCGTGGCGGCTTCGCCGAAATGCGACTGGGGTCGGTATCGAGCCATGCGGTGCACCATGCCCATTGTCCTGTGCTGGTGGTCCGTACCGGTGCCAGGGCGGTTCCTTAGATTGCAGGTTTGTGGTCGGTGCCGCGCATCCGGACGGCCACGAGGATTCCCGACAACGCGGTGAGCGCCGCGACGACGGCGACGGCAGCGGGGATGCCGTAGGCGTCCGCGAGAATGCCGGAGAGCAGGGCGCCGACGGCGAAGCCGCCGTCGCGCCAGAGCCGGTAGATTCCCACCGAGCGTGCGCGCCACTGCGGATGGGCGACGTCGCCGATGGCGGCGAGTAGGGTGGGGTAGACCATGGCTGTTCCGAGACCGAGGAGAGCGGCGGCGGCGAACCAGACCCCGAAGCCGGTGCCGAGGGCAACGATGCCGAGCGCTACGGCCTGGACTAGCATGCCCCCGACGATCAGCCTTTTACGGCCGTATTTGTCCGACATGGCTCCGGTGACGAGCTGCGCGGCGCCCCAGACGGCAGGGTAGACGGCGGCCAGGATGCCGATCTTCTCGATGCTCAGCCCGGCGGCGGCAAAAAGGAGCGGAAACAGGCCCCAGGCGAGGCCGTCGTTGAGGTTGTTGACCATGCCGGCCTGGCTGACCGAGGACAGGGACTTGTCCCGGAAACTGGTGAGGGTAAAGATCTCCCGGTTGCTTAGTTCCCCGTGGGCGGCAGCGTGGGCGGCCGTGTGGTTGGCGGCCTCCACTCTGGCGTAGCCTCGGGTTTCCTTCACGGCCAGAACGGACAGGCCCAGTCCCAAGGCGATGTAGGCGGCGCCGAGCAGGAACGGCCCAGGGCGGAGCCCGTAGTTGGTGGCGATGTAGCCGGTGGCCAGAGCGGTCCCGGCGACGCCGAGGTAGCCGGCAGCCTCGTTCAGGCCCATCGCCAGGCCGCGCCGGGAGGGTCCGACGAGGTCCATCTTCATGACCACAGTGGTGGACCAGGTGAGGCCCTGGCTGATGCCGAGGATCACGTTGGCGGCAACGATCCAGCCCCAGGAGGTTCCGAAGATCAGCAGTAGCGGCACGGGGATGGCGATGAGCCAGCCGGTCACAAGGACGGGTTTTCGGCCGTAACGGTCCGAGAGCGTGCCGGCGAAGTAATTGGTGCCGGCCTTGGCGAGTCCGAAGGCCACGATATAGGTCAGGGCGGACGTGTAGAGGTCAAGGTGGAAGACCTGGTCCGCCAGCAGCGGCAGCACGGTGCGTTCCTGGCCGAGGGTGCCGCCGACTAGGGCATTGACGGCGACCAGGAGTATGAACTGGGCCAGGTTCTGACGCAGGCCCAGGGTGATGCCGGTGCGCTGTGGGCGTTCCCGCCGGACTGCGCGGCCTTGCGGTGACGGGGTGTTGCCGGGCGTCATCTCTGAACTCCAGTTGTCCGGGACATGCGTCGACGGCGGCCGGGTGTCCCGGCCGCCGCCAACGCTGTCAATTAATTACTTCGGGTCGTGCCGCGATCAGTTGCTGGAAACAGATTCCCGAGCCTGCTGCCAGGCGGCCCATCCGGCGTAGCTGCCGTCGAGTTCGACGACGTCGTAGCCGGCCCGGCGCAGGGCGCTGGCCGCGACGGAGTTCCGGACCCCGCTCTGGCAGTAGGACGCGATGGTGCCTTCGGAGGGGAGCTGGTCCAGGTTCCACATCACGCGGCCGCCGCTGAGCTGGTGGGAGCCGGGGATGTGTCCTGCGGCGTGTTCGGTGCGGTTGCGGACGTCCAGGACCATCGCGGCCTCAAAGCCATCCAGTTCTTCAGGCTGGATGAGCTTGGGGGTGCTGGCGGGGAGGCCTTCGAGGCCTGTGACGTAGCCGGCGACGTCGTCGATGCCGACGCGGACCAGGTGGTCCCACATTTCCTGCGCGGCGGCCTGGCTGGGGGCCAGGAGTACGAGCGGGTTCTTGTCGGTTTCGGGGTTGACCACCCAGGCGCCGAAACTGGCGGTGGACTTGCCGAAGGGGATGTTCAGGGAACCGGTGACGGTGCCTTCGTGGACTTCGGCGTTCGAGCGGGTGTCCACGAACGTCATGGCGTCAGCGGCGAGGCCCTGGGCAACAGTTTCGGTGGCGAGTTCGCTCAGGGGGGCGCGTTTGCCCATCACTGCTGGGCCCTCCCGGTTCTCGCGCTTCATCCGGCCGAAGTAGGCGTGCGCGTCGGGCTGGCCGTCGAGGAGCTCGGCGATGAAGCCCTCCTCGTCGTTGGCGGCCAGGTAGGGTCCCCACCAGGCGTAGAGCCGTTCGTAGCCGACCGTGCTGGAGGGGATGGCGCCGAGGGCCTTGCCGCAGGCGCTGCCGGCCCCGTGGCCGGGGTGCACCTGGACGTGGTCGGGCAGGGTCAGGAACTTATCGCGCAGGCTGGCGAACAGCTGCTTGGCGCCGGCGAAGCGGGTGTCGATGCCGCCCGCGGCCTCGTCCAGCAGGTCCGGGCGCCCCAGGTCCCCGGAGAAGACAAAGTCACCGGAGAGCAGATAGCCGGGGGTGTCGGCGAACGCGCCGTCGGTGATCAGAAAGGACAGGTGTTCCGGGGTGTGGCCCGGAGTGTGCAGGGCCTTGACGGTGATGTTGCCCAGGGTGATCACGTCGTCGTCGTTGAGGCGTTCGGCCTGGAAGCCGTACTGCCAGTCGTCCCCGCCCTCGCCGGAGACGTAGGCGGTGGCGCCGGTCGCGGCGGCGAGTTCGCGGGTGCCGGACAGGAAGTCCGCGTGGATGTGGGTCTCGGTGACGGCCACGATCTTCATCCCGTTGGCCGCGGCCAGGGAGCGGTACACGGCGATGTCGCGGCGCGGGTCAACAACGACCGCCTCACCCTTGGCCTGGCAGCCAATGAAATAGCTGGCCTGGGCGAGGTCTTCGTCGTAAATACGCTCGATAAGCATGGGGCTCTCTTTCGCTGGGCGGGGGGAGTTTCCGGGAGGGGATTCTCCGTCGGTCTACCCACAACGATAATACCCCTGGGGGTATCTTGCAACCGGCATGCGGCAGGCTGGCTGCCGGCTTCCCACTGCTGGCCGTTATACCCGCCGGGGTATACAATTGGCAAAGTACCGCCCACCTTTGGAGCCCGCCATGGAACTTGATTCGACCGAACTCACCCCGATCATCAACCGGCTCAAGCGCGCCCAGGGACAGCTCGCCGGCGTCACGCGCATGCTCGAGGAGGGGAAGGACTGCAAGGACATCGTCACCCAGCTCGCCGCTGTCTCGAAGGCTTTGGACCGGGCAGGCTTCGCCATCATCGCGACCGGCCTCGAGCAGTGCCTTCTCCGCGGGGACACGAGCATGGATACCAAGGATCTGGAAAAGCTCTTCCTGTCCCTTGCCTGATGCCGCCACTATTACCGCAGGAGCAGCCATGAGCTATACGCATACCGTCACGGTCCCGCTGACCTGGGAAGAGGCTGTGCAGCGCACCCGCGAGGCCCTCGCCGGACAAGGCTTCGGCATTCTCTCGGAGATCGACGTCCGAGCCACGTTTGAGGCCAAACTCGGCGCCGGTGCCGCCGAGGAGCTCGGCGACTACATGATCCTGGGCGCCTGCAACCCGGCCCTGGCCAGTCGGGCACTCTCCGCAGAACCGGACATGGGCGCGCTGCTGCCCTGCAACGTCGTCGTCCGCCGGGGCAAGGACGCCGCCGAGACCACCATCCAGGCCATCGACCCGCAAACCATGGTCAAGCTCAGCAACAGCCCGGCCGTCCGCGACGTCGCCAACGACGCCGACACCCGGCTCCGGGCAGCTCTGCGCACACTCAGCGGCGCAGAAATCCCGGGGAACTGAAGCACCCGACGCCTCGACGGCATCAAGATGCCCGGCCGGGCCGCCGGCCGGTGCTGAGTCATCAACACTACCGTTTGGATGTCAGCCTCTGGAGTTGTTCCGGGGGGATCCGAGGGTAGATGAGTTGTGCGTGCACGCCCGCGTTGTCAGTAGACGCCGCCACGGCTGGCCCCGGCTCACCCTTGCCGGGGGATGCGCGGGGCGGGGGCGGGCGGCAGAGTGCAGATATGACGAAGACCCGCGAGCGCAAGGGCTGGCTGCGCCAGGCGGCGCCCGGACTCAATGCCGTGGCTACGTACCATAAGGACTGGTTCGGCAAGGACATCGTCGCCGGGGTTGTCCTGACGACGTTGCTCGTTCCGCAGGGCATGGCCTATGCCGAGCTGGCGGGGCTGCCGCCGATCACCGGGCTGTACACGAGCATCCTCTGCCTGCTCGCCTACGCGGTCTTCGGCCCGTCCCGCATCCTGGTCCTGGGGCCCGACTCTGCCCTCGGGCCCATGATCGCCGCGACGGTCCTGCCCCTTGTCGCGTCCGACGGCGACCCGCAGAAGGCGATCGCGCTCGCGTCGATGCTTGCCCTCATGGTCGGCGCCATCATGGTCTTGGCGTCCGTGGCCAAGCTCGGCTTCATCGCCGACCTCATCTCCAAGCCGACGATGATCGGCTACATGAATGGTCTCGCGATCACCATCCTGGTGGGCCAGCTCCCGAAGCTCTTCGGGTTCAAGATCGAAAGCGAAAACTTCATTGGCGACCTGGTCGGATTCGTCGAGGGCGTGGCCAATGGCGAGACAGTGGTCGCCGCGGCGGCGGTCGGCATCGGCGGGATTGTGCTGATACTGGTTCTGCAGCGGTGGCTGCCCAAGGTCCCGGCGGTACTCGTCATGGTGGTCGCCGCGATCGCGGCCACGGCGGTCTTCGATCTGGCCGCAAAGGGCGTCTCGCTGGTCGGGGAACTCCCGCGGGGATTCCCGCCGTTCACCATTCCCCAGGTGGACTTCGCGGACCTCGGGCTGATGTTCGCCGGGGCCCTCGGTATTGCGCTGGTGTCCTTGACGGACACGATCTCGACGTCGACGGCGTTCGCCGCACGCACCGGGCAGGAAATCCGCGGCAACCAGGAGATGATCGGGATCGGTGCCGCGAACCTGGCCGCGGGCCTCTTCCAGGGCTTCCCGGTCAGCACCAGCGGATCCCGGACCGCCGTCGCTGAACGTTCCGGCTCGAAGTCGCAGCTCACGGGCGTGACGGGCGCCGTGCTGATTCTCCTCATGCTGGTGTTTTTGCCGGGGCTGTTCCGGAACCTGCCACAGCCGGCACTGGCGGCCGTGGTGATGACGGCGTCGATCTCCCTCGCCGACATTCCCGGAACGGTTCGGCTCTGGCACCAGAGGCGCACCGAGTTCTACCTGTGCATGGCCGCCTTCCTTGGGGTCGCGTTCCTGGGCGTCCTGCCCGGCATCGGCATTGCGGTGGGGCTGTCCATCCTGAACATCTTCCGCCGGGCGTGGTGGCCGTACGAGACCGTGATCGGGCGGGTGCCCGGCTATGAGGGGTTTCACGACATCCGCGTCCACCCGGATGCGAAGCACCTGCCCGGCCTGGTGATCTACCGGTGGGACGCCCCGTTGTTCTTCGCCAACGTCCGGCCGTTCCGCGACAACATCCGGCACCTGGCCCGGACGGAACCCAAACCGCGGTGGATCGTCATCGCGGCCGAGCCGATCACGGACGTGGACACCACCGCCGCGGACGTCTTGCTCGATCTGGATGTCGAACTGAACGCGCAGGGTATCTCCCTGGTGTTCGCCGAGGTCAAGCACAGGACCCGGGAGAAGATCGAAAAGTACGGATTGACCCGCGAAATCGAGCCGGAGCATTTCTATCCCACCACCGAGGCAGCGGTCGCCGCCTACATGGCCCAGACCGGTGCCCAATGGAGCGCCGAAGAGTGACGGCAGGGGAGCAGACGTGGTTCCTCCTTAGCGGTGAATACGATCTGACCCTGAAGTGAGCAGCACGGAGTCGACGGCGGAGGCAGGCGCCGCACGCCATGCACCCCGGTCCAGGACCACTGTGGTCAGGACTGCCAGAACCACGACGGCGAAGTAGATCAGTTCCGCCCGGCCAGCCTCGGCACCGGAGAAACCGAAGGAACCCACCGTAAACGTGCCTTGACTGTCGTGGAAGAGGTATGTGAGCAGCACGCTTCCGCCGGTGCGGTTGAACAGCCACACGTAGAGGAAGGTGATGGCGAAGGTGGTGGGCAGCCCGATCAGGCTGAGCTGCCCGAACACGACCAGTGGAACGTGCCAGAGGGCCACCACAACGCCCAGGAGTGCCGCGGACCGCAGCGGCGCCCACCTCGCCTGGAGCAGCGGCAGGGCATACCCGCGGAAACCGGGTTCCTCTCCCAGAGGTCCGTCCAGCGGATTGACCAGACGCACGGCAAAAACGGCCAGGAGCCCGGACCACGTCACCTGGGCCAGCCCCGGTGCAGGGGCGCCGAGTGCCATGTTCGCGAATCCGGTGACCAAGGCCATCAACGGCGGGAGGAGGAGGGCCACGGCGTACCAGACCCAGCCCACCCGCCACCGGATGAGCCGCCGGCCCCACGCCCGGAAGCCGGCCCTGCCCTCGGCGAGCCCAATGACCATCAGGGCCGCAGCCAGCGGACCGATCGGCAGGAATTCGAACTGCGGCATCAGCCCGGCCGCATAGAGCGGCCAGGAGCACCAGGAGATCGCGAACGCCAGGACAAAGAACGCCGGGAGGCGGTGACGCTGCAGCCAGACCTTGAAACGCGGCATGACGGCTCCTGGGGAGCAGGGACGGATACGGCTCATTGTCCGCCCGCGGGCGCCCCCGAATCCAGCAATGCCGAAACGGGCACCCTCCGCGGACCGCAGCCGGCGTTCCGCTGGCATCACTAGAACAACGCGGGGTCACTTACGGCCGGTCCGAGGCGCTTTGATGGGCCATAAGTGACCCCGCGTTGTTTTCTACTCGCGGGTAGGGCCGAGTTGGTCCCTCGCGCCCCCCGCCCAGCCCTGTCATAGTGGGTCACGACACACAGAGTTAACCGGATCCGCTCGCAAAAACCATGGTTTCCTTGGCAAAATGCAGGTGGATCAATTGCTTCTAAAGGAGACCCATGGGCGCGAACACCGCGGAAAACACCAACCTTCGGCTTAAGGCCGTGCTGGATGTTCTGGCAGAGGAGGTATGGACGGGCGAGAAGCTGAACGCCGGAGCCGTGCTGGGCGAGGCAATCGCACGGGTGCCGCTCAACGACCACGAACGCGAACTCCTCAGTGGCGGCATTCCCCGCGGCCACAAGACGCTGACCACCGCCACGGCCAAGCTGGTCAAGGCCGGCTGGCTGGTTAAGGGCCGCTCCGGTTGGTCCATCACCGACGACGGCCAGCGCGCCACGGTGGCTTTCGCCGAGCCTGCCATCTTCGCGACAGCGATCGACGCCGGCACTCCCGTTCCGGCGGGCACCCCGCTGCCGACTGCTCCCGCGGGAAAGCCGGCGAAGCCGGAGAAGGCAGCAAAGACAGCAGCAAAGGCAGAAACGGCGCCGGCCGCCACGGCTGAGGAAGCGCCGTCGACCACATCCAAGGTGGCCGGCAAGGCCGCCAAGCTCATCGAGGAGGCCGTGGCCCCCGTGGCCAAGGCGGTGCGCAAGCGCAAGCCCGCAGCGAAGGCCGCACAGCCCGCGGCAGCTCCGGCGGAAGCCCCGGCGGCAGCCTCTGCTGTCAGCGTCGACACCATCGACCAGCCGGACGCCGTCGCGGTTGCCGGCGACTTCAGCATTCTGCTGGGCGCGCCCGCCAACTGGGCGCCGCAGTACGACGAAGTCCAGATGGAACTGGACCAGGTGGATCAGCTCTGGAAGATCGCCGCGGACATTCCCGCCGGCTTCTACTCCTTCAAGATCGCCCTGAACCGGTCCTGGGACGAAAACTACGGTGCATTTGGCGTCTTCGACGGACCCAACCACGAAGTCCACCACGGCGGCGGCCTCCTGGTCATCCAGTACGATCACCGCACCCGGGACATCGTCCAGCCGTAGCACCGACGCGCAACCGTCCTGCCGACGCGCAAATGACCCTGCGACACCCGAAATCGGGTGTTCGCAGGGTCATTTGCGCGCCTCGGACGGGTTTGCGCATCCTGACCCTGCCCCGCCTGACCCTGCCCCCTGAGTCCGCCAAGGCAGGGTCTGCCCCACCTGACCCTGCCGGGCGGCGGCGGCCCGGCCTAGCATTGCCTCATGGAGACCGTCGAGGTTGCGGGCCTGCGCATCCGGTACCGGCGTGCGGGCCAGGGTCCGCCGCTGGTCCTGCTGCACGGCGCCTACGAAGACAGCCGCATCTGGCGGCGGCAGCTCGAGGATTTGTCGGCTGACTTCACGGTTTTCGCCTGGGATGCACCGGGGTGCGGCGGCTCGGACGATCCGCCGCCGGACTTCACCGGACAGGACCTGGGCGACGCCCTGGCAGGTTTTTTGCGGGAAGCGGTTCCCGGCCGGCCGCACGTCCTCGGGCTGTCCATGGGCTCCGGCATTGCGTTGGAGCTCTACCGGGCACACCCGTCAGTGCCCGCGTCGCTGCTGCTGGTCTCGGCGTACGCCGGTTGGGCCGGATCGTTGCCGCCCGAGGAAGTCGAGCGCCGCTATGCGCAGGTGCTCGCCGAACTCGATCAGCCGGCGGAACAATTCATCCCCGTATGGCTGCCCACGCTGTTCACGGAACAAGCTGATCCGGCGGCGGTGCAGGAAACCAGCGCCATCATGGCCGACTTCCACCCGGGCGGCATGCGGGCACTGCTGAACGCGAACGCCCACGCCGACTACCGCGATGTGCTGCCCACCATCGCGGTGCCCACCCTGCTGCTGTACGGCACGGACGACGTTCGCTCGCCGCAGAGCGTGGCCCGCGAGATGAACCGGCGGATCCCTGGCGCGACGCTGGTGATGATTCCCGACGTCGGGCACATGGCGGCCGTCGAAGCGCCGGCTGCCTTCAACGCGGAGGTGCGCCGGTTCCTGCACGGACTCTCCGCGCGGTGACGCCCGCTAGAACCGGGTCGGGTCCGGCCGCGGCGGCACCGGGCCGGGATCCGGAATCGGGAGGGGGCCGGGCGGCGTCGGGAACGGACCCGGTTCCGGTGACGGAGTGGGCGCGGGACCGGGTACCGGCTCGGGCCCCGGAACCGGCGGTGGCGTGACCGGACCGGGTTCCGGCGGAAATGGGTCTCCGGGCTCCGGCGGCGGCGTCGTGGGGCCGGGTTCTGGCGGAAACGGATCGGGCCCGGGGGGTGGTGGAATAGTCATGCGTGGCTTCCTTTCGTGGGCTGGCGTTCGGGATCGTCGATCAGGCGCCGCGGCGCCGGCGCAACACCTGCAGTTCCCAGGGCCGCAGGCGCACCGCGCCCGCGGAAAGGCCCTCCCGCACCGCACCCGCGGCTGAACCCACGGCAGAGCCGCCGTCGGAGGCGTCGGCGTCGGACGGATAGTTGCCCAGGACCAGTTCCGCGTCAGCCCAGGCCTCGTCCCCGAGGTCCGCGTCGCGCACCTCGCCGGAGAAGTTGCCCAGCACCAGCAGCTCCGGAATCCCGGCGCCGTCCGACTGACTGTCTGAGGGACTGCCGGAGGAAACATCTGAACCGGTCAGGGCCCGGGTGAACGCATAGACGTGCGGGTCATCCGGCAGCAGCATGGTGAAGTTCCCGTGCGAGACCACCGGTTCTGCATGCCGCAGCGCTATCACCTGGCGGTAGAAGCTGTAGACCGAATCCGGATCATCCACCTGGGCGGCGGCGTTGATGTGGTTGGCATTCGGGTTCACCGCGATCCAGGGTGCCCCGGTGGTGAAGCCGGCATGCCGGGAGGCGTCCCACTGGACTGGGGTCCGCGCGTTGTCCCGGTTCAGCGGCGCGAGGGCGGCGAGGACCTCGGCGTCGGTGTGGCCCAGGTGCGTGGTGGCTTCGCGGTGGTGGTTGAGGACCTCGATGTCGCGGTAATCGCTGATCGCGCCGAACGTCATGTTGGTCATGCCCAGTTCTTCACCCTGGTAGACGTAGGGCGTGCCGCGGTGCAGGTGCAGGACGCCGGCCAGCATTTTGGCGGAGAGCTCGCGGTATCGGGGGCTGTCGTCGCCGAAGCGGGACACGGCGCGGGCCTGGTCGTGGTTGCCCCAGTACAGGCTGTTCCAGCCCGTCTCGGCCAGCCCGTCCTGCCAGCGGCCCAGGGTCCGCTTCAGCTCGGTGAGCAGGAGTTTCTTGGGCCGCCACTTGTCGCCGTCCTCCTGGTCCAGCGCCACGTGCTCGAACTGGAACACCATGTCCACCTCGGCCCGGGCGGGGTCGGTGTACAGGATGGCGTCGTCCACGGTCACGCCGGGCATTTCGCCGACGGTGAGCAGTTCGCCGGTGCGCTTCGCGAAGACTTCCCGGTGCATCTCTTGCAGGAACTCGTGCATGCGGGGGCCGTCGATGTAGAACGGGGAGCCGTCACCAAAGAGCTTGCCGTCGGCCACCGGGCCGTCCGGGAGCGAGGTGTCCTTGGAGATGAAGTTGATGACGTCCATCCGGAACCCGTCCACGCCCCGGTCCAGCCACCAGTTCATCATCTCGTAGACCGCGGCGCGGACCTCCGGATTCTCCCAATTCAGGTCCGGCTGCTTCTTCGAAAAGATGTGCAGGTAGTACTCCCCGGTGGCCTGGTCGAACTCCCACGCGGGCCCGGAGAACGCCGAGCCCCAGTTGGTCGGCTCCGCCGCCTTGCGCCGCGGGGAGGCGCCGGCGTCGACGTCCCGCGGCGGCCGCCACCAGTACCAGTCGCGCTTCGGGTTCTCCTTCGAGGACCGGGATTCCACGAACCAGGGGTGCTCGTCCGAGGTGTGGTTGACCACCAGGTCCATCACCAGCTTCATGCCGCGCGCGTGCAGCCCGTCGGTCAGTTCCCGGAGCTCCTCGAGGGTACCGAACAGCGGGTCCACGTTCCGGTAGTCGCTGATGTCGTAGCCGTTGTCGTCCTGCGGGGAGGTGTAGATCGGGGAGAGCCAGACGACGTCGACCCCCAGGCGCTGGAGGTAGTCCAGCCTGCCGATGATTCCGCGGAGGTCGCCGATGCCGTCGCCGTTGGAGTCGGCAAAGCTGCGCGGATAGATCTGATAGACGACGGCGCGTTGGAACCAGTCGCCGGCAGTCGCCTTGGGTGTTTCCGTGGGGGCTTCTTCGACCGTCATGGGGACTCCTCAGCTGGTCCGGCAGACAAGGGGGCAGCGCGTTGCTGACCCGCCAACGTCTGATTATTGACCAGTTGGCGGGGGCTGGGAAGACCTGCCCGGTCCGGCTGTGCTGTCGTGCTGTCCAGGCGCGGCCGCCCGGCCCGGCTAGTTCTGCGAGGCGATGGCGTTGTCGCGGTCCTCGAAGACGTCCTCGCCCGGTCCGGAGAAGGCCTTGGAGCGCTGGATCGCCTCGATGGATCCGGTGAACAGCTGGGAGTCGTGGGGATCCGGGTGCCGGTGGTGCTCGGCCGTAGCCTTGCCGGGGCGCTTGGAGCCCGTGACGGCGTCGGACGCGTTGCCGGAAGTGGACGCCGCCAGTGCCGACGGCAGCGATTCGAGGCGGACGTGGGGGAGCGCCGTCGGGTGGTCCTGCTGCAGGAACAGCACCAGTTCCTCGCGGATCAGGCAGCGGAGGTCGAACAGGGAGGCGCTGTCCGCGGCGCTGACCAGGATGCGCACGCGGACAAAGCCGGCGGTGGCGTCCGTGATCTGCAGGATCCCCACACGCTTGTCCCACAACGGCGTATCGGCCAGGACCTTCTTCAGCTCGCCGCGCATTGCCTCGACGGGAGCGCGCCAGTCGAGGTCGAACTCCACGGTGCCCATAACCTCGGACTGCCGCCGGGTCCAATTCTCGAAGGGGGTGGTGGTGAAGTACGTCGAGGGCAGGATCAGCCGGCGGTCGTCCCAGATGTGGACCACCACGTAGGTCAGGGTGATCTCCTCGATCCGGCCCCATTCCTTCTGGACCACCACCACGTCGTCCACCCGGATCGCGTCCGTGAAGGCGAGCTGGATGCCGGCGAAGACGTTGACCAGCGAGGTCTGCGCGGCGAGGCCCGCGACAATCGAGATCACGCCTGCGGAAGCCAGGAGCCCGGCGCCGAGCGCCTGGATCGCGGGGAACGTCAGCATCATGCTGCCCAGGGCCACCACCGCAATCAGTGCGACGCCGATCCGCCGGGCCAGGATCACCTGGGTGCGCAGCCGCCGGGCGCGGCGGTTGTCCGCGACATCCACCCGGTACCGGGTCAGCACCATTGCCTCGATGATGAGCAGCATGGCGATGGCCAGCCAGGCCAGCGAACCGATGAGCGCAATCAGCAGCAAATGGTCCAGGCCGTGGCGCCATTCAAGATCCCCGCCGCTCGTGGCGAGCGCGATCCGGACGGCGATCAGGCACAGCGACAAGCGCAGCGGCAGGCGGGCCACGCGGGAGGTCTCGCGCAGTTCGGGCTTGCTGCGGTTGAGCCGGAGCACAATCTTGCGCACGAGCCAGGACAGGACGAGCCCGGCAACCACGGCGAGGGCCATGGCCAGGAACGGCATTGCTTGGGTGAGGAACTCTTGCATTACTTAAGCTCTAGCAAGCTTCCACGGGCAACTGAAATCGCCGGGATGTCAACGTGGGTCTCCTCACGCCGCTGCAGGAGCCGGCGGGCACGGCAAGTCTTCGGCAGGTTCCGGCGCGGACCATCGCAGTCCAGCGCAGTCCGGCCGCGGGCCCGGACAGAGTTCGGCCCGCCACTCCGGGACTTTTGCCTCTTGATTTTGCCGACGGACGCTCCAGAATGGTCGAACCACTTGAATCCCAGGGGGAGGGTGACATGCGTCGACTCGCGGCGTTCGGCACGGCAGCGTCGGCCGGCTTCTTGGTTGCGGCGCTGCTGGGCGCCTGCGGTGCGCCCGCCGGCCCGGGGCCGACGTCGCCGTCGATGCCCACCGTGCCCCCACTGACGTCCGCGCCGGCCAGCAGCGGCGCCGTCGATGTCCCGCCGACCGAGCCGCCGTCGGCGCCGGGCACTCCGGCGCCGACGGCGGCGGATTGGCAGAGCCTCAAGACCCCGGACGGGAAGCTCGAGTTCGATCACCCCGCCGAGTGGACCGTCAAGGACCGCGGCGCCGAGGCGGCACCCGGCGGCGTGTTCCTGGAGGTCCTGAACGCGGGCGGCAAGTCGCTGGCCACCTTGAAGACCAACGTCGCCCCGGGCGCGGAATGCACGCAGCGGATCCCCTACCAGGTGCTCGATCTGGTGCAGGTTCCGGCCCTGGCCCAGCAGGGCGTCACGCCGCACTTCATCTTTGAGTTGCGGCTGTATCCGGCCGAGAAGGACCCAGCGAAGGCCAACGTCATGGCCTACGGCATCAGTTCCGCGCCCAAGCCGTCCGGGCCCGATGCCTGCCCGATTTTCCAGTTCTTCACCTGGCCGCCCAGCGGAGCGTCGTTCGGGGGCGTCTATAACCCCTTCGACACCACCCCGGGCAACGAGCCCTTTGTCGACACCCCGGAGGCCTATCTGGAGACCTCCGAATACCAGGACATCAGGAAGATGATCACCTCGCTGCGCCCGGCGGGGCAGTAGGGCCGGCCCGGTCTCATGGCGAGGCGACGGCCCACAGCGGCTGCGGTTCCGGCTCCGTTTGTTTCGGCGCTGGTGCTCGCGGCCCTGCTGCTGGCCGGCTGCGGCTCACCGGCGGCGCCCCCTGTGACATCCGGCGCTGCGCCGGAGGCAACGTCCGCAGGTCCGCCTGCCGGAGGCACCCAGCCGGGAAATGACCGGCCGGGAAACACCCAGTCGGAAGACTCTTCGCAGGGGACACAGGGAACCACGCCGTCGGAGTCAGCCACGGACACAGCATCGGGAACGGCTCCGGGGAGCACCGCGGCGGCAACCCCGACGACGTCGGCCCTCCCGCCGTCGTCGTCCGGTTGGAAGACGTTCACGACGTCGGACGGGACGCTGAGTTTCGACTACCCCGCCGCGTGGGAGATCCGGGACCCTGCGGGGGAGGCGCCGCTGGGCGGTGAGTTCGTGGACGTCGTGAACGCCGCCGGGAAGCAGATGGCCGCGCTGCGCACGAACATCGTCACGGGCGCCGAATGCGGCGATCAACAGCCCTACTTGCTCATCGACTCTCAGCCGATGCAGTCGCTCGCCGAACCCGGTGCGGCGGACCAGAGCCCGCCGCGCTACGTCTTCGAGGCCCGGGGCGACTTCGGGGCGGCGGAGGCTTCGCCGCCCACCTACGCGTCGTACGGCATCACCATGATGCCGGAGGAGACCGGGCCCACGTCGTGTCCGATGTTTCAGCTCTTCCTCTGGCCGCCCAGCGGCGCGCTGTTCGGGCAGGCGTATGACCCCGGGAAAAACACGACGCCGGGGGACCCCGGGCTGCCGTACCTGGAGAAGGCGAAGCTCTACGCCAGCACGGCGGAGTACCAGGACGTCCGGAAGATGATCACGTCATTGCGTCCGGCGGGCAACGGCGCGGCCACGGGCACGGGGACTGGCGCCGTGACGGAACCGGCGAAGTAGCTGCGTTAGACGACGCTGGGTTAGACAGCGGGCAGGTGCCGGTGGCGGTGACGGTGTTCCCGGACCGCAGGTGTCGGCGAGGCGTTCCTGCCGCCGCGCTGCCCGGTCCACGGGTTGCTGCCGACCTCCCGGATCAGCCCGGTGCCGGCGCACTCGCGCACGGCCATGATGCCGTCCGCCGCCTGGCGCTTGTCGTCGAATGCTGTGGAAATCGCCAACACGGTCCCGTCGGCGGCAAGGAGCCGGAACCGTACATTGGATTCCGCGTCGGTGAAGATTTCGAACTGTCCAGCCATTGTCTTGTCCTTGTCTAGCGGTGGTGACCGCCGGTGGAGGGTAAGAGCACTTCTTTGTGCTGTTGCCGGGTCTTCGACAAATCGCTGCAGTGCCGGTAGCCACCCTTTCGTGGACGGCGCCCCCGGGAAAGAGGCAAAGGTCCCTTGGTGTCTGGCGGATGAGACTGGGGCGGCAGCACCAAACCCTGTGTGCCGAAACCGGGCGCCCGGATGGGCGCTACATTGGGAACATGGCGGGCAAACATCCTGTGCAGTTTCCGGCGGATTCCGGCGAGCCGGTGCGGCTGAACGCGCGGGTGTCCGGTGTGGTCCAGGCGGTCGGCTTCCGCTACTGGACGGTCCGGAAGGCCGAGGAACTGGGGCTCAGCGGCACGGTCCGGAACAACACCGACGGCTCCGTGGGCATCGTGGCCGAGGGGCCGCAGTCCGTGGTGCTGGAACTGCGGCGCTGGCTGCGCTCGCCGGAGGCGCCCGGCCGGGTGGAGGACGTCGAAGAATCCGTCTCGGCCGCGACGGGGGAGTTCGGCGGATTCGACGTGGCCTACTAGGGCTGCAGCTTTCCGGTGGCCGGTATCGTGGCCGGTCCGTGGCCGGTCCGGGGCGAAGGACCCTCGGCAGGGGCCCGGTTTCTGAGTAGGGTGGCCCCATGCAGAAGATATCGCTCGATGCCCTTGCCCGGCAGCAGCTGGCTGCCGCGGTTGCGGCACCCAGCGGACGGGCTGCGGACACTGCGTTTGGCGGGCATGAGAAAGTCTTGCGCCAGACCGTCATGGCGTTCAGGGCGGGGACGCAGCTGAGCGAGCACCAGAACCCCGGCGAGGCGACCGTGTTTGTGCTCCGCGGCTGTGTGCGCCTGCGGGCCGGCAACGAATCGTGGCAGGGCAAGACCGGCGATCTGCTGATCGTGCCCGAGGGGCTGCACAGCCTGGAGGCCGAGGAAGATTCGGCGATCCTCATGACCGTGGCGAAAATCAAGACCTGACGGCCCAGCCGCAGGCGGCGAGACCGGTCGAAGCCACTCCAGGGGCCGGATTACCGCAAGGAGCAGGACATGACTGTCATCCCTTTCGACGAGGTCCCAAAGACCCGGCGGTGGTGGGCCAGGGGGGCCTTCGCCGCAGTTGTCCTCGCGGTGGCTGTCCCGTTGGTGGCGGCGGGTTTGGCAGGCACTATTGCGCTGGTCACGACCGGCCTGGGCGCCGTGTTGGTGGCCGTGGCAGCGATCTACTGGTTCCTCATCAGCCGCGGTCTTCTGCGCTGGTTTGCGCTGGCGCTGGCGGTACTCGCACCCCTTGTGGTCGTGGCCCTCTACATCCAGGGGAGCCTGCTCCGGGAGGTGGCGATTGCCGTTGCGCTGGCATTCGTTGCCCTGGTCTGTGCCCGCGCCGCGCTCCGGGAAAGGAGTGAGGGCAAAGCCATGCCCGAGCACCCCGCCCCTGCCTGGCAGCATGCTTTCCTGGTGATGAATCCGCGTTCCGGCGGGGGCAAGGTGGTGAAGTTCGACCTCCAGCGGAAGGCGGAAGAACTCGGCGCCGAGGTGGCGCTTCTTGAGGGACCGGGGCCGGTCGACGTCGACGCGTTGGCCCGGCAGGCCGTGGAGCGCGGGGCCGATCTGCTCGGCGTCGCCGGTGGGGACGGAACCCAGGCGCTGGTGGCCGGCATTGCGGCCGAGCACAACCTTCCGTTCCTGGTGATCAGCGCCGGCACGCGCAACCATTTCGCCCTGGATCTCGGGCTGGACCGCGAGGACCCGACAGGCTGCCTCGATGCCCTCCGGGACGGGGTGGAGCTTCACGTCGACCTCGGCAAGATCAACGGCCGCACCTTCGTCAACAACGCATCCTTCGGGGTGTACGCCGAGGTGGTGCAGAGCCCTGCGTACCGGGACGACAAGGCCGGTACCGTGCTGGAGATGCTTCCGGACCTGATCAGGGGCGATAAGGGTGCGCGGCTGCGGGCGCAGGCTGACGGGGAGACGGTGGACGGCCCGCAGGCGGTGCTGGTGAGCAACGGTCCGTACGGCAGCAATGACCTCGCCGGCCTGGGCCGCCGAACCCGGCTGGACCGCGGCGTGCTCGGCGCGGTGGCGATTTCCGCCGCCAACACCCGGGAAGCGGTCGGCCTGCTGCGCCGTGCCACGAAGCGCGGCCTGATCCAACGCACCGCGGCGGAGGTGGTGGTCGACGCCGACGTGCCCGATATCCCCGTCGGAGTGGACGGTGAGGCTCTGCTGATGAGCACACCGGTACGGTGCACCATCGAACCCCGCGCACTGCGGGTACTGGTTCCGCGGAACCGTCCGGGCGTCCCGCCGGCCCAACCGGCGCTGGATCTGGTCCGGCTCCGCGAGCTGGCGTGGGGCCGGCACGTGTCTGCGCCGTCTGCGCCGTCGTCCGCCGTTCCTCCGCACGCCGGCGGGGGATCGTAGCCTCGGCAGATCTGGCCTGAACGGTGTACGACGGCGACTAGTTGTGCCGTGCCCACAACTGCAGCCACACGAGCAGGCGCGTTTCGGCGTCGTCGAGGTCTATGCCGAAGAGCGGCTCCACCCGGGACAATCGGTACCGGACCGTGTTGACGTGCACATCCAGCGACTTGGCGGCGTCGATCGCGTTTCCGCCGCAGCTGAGGTAGGCGTAGATGGTCTCCTCGAAGGACTTCCTGTGCTGTTCGTCGTACGCCGCGATGCTCAGCGCGTGCGCCCCGGGCAGTTGGCCGGCGGCCGTCAGCGCCGAGACGAACTGGCGCAGCAGCAGACGCGAGCCGAGGGAGTCGTCGTTGGCCACGATGTCATCCGAATCCGCGGCGATGCGCCCCTCCGCGACGTTGCGCACAAGTTCGGACAAGACCAGTTCCGCGTTGACCCTGGAGTCCTCCAGCCGGTCGATCGTCGCCGCGGCGCCGAGCGCGGCCAGGACCGGGCGTGCGAGCAGCCGCCGCGCATTCTGCACAATTTTCAGAAGCGCGGTGCGCTGGAAGTGGCGTGAGGTTTCGGTGGTTTGCGGCAGGACGATGTACACGATGTTGTCCGAGAGCCCGCAGACGGCCGAGGGCAGCCGGATGGCGCAGGCGGTCCGGATGGTGTCGAAGAGCCGGAGGCGGGACTGCAGCGTTTCGGCCGCGATGGCCTCGGACGGCCAGACGCCCAGGGCCGCAACCCGGATCGACGGCGCCGAGATCCCGAGCCTGATGGCGGCCAGTTCGGCGCGTTTCGGATCGAACAGCAGCGGCTGGACGAGATCGATCTGGCGGGTCAGGTTCGAGACGTAGGTGGTCCGTTTGTGCAGGATGTGGAGCGCGGCCACGTTGGCGGCTTCGCGCAGGATCCGGTTGGCGTCCTCGTTGTGGTGGTCCGCCAATTCAAGGAGCCAGAGCGAGCCCAGAACGGAGTCGCCGGCCCGGATCGCTATGGCCGTGCGCCGGAGCGAGGGATCCTGCGTGGCCACATCCAGCGCATCGGTGGCGGCATGGACACGGCGGTAATCGTTGTCCGTTTCCAACGAATGCGGCACCTGCAGGCTCAGGATGGAGCTCCGGCGCGTCTCGTCAATGGGCTGGTCCGGGAGGGTGGAATACGCCAGGATCGTCTGCTCGGGATCGGCGATCGCGATGGCGCCGCCGGCCTGGGCCGCCACCGTGTTGGCGAGGTCGAACAGGTCTCCGGGCCGGATGTCCACCAGGGTCCGGCCCGATTGCCGGTGCGGGACCACTGCGGCGTCCATGATCTCCGCGAGCTGGTTCCAGGGCACCGAGTCGGAGGCCCGGAACAGCGCCATCCCGTTGTCCCGGGCGGCTGCCCGCAGGACTTCGTCCGAGGTGCCGTTGGATTTGTAGACGATCGCCACGTACCCGGCGTCGCTGAGTTCCCGCACTTTCGCGCCCAGACGCTTCCCGGAAAGGGACAAACCAATGGCCAGGGCAACGGCACCCGGGAACTTGGCGGGCCGCGCCGTCGAGTCGTAGAGAACCGAGCCGGCGACAATCTGCCGGTCATCTGACGGCATTTCCACGAGGCTGAGTATTTCCGAGCCCGCCGAGCGGGCGACGTCGGCCAGGGTAGGCAGCGCGTGCGTCTTCACCTCCGGCGCCGTCACCGGGACACCCAGGAAGCCGTTTGGTATTCGCTACTAATGATTGGCCCCTCAATTTGTCGATAACTCCATGGTGATGCGGAGCTTCATTTCCTACGCTGAACCATAACGCAGCACAGTTCAACGGAAGGCCGTCATTGAAAATCAGCGAAGCCAGGCAACTCGTCCAGGTGAAGGCCCCCGTCCTGTCCCGCCAACGGCGCGTGCTGGCGGGCGCCTACAACGTCGAGGAATTCCGGAAAGCGGCACGCAAGGTCCTGCCTGCCGGGATTTTCGACTATCTCGACGGGGGATCCGAAGATGAAGTGACGCTGCGCCGCAACCGGGCCGTCTTCGATGCCTGGGCCCTCATGCCCAGCTGGGGCCCGGTGTCCGGACCCGATACGACGACGACCCTGCTCGGAGAAGAAAGCGCGCTGCCGCTGACCTTGACCCCCACCGGGGCGACCCGGCTGTTCCATCCCGAGGGCGAGCTGGCCGTCGCGGCCGCCGCGGACCGGGCCCGCATCCCCTATGGGCTGGCCGGGCTGAGCACCGTGCCCATGGAAACCATCGCAGAGCACCACCCGTCCCTTGACCGCTGGTTCAACTTTGGCCTCACCTCCGACGCCCAGGCGATGAAGAACAAACTGGCCCGCTGCAAGGCAGCCGGATTCAACACCTTGATTGTCGGCGTCGACACGCGGGCACTGGGTTCCAGGGAACGGGACCTCCACAACGGATTCACCGCCCCTCCCGCGCTCACGCTGTCAACCATCGCGGACATCGCCCGGCGCCCTTCCTGGTGGGTCAACTTTTTGAAGTCGGACGGCATCAGCTTCCCGAACCTGGATCCGCAGAGCCCCGCCGCCTCCTCCGTGGTGACCCCGACCATGTGGCAGCACATCCTGGGCCACTCGGATGCCAGCAGCGGCTGGAAGGAACTTGAGGCCCTGCGGCAGGCCTGGCACGGCAAAATCGTACTCAAGGGCTGCGTCAACCCGGCCGACGTCGCGAAGGCCTCCCGGATTGGCCTGGACGCCGTCCAGTTGAGTAATCATGGCGGCCGCCAGCTCGATCACATGCTGAGCCCCATGGACGTCCTCCAGGAATCGCGGCAACGGGTGGGCGATTCGATCGAGATCTACGTGGACTCCGGCATCCGCCGGGGGAGCGACATCCTCAAGGCGCTGGCGCTGGGGGCCGATGCCTGTTCGATCGGCCGGGCCTACCTGTACGGATTGGTGGCGGCCGGCTCACCGGGCGTCGGACGCATCATCGACATCTTCGGGGATGAACTGCGGCGTACGATGACGTTAGTGGGCGTCTCCAGTATTTCCGAGTTGAAGGCCCGGGGCGGGGAAATTCTTCGGGATATTCGTCATTCCGGAGAACTTCTTGAGACAAGAGCGTCGGAAAACACAAATTCTTGAGTTTTGAATAAGCAGTCATGCAGTGCCCTCCCGCAGCGTTGCGGGAGCCTAGAGAATCCCTGAACAGCTAAGGAAGCCATGCGCACCCGATACCTTCTTCCCGTTCTCACCATAGCCACGGCGCTCTCGCTCTCGGGCTGTGTCAACAACAGCGAACCCGCCGCCACCGGCTCGGCATCCGGTACCGCTGACGCCATCGACGTGCAAAAGAATGACTCCATTGCCGCCTCGCTCCCGGAAAAAATGAAGAGCTCCGGCGTGCTCAACGTCGGCATGGCCAACAACTACCCGCCCAACGAGTTCAAGGACGATAACGGCGAACCGGCAGGCTGGTCCGTGGACCTCACCAACGCCTTGGGCAAGGTTATGGGGTTGAAGGTCAACTTCGACATCGGCACCTTCGATAACATTCTGCCGGCGGTGAAGGCAGGGAAGGATGACATGGGAATGTCGTCGTTCTCCGACACGCTGGAACGCGAAAAGCAGGTGGATTTCGTGAACTACTACTCAGCCGGCATCCAGTGGGCGTCGCCCAAGGGCAAGAATGTGGACCCGAACAACGCCTGCGGGCTTAAAGTCGCCGTCCAGGCCACCACCTATGAGGACACGCATGAGGTGCCGGCCAAGTCGAAGGCCTGCACGGATGCAGGCAAGCCGGCGATCACCATTTTCAAGTACGACGCGCAGGACCAGGCAACCAACGCCCTCGTGGTGGGGCAGGTCGATGCTATGAGCGCCGATTCGCCCGTGACTCTGTATGCGATCTCCAAGACCAAGGACAAGCTGCAGACCGCCGGCGACGCCTTTGAGGTGGCGCCGTACGGGATGCCCGTGGCCAAGGGTAGCGAATTTACCCCGGTCCTGCAGAAGGCGTTGCAGGCACTGATCGACGACGGTACGTACAACAAGATCCTGTCCAAGTGGGGCGTCGAGTCCGGTGGCGTCAAGACAGCAACTCTCAACGTGGCAGCCAAAGGGTGATAGCAAATGAGCGAGCCGGAATCCGACAGGATGATTGAGTCGGAGCCTGACAGGAAGCTGCGGGCCCGGGGTGGGCAGGACACGGACACCTCGCCGGCGGAGGCGATCGTGGCGATCCCGCTGCGGCACCCGTGGCGGATCGTGATTGCCGTGGTTCTGCTGCTGGGGTTGGCGGTATTTGTCCTGGACGCCGCCCAGCGCTCGGACTATGGCTGGCCGGATGTGGGCAAGTACATTTTTGACCGCCGGATCAGCCAGGCCGCGTGGGTGACGTTGTGGCTGACCATCTACTCGATGATCGGCGCGATCGTCATCGGCCTGCTGCTGGCCATCATGCGGCTCTCACCGAACCCGGTGCTCAAGAGCATTGCCTGGCTGTACATCTGGATCTTCCGCGGAACCCCGGTCTACGTGCAGTTGGTGTTCTGGGGCATCGTGGCCCTGATCTACCCGGTGTTCACGCTGGGGATTCCGTTCACGACGCCGTGGGTCACCATCCCGAACGAGATCTTCACAAACCTGTTCATTACCGCCGTGATCGGTCTGGCCTTGAACGAGGCCGCCTACATGTCTGAAATCGTGCGTGCCGGCCTGCTGTCCGTGGACGAGGGCCAGGCGGAGGCTTCAACGGCCCTGGCCATGTCCTGGGGCCAGACCATGCGGTATGTGGTGGTTCCGCAGGCCATGAAAATCATCATTCCGCCTACCGGCAACGAAGTGATTTCAATGCTCAAGACCACCTCCCTGGTGGCCGCGATCCCATTGAGCATCGACCTCTACGGGGTGTCCCGCGGCATTTCAGCCGTGACGTTCACCCCCGTCCCGCTGCTGATTGTTGCTTCGCTCTGGTACCTGCTCTTCACCTCCGTCCTCATGGTCGGGCAGCACTTCATCGAAAAGCGGTTCTCCCGCGGAACCGGACGGATTAAGACAGGCAAGGCACCCGCCGCGCCCGAACCGGCGCCGACGGCCGGACCTGGCGCGCCGGGTGCACCGCTCGGCACAGATTTTGGAGGTAAGGGATGACGGGCGTGCCAATGGTTCTTGCGGAGAAGGTTTCCAAGAATTTCGGATCCAACAGGGTCCTGCGTGGGATCAGCCTGGAGGTCGACCCCGGGGAAGTTCTCTGCATCGTGGGGCCCAGCGGTTCCGGTAAGTCGACCTTCCTGCGGTGTATCAACCACTTGGAAGTGGTTGACGGCGGCCGGCTGTCGGTCGACGGACAGCTGGTCGGCTACCGCCAAAAAGGCGAGAAACTCTACGAACTCAAGCTCAAGGAAGCTGCTTTCCAGCGCCAGGAAATCGGAATGGTGTTCCAGCGGTTCAACCTGTTCCCGCACCTGACCGCGGTGGAGAACATCATTCTTGCTCCCATGCGGGTGAAGAAGATTTCCAAGGCCGCTGCCACGGCAAGGGCCATGGAATTGCTGGAGCGCGTGGGGCTGGGGGACAAGGGCGACGCCTATCCGGCGCACCTTTCGGGCGGCCAGCAGCAGCGGGTGGCCATTGCCCGTGCCTTGGCCATGGACCCCAAGCTGATGCTCTTCGACGAACCGACCAGTGCCTTGGACCCGGAGTTGGTGGGAGAGGTCCTCGATGTCATGAAGGGACTGGCCAAGAGCGGCATGACCATGATTGTGGTGACCCACGAGATGGGGTTCGCCCGCGAGGTGGCCGACACCCTGGTCTTCATGGACGACGGCGTGGTGGTGGAGGCCGGGGCTCCCCGCCAGATCCTGAGCGATCCCCAGCACGACCGGACCAAGGCGTTCCTCTCCAAGGTGCTGTGACGCCGAGGGTCGACGGCGCGGCGGTGAGCCCTGGCCTCTCTGGCGCGGTGGCTTCGCCGCCGCGCCAGTGCAACACTGAATCCGTGGACAGCCTCGCGGACAGCAAGATCTGGGCGGACTACAACGCCGCCCAGGCAACCCGTGGGGTGCGCACGCTGTGCCTCGACGCCATGGCCTTCGCCGGCCCGGGGAACGGCCGCCGCGCCATAGATCTGGGCTGCGGCGCGGGCAAGGAAACACTGGCGCTGCTCGACGGCGGCTGGCGGGTCCTCGCCGTCGATTCACAGCCGGACACCCGGGACAAGCTGCTCGCAACTGTGCCCGCGGCGCTCGCCGAACAGTTGGACGTCGAGCTAAGCCCGTTCGAGGACCTTCCGCCGCTCCCGGAGGCGGGGCTCATCCTGGCCAGCTATTCGCTGCCATTCGTCCACCCCGAAAACTTCGCCCGGCTTTGGCGGATGCTGCTTGGGGCGCTGGGCCCTTCCGGCGTCATTGCCGTGAATCTGTTCGGCGAGCGGGACTCCTGGGCCGCCATTCCCGAATGGAACTTCCACACCGAAGCGGAGGCCAGGGGCTTGTTCGAGGGACTGGATATCCTCACGTTCGAGATCTACGATGCCGACGGCCAATCCTTCCGCGGTCCCAAGCACTGGCACATTTTCGACGTCATTGCCCGGAAACCCTGACGCCGGGCAAGACCCTTATCCGGCAGGACTTCCGCCTGACCTGATCGACCGAAGAGGTCTCCGAGAGGAGCAGTACGTTATGGGTGATGCCTTCAACGCCGTGGATGGTGTCCGAATTTCCTTTCAGGAGCAGGGCGCCGGCCCCACTATCGTTCTGGTGCACGGTTCAGGGCTGTCCCGTGCCATTTGGCGGGGACTGGGCTACACGAAGGCCTTGCAGGAGCGCTTTCACGTGGTGACTCTGGATCTGCGGGGACACGGCCGCAGCGACAAGCCGCAGCATCAAGATGCCTACAGCATGGACCTGCTCGTCGGGGATGTTGTGGCAGTCCTGGACGCCGCCGGCGCGCAGGCAGCCCACTACGTGGGGTATTCTGCCGGCTCGAGAGTCGGATTCTCACTGCTGGCCAGCAGCCCCGAGCGTGTCAAGATATTTACGGCTGCGGGCGGCACGTACCGCTCCCCGGCCGGGCAAATCGAATCGATCTTCTTCCCCGGATATGACCAGGCCCTGGACCGGGGCGGCATGCCGGAATTTCTGCGCCAATGGAGTATCGCCACGGGCCGTGACCTGGATCCGCAGACGGCCGCCGCGCTGCTGGCCAACGACCCCCCGGCCTTGCGCGCCTACTTCCGGCGGAGTGAGGACGAACCGGGAATCCCGGAGGCGGTCCTTCGGACAATGGACACCCCCACCTTGCTGCTCGCCGGCACGGAAGACCCGCTTCGGTATGCGGACTCGGAACGGGCGGCCCAGCTCATGCCCAGGGCCCAATTTCAGGCACTGCCTGGCCGCAACCACGGGCAGACCTTGGTTCCCGCCGGCCCGGTCCTCAGCATGGTCACGTCATTCATCACCTCGGCGGTCAGCGCGGGGAACAACGGCTAGACATGGAGGGCTGGCGCCAGATCGACGACGACGGCGGCATGCGTCGTCCGGTTCGATTTCGGCCGGCGTCGTAGGACAGACTGTTGCCGTGAGCAACTCTCCCCGTGCAGGCCTGGCCGTCGCCGGCCTCAGCCTCGGCACGTCGCTGAACCCGTTGAATTCGTCGATGATCGCTGTCGCCCTGGTGGTGCTGCGCGAGGACTTCGGGCTCGACGTCGCCACGGTCACCTGGGTGATCACGGCGTTCTACCTCACCTCCGCGGCCGGCCAGCCGCTGATGGGCCGGCTGGCGGACCGCTTCGGCCCGCGGCGGCTGTTCCTGCTGGGCATGGCCCTGGTAGCCGTGACCTGCGCGCTCGCGCCTTTTGCGCCCAACTTCGCGCTGCTCTGCGTAGCGCGGGCGTTCATGGCCCTCGGCACCGCGACGGCGTACCCGAGCGCCGTCGTCATGGTCGCCGCGCTGGCGCGGGAGGCGAACGTGAAGTCCACCCGGCCGCTGGGCCGGATCCAGATGGCGAACACGTCGGCGGCCGCCGTCGGGCCCGTGGTGGGCGGCCTGCTGGTGAGCCTGGTGGGCTGGCAGGCGTTGTTCCTGATCAACGTCCCGCTCTCGCTGCTGGCGATCCTTGTGGTCCGGCGCTTTGCCCCGGCCGACGGTGCCCGGGAACGCGGCCGGGTGTCGGAACTGGTGCGCGACTCTGACCTGCCCGGGATTGGGGCCTTCATCGGTGCCCTGGTGCTGGTGATGATGGCGATGCTGAATGTGCTGCCCGACTACCGGTGGTGGCTGCTGGGCGGCGGGCTGGCCCTTGCGGCGCTCTTCGCGTGGCGGGAGCTGCGGTTCAGCCCGCCCTTCCTGGACCTGCGGCTGCTGGGCCGCAACCGGCCGCTGCTGCTGGTCTACCTGGGCTTCGCGCTGTTCAACGGCGTCTACTACTTCGCGTTCTTCGGTTTGCCGCAGCTGCTGCAGACCGCGGGAGGCTACAATCCCGGCGTCGTCGGCCTGCTGATGCTGCCGCTCGCCGCGATCTCGGTGGTCGGGACGCCGTTCGCGGTCCGCGCGATCGACCGGTTCGGCGTGCGGCGGGTGCTGATCGCCGGCGTCGTGCTCCTCCTCGTCGCGTCTGCGGCGATGTGGCTGCTGACGGTGTCCCTCGCAGCCCCGCTGGTGCTCGTGCTGACCGCTTTGCTGGGTGTTCCGTACTGCGTGGTCGCCATTTCCTCAAGCCAGGGCATGTACGTGTCCACCCGGCCGGAGGAGCGCGGGGTGGCCGCCGGGATCTTCCAGACCTGCCGCTACCTCGGCGCGATCACGGCGACCGTGCTGATCGGCATCTTCTACGGGAGCGGCGTGACGCAGGCGAACTGGGGGCTGATGGTGTTCGTGATGCTGGGGCTGGGCGCGGTGGTGCTTGTCGTGTCGCTGCAGTGGCGGGAGCGGCGGGCCTGAGGTCCGGCGCTGCGCGAGCCGACGTCTACTCCCCGCCGGATAGGCCCTGACTGTCAATCCGATACTGCCGCAGGGCGTCGGACCGGGACGGGTGTCTTAGCTTCTCCATCGCGGTGACCTCGATCTGGCGGATGCGTTCTCGGGTCATGCCGTAGGTTTCCGCTACCGCGGCTAAGGTTTTCGCTCCGCCGCCCGTGATGCCGAAGCGCATCGCAATGACCTGGGCTTCCCGGACCTCGAGCGTGCTGAGTGCGGCGTGTACCTGTGCCTTCATCTGTTGATGGAAGAGCGCATCGGTTGCGTCGTGGTCGGAGGAAACCAACAGCTGTTCGGCGAGGGCTTCGGTCCCGCCCCGGCCGTCGGGCACCCACGATTCCAAGGAACAGGCCGGCCGGTCCACGGAAAGCAGACACTCAACCTTTCCGATTGGAATTCCGGTCAGTTGGCTGAGATCTTCCTTGTTGCAGACGGTCCCTGTCATGGCGGCCGTCCGTTGCGCTGACCGTATCTTCTGCAGCTGGTCGACGACGTTGCCCGGCAGCCGGATCAGGCGTGCCTGTTCAGTCAGCGCCTTGAGGATGCCGCCGCGGATGGAGAATGTGGCGTGGGTGGAGAATCTGAAACCCTTGGTGAAGTCGAACTTGCAGACAGCCGTATGGAGTCCCAGGTTTCCTTCCTGGATCAAGTCCTCAAAGTCGAGGCCCCGGTGGGTGTAGTGCTTGGCGATCGACACGACGAGCCGGAGGTTGGAGTGGAACAACGTGTCGGCGGCACGCTGGCCCAGAAGGATGATGGTCCGAAGGTCGGCTGTATCCTGGCCGGGCCGCGATGTGCCATCCACCAAGAGCCGTTCCGCGAATAGCCCCGCCTCGATTTCTTGCGCCAGTTCCACTTCCTGCTCGGCGGTGAGCAAATCGTATTGGCCCAGGCGGCGCAGGTAGTCAGCGACGGCGTCATCGGTCAACCCGCCACCGGCTTGCAGATGTTGCGCCCGGCCAGCGTCATCCGAATCGAACGCTTCAGGGACCCAAGCACCTGCCGCGGGCAGGGACGGTGCCCTGCCGATTGCCCCGTGGATTGGGTCAGCCATGTCATCCCCTGCCGGACGGTTCATGCTCGTGAAGGCAGACTACGTGGCCGGTGTGACAATATTCGGGTGGCAGGGGCGGGCACAACAAACGGGGGTAATCAGCGCATCTTGACACCCTTGAAGCCTCGGAATATCTTCTGCCTTAACGAGGCAATTCGCCCCGTTTCCCATCAATTTCAGCGCTCAGCCCGGGCGCATCTGCCGGGGCCCATGGATAGTGCCGGCGGACAGCCACAACGGTCTCTTGCACCTGAAGGAGCCCACAATGTCCAGCACGTTGATCAATCGCTTCTACTCGGAAGTTCTCGCCGGCGGCAACCTCGCCCTCGTCGATGAAATGATCACGGACGACTTCATCGACCATGAACCGGCGTTTCCCGGACAGCCGCCCGGCAAAGAGGGCGCACGGTTCTTCGCCAGTGCCATCCGAAACGCATTCCCCGACATCTCGGTCAAGGAAGCCGAGCCGACTCTCTCCGATGGAAACCTTGAGGCTGCCCATGTTGTGATGACCGGCACCCACAAGGGCGACCTGATGGGTATTGCGGCGACCGGCAAAACGGTCGAATTCGGCGGGACCGACATCGTCCGCGTCCAGGACGGTAAGATCGCCGAGCACTGGGGTAGCACGGACACCATGAGCCTCATGCAGCAGATCGGAGCCCTGCCGGAATAACAGCCGACGCCATGTTCTCGCTGGCCCGGGACGATTAGGCGTCGAGTATTTTCCGGGCGTGCGCATAAAACGGGAATGTGCAACGGATGGTTGGAACGTGGCGTGCGGCGCCTGCTGCCTTCCAACAGCAACACGGGGTCACTTACGGCCCATCCCGGCAGCTGGGATGGGCGCAAAGTGACCCCGCGTTGCTCTTGGGTGACGGCGTCGGCAGGGCTGGGAGCGGCGCCGGCCGAGGCATCTTGACACCCTCGAAGCACCGGAATATCTTCTGCCTTAACGAGGCGTTTCGCCCGTTCCTCACTCGAATTTTCACACTGTTGCTCGGCGCTCTATGCGGATCGCTGATGCCTGCCTGCGGAGCCAAACCTGCCTGCTGAGTCAATACGCGGGGTCCCTCCGGGGTGGTCTGTGCATGCTGCCGGGGCACTGCGCTGGGGGGATCTAAATTCGGTCTCGCGCCAACAAGGAGTCGGAAATGTCTGAAGGTGTTGGATTGATTGAGCGGTTTTACAGGGACGTCATTGAGAGCGGAAACCTCGCCCTCGTTGATGAGCTGGCCGCGGACAGCTATGTGGATCACGAAGAGGCCCTGCCCGGGCAACCGCCGGGCAAGGACGGCGTCAAGTTCTTCGTGAACACGATGCGGTCGGCTTTCCCGGACATCAAGGTCAAAGAGATCGAGCCCAAGGTGATGGCTGGAAACCTGGAGGCATGCCATGTGATTCTCACGGGTACGCATCGCGGGGAACTGGCCGGCATCCCGGCAACGGGCAAGAGCGTCGAGTTCGATTGCACTGACATCATCCGTGTCGAGGACGGAAAAGTGGCCGAGCACTGGGGCACGACGGACAACCTGGGCCTCATGCAGCAGATTGGTGCCGTGGCCGTTGCCTGAACCAGGCGACAAACAACAGGGCCGGCGCGATCGCGGCCGGAACACGCAATATCAGCACTCAATAAAAAGGCTGTCCACGTTCCCCACAGGGAAACGCGGACAGCCGTTCGACGTCGACGGCGGTTCGATCAGAGGTGCTGTCAGCGCCCGGCGATGTGCCCGGCGATGTACTCGGCATCGCGTCCCACACCGGCCACGACCGCCGAGCTGTGCCCGGTGAGCCACGGCAGGCCCACGGCGTAGAGGCCCGGGTAGTCCGTGACGCCGCGGCTGTGGCGGGGGTAGTTCCATTCGTCCAGTACGGGGATGTCGAGGATGCCGAAGTCGAGCCGGTATCCGGTGGCCCACAGGACGGACGTCACGCCCTCCGTTGCCAGGTTCAGCCGCGCCGGCTCTGAGGGAACCCAGTCGTCGGCCGGCCGGAGTTCCGCCTCCGGCGCTTCGATCCCAGCAGCGGCAATGTACGCATCGAGCATCGGTCGGAGGCGCTGGCTGAAGCCGGCCTCAATGGTGGCGAGGCGTTCGGCGAGGTCATCGCTGAAGACGAGGTCGCCGTCGTCGGCTGCGTCCAGGTGGCCGTGCAGCCGGATGCCGCGGCGGCCCAAATCCCGCAGGTGGATGTCATGGCCGCCGTCGGCGCCGGACAACAGCGGGTTGCAGGCAAACCGAGCCGCGGGTGAGGGCAGCCGCTCCACGGAAAGTCCGTTCAGCCCGTGCTCGGGACCGTGCAGTCCGAGCTGCATCATCCAGTAGAAGGTGTCCCTGCCGCGGTACCGGCGCGGCGCCTCCGGGCAGGTGGACACCGCCAGATGGACCTCGCGGCCGGCCGCCAGCAGCTCCTCGGCGATCTGGCCGCCCGACTGGCCGGTGCCCACAATCAGCACAGCGCCGTCCGGCAGTTGGCCCGGGTTGCGGTACTCGTCGGTGTGAAGTTGCACGATGTGCCCCGGCAGCCGAGGGGACAACGCGGGGATTTTCGCTTTCTGGAAGCCGCCGGTGGCCAGCACCACGTTGCGCGCGCGCCAGCTGCCCTGGGTTGTTTCCACATCGAAGGCATCGCTGTCCGCGGCGGCGATGCGCGTGACGTCCGAGCCGGTGCGGACCGGCGCGCCGATGGCCTCCGCGTAGTGCCGGAAATAGTCCACCACGGCATCGCGCGGCATAAAGGCGTCCGGGTCCGGACCGGAGAAGGGCATGCCCGGCAGCGACAGCGAGAAATTCGGGGTGTTCAGGTAGAACCCATCCCACCGGTCCTGCCAGGCACCGCCCAGGGCGGCGCGCCGTTCCAGTACCTGATGCGCGACGCCGGCCAGGTCGAGCCAGTAGCTCATGGCCAGACCCGCCTGGCCTCCGCCCACAACGAGCGTGTCCACTTCAGCGTCCATCTCCGCCCACCACCTCGATCAGTGCACATGCGGGAGGAGCGCGATCCCGGGAGAATCCTGGCCCGCGGAGGCCTCCATGCGAGGAGCTTACGCCGGGTCTAGGGTCCAGGCGTAGGGGTTTTGACGACGGCGGGGCGGCCACTTCTGTGGCCGCCCCGTCTATCGAGGTGCTAGCTCATAGCCGGGTAGGCCTTGGGGAGCTTCAGGCCGCGCTCTTCCATGACCGTGCGCAGCCGGGTGGGGTAGTCGCTGATGATGCCGTCCACGCCGAGGTCCATCAGCCGCGTCATGTCCGCCGTGGTGTTGACGGTCCAGGGGATGACCGGCAGGCCGAGCTCGTGGGCTTCCTTGATCATGCCCGGGGTGACGGAGCTGAAGGTGGGCGAGATGACGTCGTAGCCCTGGGCAGCCGCTGCCTTGGCGAGCGAGCCGCCGTAGGTGTCGATGTCGATGCCGCCGAGGTTGGGGCTGGCGCCGGGTTTGCCGACCTCGAGCCAGGCGTCGCCGCTGGACAGGGCGACGAGCGGCAGCTGCGGGGCGATCTTCTTGGTCAGGTTCAGCGAGGACCAGTCGAACGACTGCACGGTGCTGCGCCCGGCCATCCCGGCGGTGTAGATCTCGGTGACGACGGCCTTGGTCAGGGCCACCATGCCCTCGCCGCCGGACTTCCCGTCTTCCACCTTGGTTTCGATGTTGAAGCGGACCTTTTTGGCGTCGGCGTCGCGGACCAGCTGGAAGACGTCCTTGAGCTCGGCGATCCGGTTGCCCTCGATCACGTCCTGCTCCGGGAACCCCTTGAGCTGGGTGAACCCGCAGTCCAGGGTCTTGATCTGCGCGAGCGACAGGTCGGCGACCCGGTCACCGACGTAGGGGTACTGCGCGTCGCCGGGAGTCGCCGGCGCGGTGTCGCGGCACTTGTCCGCCTGGATGGTGTCGTCATGCCAGACGATCACCTTGCCGTCGGTGGTCAGGTGGGTGTCCAGTTCCAGCGTGGACACGCCGAGCTTCAGCGAGTTGGCGAACGCGGCCAGCGATTCCTCGGTCCATTCGCCGCGGCCGCCGCGGTGCGCCTGCAGGTCAAAGGAGCCGTTGCTCTCGTTGGTCTTGATTGCCGTTGTTGCCTCCGCGGCCTTTGTTGTGGCGGCGTTCGACGACGGCGAGCCGGCTTCGGGGTTTGAAGCGGCGACGGCGGGGCTCGCCAGCGAGGCGATGAGCGCGGCGGCGGCCACGGCTGTCAGGGGTGTGCGCATGGTGATGGTTCCTCCCGGGTGACGTTACCGGCGTCGTGCCGGCGACCCGACCACCGTAGGGAGGTGAGATGGACTGTTGTGTGCGGGGAGCTGGACCGGGAGTGAACACGAGGAAACCGGGCAGGGTGACGGGCCTGGAGACGCGAAAGACCGTTCGTGTTCCGGACGGGTCATGACCCTGCAGGTACTCCGCAGCGGGTCAGGCTTCCTTAGGTGCCGCCACCCAGGACCGCCTGCAATTTCTCGAACGACTCCGTCCACCCGTTGCGGTGCAGTTCGAGGCGTTCGTCCGTCAGGAACGGTCCCTGCGAAAGCACCAGGCGCGTGCCTGTGCCGGTACTCCCGAGTGAAAGGTCGACGACGGTCTCCCGGTCATCCGGCGCCGGTTCCTCCCAGCGGAAGGTGTACACCAGGCGCCAAGGGGGATCGATCTCCAGAAACTCGCCTGAGTGGTGGAACTGTTCACCGTCCGGTGGGGTCATGCTGAATCGGTAGCGGCCGCCTTCGGTGAGGTTGACTTCGGCTGAAGGGATGATGAAGCCGTGCGGACCCCACCACTTCACCAGTTCGACCGATTCCGTCAGCATCCTGAAGACTTCTTCCGGGGGAGCGGCGAGCGTGCACTCCAGGTTCAGGACCAGGCCGCCAGTTTCCTGATTCCCGGTTCCCTCATTAACGGACTCCGCATTCATCCTTCAACTCTGACATCGTGCGGCCACCGGCGGAAGTGGACCGGCGGCCGCCGCCCGTCACGCCGCGAGCGTCAGCAGCCTCCCTTCCGTCACGCCCTGTTGGACCGGCGCCTTGTAGCTCCCTGTTCGAAGAGCGTCCCTTCAGCCCAATGCCAGTGACCCCTGTTTCCGCAAGACCAAATCGGTCCATAATGGCCACATAACTTCGGGGACCCCTCACGCTGGTGATGGGTGGCGCGGCGTTGAAGAGTCCCAGGTGGCTGCCCCCGGCTCGGCGCAGGGGCGGTCACGGGCCCCGGACAGGTACTCCGGGGACCGAAACCGGGGGAGCATCGCCATCGCTGCGGTCATCAACGCACTGAAGGGAATCATCATGTTCAAGGATTCAAACATCATCGCTGTCCTCCCCGCGAAGGACATCAACAGGGCGAAGGAGTACTACCGGGACAAGCTGGGAATCGAACCCTCCGAATCCATGGAGGAGGGCAGCGTCATGTACAGCTGCGGGCAGGGAACCCGCTTCCTTGTCTACCAGACAGAGAATGCCGGGACCGCGAAGAACACCCAGATCGGCTGGGAAACGGACAATCTGGAACGCGAGATGGAAGAACTGCGGGGCCGCGGCGTCGTCTTTGAAGACTACGATTTTCCCGGCCTGAAGACGGAGAACGGCGTCGCCACCGCTGACTGGGGGAAGGCAGCCTGGTTCCTGGACAGCGAGGACAACATCTTCAACATCTCGCAGCGCGCGTAGGCCGGAGCCTGACCCCGGTCAACGACGCACAGCATCGCTGCCACCGGCCACTAAGCCGGAGAGAACCGGACCCCGCCACCAAGGCGGGATCCGGTTTCAGCGCCCGGCTGGCCGGCCTCGAGCCAGACGTCACCGCTGGACAGGGAAAAGAGCGCGGCCAGAACGGCAGGGTACTCGGTAGCGGCTGTCCGCACGCTAGTTCGTGTGCCCTTCCCCCGGCCGCCGGTGCCGGTGGTGCAGCTCGTAGCTGTCGAACACATCGGAAGAGGTGGCTCCGGAATGGCCGAATTTGCCTCGGAGGACCTCCGCGAGTCCGTCCAGCGCCGCGTGGAGCATCCGTCCGGCGAACTGCAGTTCAGGGCTCTCGCTGCGCTGGGCCTGGGATGCCAGCTCCTGGGCGTAGGCCACCGTGGCGGGTAGGGAGCCGCGCTGCTCAATTTCACGGAAGTAGTAGGTTTCGTGGAACGCAAGCAGGTCGATGCTCACCGTAGCCACGTTTCCGGCAATTGCCTCCAACAGCCCGGCAGCGTGACTGGGATCCATGGCCAAGACACCTGCCGGACCTGCAGCCTCCCGGAACAGGGTCAGCTGGTGGGCCAGGGCCCGGCGGCGGTTCAGGGCCGGGAAAGTCTGCAGGATCCAAGTGACCGTTGCTGTCAGCAAGCCGAATCCGGTGACGGCCTCGAGGGCGACAACCAGCCGGAGCAGTGGTTGCGTTGCCACGATATCGCCAAACCCCACGGTGGAAAGAGTGACCAGGGAGATGTAGAGGGCTTCGGCGAAGTCGGCCCGCACTGGAACCCCGGCTCCGTAAACAAAGCCGTCCGTCAGATGGGGCAGGTATAGCAGAGCCCAGCCGATGGCCGCCAAGCCTGCCCAGGCACCAATGACAGCGGCCATCGCCAAGGGTGCTGCGATGAAGGAACCCCGGCCCCGCAGTTTTCTCGATACAAGCCAGAATCCGCGCATGATCGCCCGGCCCAGAGGACCGGAACCGTGCGGATAGAGGAGTGTACGAAAGACGTCGACGAGCATCAGCAGAACCAGCCCGGCTCCCAAAACCGTCCAGAGCGTGTCCTCGAAGTCCATGCCTCATCTTAGAGGCCGCACTCTTTGGGGAGCAGCCGCACGGTCCGGGCAGCGGACCCGCAGGATTGCCCCCGACGGGCGGGTTCCCCTGTTATGCTGCTTGGCCGACGTCGACGGCGGCGCCTGGGTCCTGCATGCCTTCAAGTGCGGCCGGAATTACGGCTGTCTCGGCCGTGGAGGCAGGTACGGCAGCTGCTGTCACAGTCGCCGTTACAGTCGCCGTGGCAGTTTCCGTTACAGTCACGGGGGCCCGCCGCCAGAAGGGTGGCAGCTCTGGGTGGATGAACCTGCGGTTGGAACTCACGGCGCCTATGGTTCCACGTCGCCCTTCTCCGCTACGCCGTATCCACCGAAGAAAAAGAAGCGAAGAGTCGGGCTGGTTCTCTTGGCCGTCGTGCTCGCACTCTTTGCAGGATGCGCAATTATCGGGTCGAGCGTGCGTTCGTCGTCCACGGAATCACAGCTTGAGTCGAAGAGCCGGTCTGCGGTTTCGCAGGCTCAAATCGACGCAGCGAAAGAGCTTAGTGAGCGCGATTTGGCGCTTCTAGTCAAAAGCCCTGACAGCCATTCCGGAAAAACCATGGTCATCTACGCCAAAATTATGCAGTTCGACGCTGCCACGGGGAAATGCATTTTCCCTCCTCGATCACGTCCTGCTCCGGGTATCCCTTGAGCTGGGTGAACCCGCAGTCCAGGGTCTTGATTTGGGCGAGTGACAGGTCGGCCACCCGGTCGCCGATATACGGGAAGTCGACGTCGCCCGGCGCGGCCGGCGCGGTGTCCAAGCACTTGTCCGCCTGGATGGTGTCGTCGTGCCAGACGATGACCTTGCCGCCGGAGGTCAGGTGGGTCTCGAGTCTGGCGTGGTCACGCCGAGTTTCACCGAGTTGGCGAAGGCGGCCAGGGATTCCTCGGTCCACTCACCGCGGCCTCCTCGGTGGGACTGCAGGTCAAAGGGGAGCTGGACCTGGGGTGAACACACAAGGGGCCGAGCCCGGCGAGGTGCTCAAAACGAAGAGGGCCGTCCGCGTTCCCGAAGGAAACGTGGACGGCACTTGTCCTATGCCGGTCACCTCAGTCGCGCAGCGCCCTAGGTGTACTGGGCCATCAGGTTGGTGACACCCGGGTAATGGGTGTGGTTCCGATGCCGGTGTGGATGCGTTCAGTGTTGTAGTGCTGGAGCCAGGGCGCAAGTGCGGCTTGGCGGTGGTTGCTGCTGGTGAAGATCTGCCGGTAGG
>NZ_JBFTSL010000027.1:0-62107 GCF_056400005.1 Arthrobacter sp. 01L42 | reverse complement strand
AAGGCAGAAGGTCATCTCCGCACACATGAGCGACATAGAAAACCAACCAGGTCTGGACTTCACGGCCACCCGCCGCGCTCTCACGGTCGCCCCGTAAGCAGCACTAAAACACCAGCGCCGGACCTCTGAAGCTCCGGGGCTGGTGTGTGCTTGTTGGGTCTCTGCAGGAGAGTGCCATTGACCTCACCGCCGGATACGGCATCGGCGTGGAGATTCTGCCATTGCCTGGTGCGGGGCACCGCCGTTCCGAGTTTGCGTGCTTAAACAGAAAAAAGCCGGCTTGTTGGCCGGCCCTTTTCTGCTCCTCGGACAAAGGAAATCTGTGGTCCAGCTTAGCTGAAGGTTGCGCCGAGTCTGGACGGCTGACGGGTCATCGTATTGTGCAGGTGGTGCCACCTCGCGGGTCGCGTGGCCTGCCGGCCGGGGCCGCGGCACTTTGGTGGTTCCTGGTGGTCGCGTCAATCGGCGGTCCGCCGCTGATGACCAGCTTCTTTGGTTCGCACCATGCGGCGGACCGCCCGACCTTTGGAAGGTTCCTGGCCATCAAGTGGTGGGTGGCCCGGGGGGCCTTGCCGGGCGGCGGGGAGTCCGCCCGGCAAGGGGCCCTTATGCGGCTTCGTGTTCCTGTGCGGGTGCGGCGCTGTCGAGGATGATCTGCTCGACCGGGCTTGCCGTGTATCCCCAGGCAATGAGCCGGTTCAGGTAGTCGATGTGGCGGATGTTCGGGGACCGCCATGAGTCCTTTGCGATGGTCTTCTCATACCCTGCGCAGACCAGCGCGATCAGGGATACTTCGGGGCGGGCCGTGGACTTGGCCACGTGGTCCCGCAACGGGTTCCATCCCCACCGGTCCGGGCTCTCCCCCGTCTTGGCTCCGGCCATCTCGGCGGCAACGGTTCCTTCGTAGCCGCTGGCCGTTTCGGGGTGGTGGGTGATGGCGTGGACGGTGAAGTGCTGCCAGCCTTTGGGCGGCTGCTTCTTCGCCAGAAGCGTCTTCACGAAGTCGCGGCGGACCACAGTAGCCGACTGCATCAGCTTGTTATTTTCGATCAGGGTTTTCCGCTCGGTCTTCTGCTCCTCCGTCATCGGACCCTTGTTCGCCGTTGACGCGCCGTAGCCGCTGTACCGGAGCGTGAAACCCAGGTCCTTCCATCCGGCCACGACCGGGACGGTGGAGTGATGGCCGTTGTAGGACGTGACGACGTGCACGGCGTTGGCATCCTCCTCGGTGGCCGGTTCCCCGTCGGCCCGGTTCAGCGAGGACACCCGGACGTTCTCGCTGTCCCCGTCGTACCCGGCCCGTTCCACCACGGTGGTCCCGGCGGCTTCCAGCTCGGCGGTCAGCGCCGCGAGGGCGGCCGCGCGGTCGCGGCGGTCCCGCAACTGCTGGGTGAGGTGGGCGAGCATGTCCGGCTCGTCCTTGATGACCGATTCCAATTCCTCCACCGCGTCCTCGTCAGACTCAAACTCGGCCAGAATAAGGGCCGCCTCGATCGTGTATCCCTTGCCCAGGGCGGCGGATCCGGTGTCGGTGGATTTGGCCTTCAGAGCACTCTCCACGGTCGTCTTGGTCCGCCCGGTCTTTTTGGCGATCGTGGCGGCTGAAACGCCGATCAGGGACAGCTGGTGGTAGGCCTCTGCCTCGTCCGCTTCTGTCAGTTCGGCGCGCTGGATGTTCTCCACCACCTGGGTCACGATCCGTTCGGCTTCCTCGGGGGACTCGATGATCATCACCGGGATGCTGGTGCGCCCGGCTTCAACAGCGGCCCGGGTGCGGCGCTGTCCCATCAGGACGTGCACCACGCCGTCGTCTTTGCGATGGGCGATGACGGGTTCCATGACGCCGTGTTCGGCAATGCTGGCAATGAAATCCGGGGTCAGGGCGGCGTCCTTGCGGACGTTGATGTCCACGGTCAGGGTGGCCGGGTCGAGCATTTCGAGGGTCGGTGTGGCGTTCATGGTGTTGTTCCTTCTTGTCCGAGAAGTGGGGGTGAGTGGGGCGGCTTAGGTGACCGGCCAGCTCCCCTGCTCCCCCGTTGTTTTTTTGTTGCTGGCAAGCTTGCTTGCTCGGCGGCCGACGGAGGCCCGTCTACCCGACAGGGCAAGGGGCAGGAAATTCCCGGAGGAAATCAGCGACGCAGGAGCGCCGGAGGGACATTTCCTGCACCGCAGGCCCCGACGAAGGAGGGGCTATACGGGCTGGAGCGGACGCCTAGAATCCGCAGGACAGCAACACAAAAACGTCGCAGACGTAGACAGGGCCAGGGCATCCGGAGCCCTGCGACGGAGGCACTGGMCCCAACAGCCGGCCGCGCCAGCGGACGCCCCATAACTGGTTGGAGCGCAGCGAACCATTTAAGAGCACCCCGGGATCTGCACCTGTTGTGCTGCGGCCGGCGGGCCGCGCAGCCCTGCCTCCCGCCCATGAGCCTGCGGTTGGCGGTCCGTCGCCGGTAACCAGAAGCGGCCGCCAACCACGACGGCGGACCGCCAGCGGTGACCGGCCATGAAGGGTCGGCCACCGCTGGGGTGTCAGCTCACCGGCTGGTGCAGCCCGAACAACTGCTGTGCGAGGTCGATCAATTCCCCGGGCACGTCGGCCTCGCCGCCGTCATCCGACTCCCCCAGGAACACGACATTCCCGCAGTAGACATCGGCCAGCACCCCGGTTTCTTCAAGCACCAGCAGCGCGGCGCGGCGGTTAGGGGCAAGGTTCAGGATTTTGCCTTCCTCGTTCAGGTACAAGTGCCACTCATCCCCGCTCACGGCTTCGATATTTCCGGCCACGAGGGCTTGCAGGTTCTCCAGTGATGCGTCGATGGTTTCGACCCGGGCCGGTTCGTGTCCGTCGGCGGGAATGATCAGGGCGGTGCAGGTGCTCATCAGGGGTTGTCCTCTCAAGTGGTTCGGTGGGGTCCGGCGCCCCGCCGTCATCGGCGGGGCACCGGCTGTGACTCTGGTTAGGCGGCGTTGACCGTGTAGGGCTGGCGGTAGCGGGAGGGCAATTCCGCGGCGGCTTCCGGGAGGTCGTCCGGGCCGTGGGCCTGTCCGTTCTTCCACGAGAAGAACGCCTGTTCGGTGATCGCTTCCCACTGCCGGGCCTTGGTCCGGTAGAACGTGCAGCTGACGTCTCCCTCGCAGTACGTGGCGACGCCGAAGAGGTTGCCGATGCTGTCAGCGGTCCGCGTGGCCGCGACCATGACGTAGGGCCACTGGCCCAGGTCCCAGCCGTCACAGCCCCAGCTGGGGATGACGGCCCAGCCTTCGGCTTCGATGAGTTCCATCCAGTCGTACCCGCCGTTCATGTGGTAATCGCCCAGCACGGTCACTCCGTCGATGGCTTCCCCGGTGTCCTTGGTGGTCACCGTCTTCGTGGTTACTGCGTTCATGGTGTTGCTCCTTCTTGTCCGAGAAGTTGGGGTGAGTGGGGCGGCTTAGGTGACCGGCCAGCGTCCCTGCTCCCCCGTTGTTTTTTTGTTGCTGGCAAGCTTGCTTGCTCGGCGGCCGACGGAGGCCTGTCTACCGCAGGCAAGGGGAAGGAAATTCCCGGAGGAAATCAGCGACGCAGGAGCGCCGGAGGGACATTTCCTGCACCGCAGGCCCCGACGAAGGAGGGGCTAGACGGGCTGGAGCGGACGCCTAGAATCCGCAGGACAGCAACACAAAAACGTCGTAGACGTAGACAGGGCCGGGATCACCGGAGCCCTGCGACGGCGAACCTGGACCCAACAGCCGGCCGCGCCAGCGGACGCCCCATAACTGGTTGGAGCGCAGCGGAGGCCAGGGGCCTTGATACGGTGGACGGGTCCCGTCAGTCACAGCGCACTCCTGTCCCGAGTGGCACTCCTTGCGGGGCATAGACTCCCGAACCTGGAGGACTACCGGAATGGGCCTCAGAAGCTTCTTTCAGCGGAAACCAGCCCTTGGATCATCTGCGACGCCGTCCCCCGCGAATCAGACTCAAGGCCAGTTCCTGTCACCCGAGGACCTGGCTGATCTGGAAGCGGCGTGGGCCGACCTCGCGGCGGCCGCCGAGGCATCGGAAATGACGAATTTTCATGCTTGCACCCGCACAGGGAGGTCCTGGACCGAAGATCCGGCAGCGGTCAGGGCGGCAGCGGCAACTCTGCGGGAGTTCCCGGCGCTGGAGGACCAGCCGCCACAGTAGCTGTCACAGGGCCGCGCCTGCCATGGCAGGGCACGCCTGCCAGGAGCCGTGGCAGGATGGGGTCCATTATGGACAGGCCGTTACGGCGCGCTCCGGACGCGGAATGGGTGCTGATGTACCGGCTCGGACTGAGCCGGCAACGTATCGCTGCCCTGGTGCGCGCTGAGCCGGCTGCTGTTGGATACCACCTGGTTATCGCCCGCCGCCTGGACCCGGGTCTCGAGGCCGAGCATCAGGCTGCCGCTGGCGCCGCCCCAATTCCTTATCCCTCCCCCAAAGACCTCGCCCGCATGGAAGAGGTCATCGCTTGGGTCTCGGCCGAAGGCCGGCAGCCCAACGGCCGTTCCGCAGACCGGGACGAACGCTCCATGGCGCGATGGCTCTCCCGACGCCGGCGCGAAGCAGCCGATGGCGCCCTCGACCCCGCCTACAGCGCCGGTCTCGCCCAGGTGCCCGGGTGGTCGGGCGGCCGCAGGCAATCTGAAGACGAATCCCGCTGGCACGACCGACTCGCCCAGCTCGCGGTCTACCGCGAGGAGGGCAACGACTGGCCTCGCCACGGGAAGGCCGATTCAGAACGGGAACATACCCTCGGGGTGTGGATCCACACCCAGCGGTACAAGCGCCGCCGCGGCGAACTCGACCTTCTGAGGGTCAAGCTCCTGGACGATGCAGCTCCCGGGTGGCAGACCGGGCGAACCCGTGGCCGCCCCCCACGGCGGTGACCGGAAGGTCACGTCTCCAGCGGCCAGGAAGTCAGGCCCGCTAGTAGACTTACATCGGCTCTCCAGTCCCCCCAGCTTGGAGAGCCGGGAGCCTCTGCGCTTGAGTCCTGGACTCGCGCGGAGGCTTTCCTCATAAGCCCAACAGAAACCACGTTGTGGCCAAGCAGCAAACGACCCCACCAGGTTGTGCCCACTGGGGGCAGGTGGAGCCCTCCGCACAGCTCAGAGCTGTCCCCATTGGCGTACAACCCGTCCCGTTGAAATGCCCAGCCATGACCCTCGATGGTTCTTTTGTCGGCCCGCACCAGTAGACTGAATGAATCGAACATATATTCGAATAAAGGTGTGTTGTGGGCGTTGTTGTCGGTCCTCGTGTGATAGATGCGGGCATGTCGTTGTTGTCGGTGCTGATCTCGCCGGTCCCCGTCGCGGCCGGGTATCCCTCGCCGGCGCAGGACTACTTTGATGGCCGGATTGACCTGAATGAGCACCTGATCAAGGACATCACCAGCACCTACGTCGTGCGGGTGTCCGGGGACTCGATGGAAGGCGCCGGCATCAGCGACGGCGATGAACTGATCGTGAACCGGGCCCTGGAACCCAAAGACGGGTCCGTGGTCATCGCGGTTCTGGACGGGGAGCTGACCATCAAGCGGCTGCGGATCACGGGAAGCGGGGTCGTGCTGCAGGCGGAGAATCCGGCGTACCCGGATATCCGGGTCCCGTCGGTCGCGGATCTGGTCATCTGGGGCGTCGCGACCCGCTGCCTGCATCATGTCTAAGCCCGCTTTAATGCGGTACATGCCGCAGATCGCGCACGTGGATGTGAACTGCTTCTACGCGTCGGCCGAGCGTGCGTTCAACCCGTCCCTGGAGGGTCGGCCCGTCGTGGTCCTGTCCAACAACGACGGCTGCGCCGTCACCCGGTCCCCCGAGGCCAAGGCCCTCGGCATCCCCATGGGAGAACCCTGGTTCAAACTCGCCCCGCGGGCCAAGGAATGGGGACTCGTTGCCCTGTCCAGCAACTACGAGCTCTACGGCGACATCAGTGCCCGGGTGATGGAACTGCTGGGCCGGTACTCGGCCTGGCTGGAGGTCTACAGCATCGACGAGGCGTTCCTCGGCGTCAAAGGCGCGCCGGGCGACCTGCTGGCCCTGGGCCGGACCATGAAGGCCGCCGTCAGGCGGAACGTCGGGGTTCCCGTCTGCGTCGGAATCGCCGCCACCAAGACCCTGGCGAAACTGGCCAACAAATGGGCCAAGAACAACCCGGCTTTCGACGGCGTCTGCCACTGGGACTCCGTGCCGGCCGCGGACCGGGAATCCCTGATGCGCCGCCTGTCCGTGATTGAGATCTGGGGTGTCGCCACGCGGTTGACCAAACGTCTGAACGCCCTGGGCATCCATTCCATCCTGGACCTGTCCCGGGCGGATCCGGTCATGATCCGGGACCGGTTCTCCGTGGTCATGATGCGCACCGTCCTGGAACTGCAGGGAACCCCGTGCATCCCGATGGAGGAAGAGCGGATCGGCCGGGACCAGCTCATCTTCTCCCGCTCCTTCGCCACGCCGATCACCACGGCGGCCGGGATGCGGCAGGTCCTGAGCGTTTACGGCCAGCAGGCCTCGGCGCGGCTGGCCAAGCACGGGCTCCAGGCCAAAGTCCTCACCGCGTTCGCCGGGACCTCGCACTTCAACCCGAAAGACACCGCCTACCCCTCGGTGTGCGTTCCGCTGCCGATGCCCACCGCGGACCCGGTCCTGCTGACAAGGGCGGCCCACGCCCTCCTCCCGCTCATCAACGAGGGCATCAGGTACGCCAGGGCCGGCATCATGGTCACCGATCTGCGGCCCACCGGCAATCAGGCACCGCTGGCCCTGTTCGAAAATCCGCACGAGGAACGCCGCGTCGGAGCGCTTCTGGAAGATGTGACCCGCCGGTACGGGCGCGGCTCGATCGGCCTCGGCCACGCCGGAATCCGGGGCGGGCCGGACTGGACCATGAAACGGGACATGCTATCCCCCCGCTACACCACCCACTGGGACGAACTCCCCCTCGTCAAAGCCGCCTAAACCACCCGCGCGACCGCACCACGAAAGAGCACCACTCCATGAGCACCATCGCCGACACCGCCCCGCAGACCCACGACACACTGGTCCGACTCGACGCGGCAGGCAAACCCCTGGCCATCCGGCACGACGGACGGATCTGGCTGGTCGATCCCGACACGGAATCCCGGCACTGGTTCGGAAGGGACGCCTGGTGGGACACCCGACGCACAGCAGCCGTAGGCAGCGGCGACCTGGTCAGTATCGAATACTGGCAAGTTCAGGTCCGCTCCGGGACCCATTCGGCCCTCCGGACCGCCACGCTCCGCCGGGAACCGCTCTCCACGCACTGGCTCCTGGAAAACATCAGCGATGCCGAAGAGGCACCCGAAAATTGAACCGCCAACCCATCAACGATCAGATGTGGGCAGGGATTCGGACGGAATTCACGCTGCCGCCCTTGGAACAGGTCCACCGCCGCCTCTCGGAGCTCATGGAGGACCCGGAACCGGTGATGCAGCAGCTCATCCGCGTATTCATCGACGACGGCACCTTCTGCCCGGGATTCCAGTTTCTTCCCGGCGGACAACTCCGCCCGCCGGTAGTTGTGCTCTTTGAGCGTGCGCTGGAGCTGCAGATCCCGCACAACTACTTCACGCTCTGGATGGTCACCCCCTCCAGGGACCTGGCCGGGTCCCGCCCCGTCGACCACCTGAAAGGCGACCCCGCTCCCCTGCTGCGCGCGCTGGAATCCTACCGCTGGCGCTAAAAACTAGCTCTTGACCGCGCCGGCGGGGTGGGTAGCGTTGGCCCATGGGAATCATCTACGACAACCCGGACCTCGCGGCCCTGACGCTGACCCGGCTCGCCGCGGAAGAATCCGAAGGACCCGGCGCCCTGGAAGGGCGCATGCTCGACTATCTGGACGGCCTGGAACAACGCAACGGCACCCCCTTCCTGGAGCTGGTGGCCATCATCCTCGCCCGGGTCCACTTCAAATCCCTGGACGACCTGGCCCGGGCCACCGGCGACGATTCGGCAGCATTGCTGGACGCCGCCGAGATAGAGGCGCTGGAAGGCCTCGATGGCGGTAGCTAGACCGCCGTCCGGGCCCGGGCTGCCGGCGGGCCTTGTCCTGCCACTGAAGGTGGCCCTGGCCCGGGCCATCACGAGGATGCCACCAGCTGATGCGTTGCCCGGGAGTCTGTCCTATGAGCCCAAATGGGACGGGTACCGCTGCGTCGCGATCCACGACGACCACGGGGTGACCCTGTGGTCCAGGCAGGGCAAGGAGCTCACTCGGTACTTCCCGGAACTCGTTGCGGCCATCGCATCCGCGGTGCCGCCCGGGTGCGTGATCGACGGGGAAGCCGTGATCTGGACACAAGGCCGGCTGGACTTCTCCGCACTGCAGCAGCGCCTCGGCGCCGGCCCGAAGACCCTACCCGGACTAGTCCGCGAGACACCCGCCAACTACGTCGCATTCGACCTCCTGGCCGTGGCCGGACACGATGCCCGGGAACTGGCGCTGTACCAAAGGCGGACACTCCTGGAAGAACTCGCCAGCACATGGCAACCTCCGCTGTCCCTCTCCCCCACAACCACCGATCCCGACGTGGCGGCCCGGTGGTTTGAAGAGCTTCCCCACACCGGGATCGAGGGGCTTCTCATTAAAAGAAACGACCAACCGTACGCCGGAGGGGTCAGGAACTGGCTGAAACTAAAGCACCGGGAAACGGTGGAGGTCGTCTGCGGGGCGGTCATCGGCCCGATCACCCAGCCGTCCGAGGTCGTGGCCGGCCTGATCCTGGACGGCGAACTGCGGATCGTGGGCCGGTCAACGCCGCTGAAGACAGCGGACGCCCGGAAACTGGCACAGTGGCTACAGCCGCCACGTGGCACGCACCCGTGGCCAACCATGGTGAAGGGCACCACGCTTGACGGGTTCAACCGCGACAAAGAACCCGTAGCACTGACCCTCGTGGCCCCGGTGGTCGTGGAAGTCTCCGCCGACACAGCCTGGTCCGGCCGGTCCTTCCGCCATCCCCTCCGTCTCGTCCGGGCAAGGCCCGAGCTGTCCCCAACAGACATCGGCCTGCCCGCCATGCTCCGGCCGGACATTCAATAGCATTCCTGTGGCTATTGTCAGGGGTCCCTGACACACTAACTGTCAGGATCACCTGACAGAAGAGGCGGGGCTATGGGCTGGATATCAACCGATAACGAACACGAAGGCTGGGCAGCCTGCGTGGCACCGGACGGGCGACTGTCCGCATCATCATCCGCCGACGGAATGCTCGTCAAGGGCATCACCGGGCACTACCCACCGGACAAGATGCTGCCCGACTACGAAGTAATCCCGGACAGTCAGATCATTGGCTGGCGCGGAGCCTGCGAATGCGGCTGGCGCGGCGAGCTGTGGGAACGGGTCACGTCGCCGGCTGCCGCCGACTTCAGCCGCCGTCGGGACTACGTTTCACCCGATGAATTCGCCAACGCTTCCGGCGAGGTCGAGGAGGCCATCCATGACGAGTGGAAAGCGCACATAGCCCCATCGGAAGCCACCGGCGGTGTGGAAGCGGCCGCCCGCGAATACAACCAGGCCGGACGTCGTCTGGATAAAGCCGTCGCAGCCGCAAAGGCGGCCGGGGCGTCCTGGGCGGACATAGGGCGCGCAGTAGGCATCAGCAGGCAGTCCGCGCACGAACGGTGGAACGACAGATTGAACCCCGGCTCATCCAGTGAGCAGGTCTGAGATTCCATCCGGGCGGAGTTCAGCAGCTAGAGCGTGATGCGCTGGGCGGTATTTCTGGTCCGCTGCTATATGGGACGATTCAGCTCACGAGCCCGCGTACTCGTGGTCCACTAACTCATTTGGACCCGTCCCCGACGAGCTGCATGAGCTTGCCATAGTCGGTCACAACGTCGTACGTCACGTTCTCATCATGCTTGCGGTTTAGCTCGGCGAAGAACTTGCGGGCGCATTCGATCTTCGCTTCCTCAACTCCCCGAAGCTGCATCGAGGACAGCGAGCCCTTGGTCTCAGCGACAAAGTAGACGTGCCTGACCGCGCCCTCCTGGAACGCGATGGCCCAGTCCGGGTTATAGTCGCCGACCGGAGTCGGGATGAAGAAGCCCCGCGGTAGCTTGGCGTAGACGACAACCTCGTTGCTGGTGTCCAGCTCGGTGACGAAGGCACGTTCGCCCTTGGAGTCGGTAACCACGTAGTCGTAGATGTGCTTCTTCAGCCTCCCCCCCGCCTTGGCGAAGTCCTGCTTCGTCTGGTTGGCGGTGAAGATCGCGGTGTCATGCCGCTCGGCAAGCGTGTCGTACGTCAGGTGCTGAACGATCACGGCGGCCTTCTGCTCATTGATCAGTCGCGCGGCCTCGGTGATGAACTGCTCTGGGTTCTGCCGGTACTTTGCAAACGTCGTCGGCTTCACCCCTGCCAGGACCGCGCCCGCCGTCCTGCGGGTAAGTTGAGTCTTCTCTGTGATTTCACCAAGCAGGTCGTACTTGACTTGTGACGCCGTCGAGATCGTCTTATGTGTGTTCGTCGAGCTAACAGAGAACCCCTCTCCGGCCGCCAGAGCGTCAGCATCGAGCCCGACATTCTGTGCGCCGGCTTGCACGACATATTGCATCGCGGTGACGTTCAGGTGGGCATCGAGCGCCGGGACACACTTGTCGATCAGTTCGTGGGAATCGAACTCGACCTGATAGACGGCTTTATGGTTTATCCGGTTCCAGAGTTCCTTGAACTCCTTCTTGGCGAAGTTCGCTTCGTTCAGCGGGATACGCTTGGGCTTGCGCCCGTCATCCGGCAGCGGAACGCCAACAAAGAGCGCGTCAACGAGCGGCCAGAGGTCGTCGATGATCGGCTTGAGTACGTCCGACTTCGGCTCCGCGAGAGTACCCGCGTCTCGGGCGGCCTTATAAGCATCGGACACGGTGTCTCCGTCGTCGATGTAGTCGTTCTTGACGAGGTACTTGTACAGCGCGTTCGCCAACGCTTCCTCGACGATGCTCTCGCCAGATTCGGTGACGAACGTCTTGCCCACGAAGTACTTCACACTGGCCTTCCGTGGACGGGATGCCAGCGATTCACTGATCTCCTTCTGTAGGCCCGCCACAAAGTCGGAGTAGGATTCGTCGGTCACGACAGTCAGCAGGTTGACGTCGTGTACGGTGGCGGGGTTGTCCATCCGCTCGCCGTGTTGGTCGACGGCAAGCCGCAGGCCACGACCGATCTCCTGCCGGCGAGAGACGGTGTTGTCGCTCTTTTTGAGCATGCCCATGACGAATACGTTGGGGTTGTCCCAGCCTTCGCGAAGCGCAGAGTGGCTGAAGATAAACCGCACCGGTTCGGCGAACGACAGCAGCCGCTCCTTGTCCTTAAGGATCAGGTCGTAGGCTCCGACATCCGTGGACTGGCCCGCATCCTCGCCCCGCTTGGCCACGCCCGGGTCTACCAGCCGCTTGGTCTTCTTGTCGATCGAGAAGTAGCCCTGATGTGTTTTCTCTACACTGATCGAATCTAGGTGGTCCCTGTATGCCTCTGCCTCTGAGTGGAAGTCCAACTGGCTCAGCTCGTCGGCCGCCAGTGCCCGGTATTCCTCCTCGAAGACGCGTGCATAGTCACCGAGGGTGTCTTCACGCTCGTAGTCGCGGTACTTGGCCACCTCGTCGATGAAGAACAGCGACAGCACCTTGATGCCTTGCGCGAAGAGCTCGCGCTCCTTGTCAAGGTGGGCGCGGATTACCTCACGGATCTGGATGCGGCGCTTGGCTTCTTCGGTCACGTCCGCGGTGATCTGCCCGGCAGCCAGGATGCTGCCGTCGCTGAGTTCGATGACGTCACGATTAGCGTCGACGTCGGTGATGATGAGGTCCTTGTATGCCTCGATCCCACCGGAGATGTCATGGAGTCGGGCTCCCACGTCGAGCCGCTTGACCTGCCTCTTGATGCCGCTCTTGGTCTGTACCTCCAGTTCGACCCGCGCGCGGGGCTTTGCCCCCTTTGCGACCTCGATCGCGTCCAAGTACAGGTAGGCGGTGCTCCCCGCAAGACCCTTGACTGTGATGCCGCGCACGGCGATCTTTTTCACGAGCTTCTGGTTGTAGGCATCCACTGCGTCTAGTCGGTGCACCTTGTTGTGCTCCACCTTATGGGTCGCGGAGTAGCGCAGCACCATCAGGGCATTGAACCGGCTCAGCGCCTCCAACGACTTGGCCGCACCGATCTTCTGCGGCTCGTCGATGATGACGATCGGCCGGTTCGCACTAATCACGTCAATCGGACGACGTGACTGGAAATCGTCGAGGACGTCGTAGATGCGCCGGTTGTCCTTGCCCGTTGCGTTGAACGCCTGGATGTTGATGATCATCACCTGCACACCGGCGTCGGAGCTAAACCGCTCCAGTTCGTGCAACTGCGAGGAGTTATAGACGAACGACCGCGGCTTAGTGCCGTACATCTGCTGGAAGTGCTCAGCGGTGATGTCGAACGACTTCTTCACACCCTCGCGGATCGCCACGCTCGGCACCACGATGATGAACTTGCTCCACCCATACCTCTTGTGCAGCTCCATAATCGTCTTGATGTAGACGTAGGTCTTGCCCGTCCCCGTCTCCATCTCGACGTCGAGGTTTGGGGTACCCGGCGCAGATGCCTTGCTCGGAACGAGCGCCTTCGACAACGGCAGGTTCCGGCTGCGCTGCGCCGCTTGGATGTTCTCCAGTAACTGCACAGCGCTCAACGCGATCTCCGCGTTCCGCAGGCCGGCGTCCGTTGTCGCTGGAATGTCCAGCGTCGGCTGGGCAGACGTCACGCGGCGACCCGGGTCGATCCGATAGGAAATCCCATCGTCGCGAGGCTGCCCAGCAAAGCAGTCGATCACAGCATCGACGGCATCGGTCTGATACTGCTGTACTTTGAACTGAAGCTTCATGGGGCTCAAATCGCCTTCACATCGGTCGCGGGCGAGACCTCGGCGAACACCTGCTCAGTGTTGATACGATCAGCGTCAGTCGCAAATCCGGAGTCACGGAATACTGCACGAAGTGGCTCGCGGCGTGCGATCTCTCGCACCAAGGTAGGAGTAACCTCGGCGTCGAAGGACGCCACCAACGCGCCGTCCTCGACCACGAACACGTCACGTCCGTCAATCCGCTCGACTTTGATCGGCATCGTCAACTCGAGCCCCCAGTCGAGCAGCACCTGAAATAGCAGATCTTCGCCCGTGCGGTCAGGCTTCACGTTGTCGGCGTAAAGATCAAGCTCTTCTTGCACGAGAACGTCCGGGGTGCGGAGTACGTTCAGCAGGTTCGAAGAGTCCACCTTCAGCATGCGGAAGCCCACATCTAAGCCTTCGCCGCTGTGCCCAGCCCCTTCCACGATTTTGTTGCCGGCGCGCCGGATTCTTTCCTTCGATAGATCGGCGATGTTCGTGTAGCCCGCCTTGCCCGCGTCCGTAGAGAGATCAATCGGCTCGGAGATTTGCACAACGATGAAGTGTCGGCTCTTTCCGTCGCGAGCGTTAGCGTTCAACACGGCATGCGCTGTTGTCGCCGAACCAGCAAAGAAGTCCAATACAAGGTCTCCATCGTCGACGCCCGCAATCCAAAGAATCATTTCGATGAGCTTTGTCGGTTTCGGCGTATCGAAGAACGCCTTACCGTCAAACAAGTCCTTTATCTCTTGCGCAGCGTCCCGTGTAACACCGACCTCAGCGCCGTGCCACAGCGACTCGACGGCGCGGCCTTCCAGCGTGTCCAGGTAAATCTTGCGCGTGATCGCAGTCTCGTTGTCGTTAAAGACAACTTCACCGCTATCCATCTTCGCCTGCATAGTTTCCCGGCTCCAGCGCCAGCCGTTTGCCGGTGGCTGTATGAATCCCCCGCCCGGTGTCTCCAATTCATAGCGAAGGTTGGGACGGGGCAACGCATTTCGGACATCGCCGGCTCGCCACGGCCCGCGCGGATCATTGTCAGGATTCCGATAGTTCTTGTTATGTTCGTCGGTACGCGCCAGGGGACGAAGCCCGAACGCCTCGCTGCGACGGTAACAGTAAACCGTGTTGTGGTGCACCGACACGGTATTGGTGTAGCCCTTTGGTTGCACGCTGTGCTGCCAAATGAACTCGGCTACAAAGTTACTGGCGCCGAAGATCTGATCCATCACCAGCCGCAGGTCTGCGCTCTCGTGGTAATCGCAAGAGACAAAGATCGAGCCATCGCTCGACAACAGATTGCGCGCCAGCTTGAGTCGCGGATAGATCATGCTGAGCCAGTCGGAATGGAAGCGGCCGTTTGACTCGGGGTTTGCGACGAGACGGTTCCCCTCGTCATCGCGCTGGCCCGACCTCGCCAGATACTCCTCGGAGCCAGCCGTGAAGTTGTCGTTGTAGATGAAGTCATTTCCAGTGTTGTAAGGCGGATCGACATAAATCAGCTTGACCTTGCCGAGGTACGACTCCTGAAGGAGCTTGAGCGCGTCGAGGTTGTCGCCTTCGATGAATAGGTTACGCGTGGTGTCGAAGCCCACCGACTCCTCACGCATCGGGCGAAGCGTCTTGGCGATGGGTGCGTTGGCTGCAAACAGCGCCTCGCGCTTGCCGGGCCAGTCGAGCTGGTAGCGCTCCTGCGGGCCGTCGATAATGTGATCGGCCAGTTCCTGCCGCAACAGGTCGAAGTCGATGGCACGTACGAGGCTGCCCTCATCGTCAATGCCCTCAGTGATGACCGTGGGGAACAGCTCGGCGATCCTGTCGATATTCCGCTCTGTAAGGTCGGGTGAGTGCATCATCAGTTTGTCCACGGGGTGTCCTCGGTCATCGGAGTTGCAGTGTCAATAAGAAGGGCCAGCTCAGCCGCGCTGGCGCGGAGCTGGCGTTTCAGTTCCACCTTGCGGTTGAACTGCGGTTCGTTTCGGAGCTTCTTTTCCAGGGCAGCGATTTCGCGCTGGAGCTTCGCCGCCCTGTCCATCCTGCCTGTTGCGACCGATAATTCCTCGCCGGGCCGGGACGCGATAGGCAGGATTGGCGTCAGTAGTCCGCCGTATAACCCTGGTAGATCGAGTGCGGGAGGTAACGGAGCACGCGGCGCGTCGGATGCGTGCCATCCCGTAGTGAAATAGGCGCTGAGCCGCGGGGTCGCGCCATCGAGCAGCTTGTGAGACGCAACCATGCGCGTGCTGCCTGAGGCGCGGCTGATCTCGAAGATGATCGGGAACGGCACCACCCTGTCGATGGCGGCTAGCACGTCACTGCTGATGTCATCGCCCTTCACCTCGACGAAGAAGACTTGAATCTCGGGAACGCTGTCGTCACCGCGAAGGTGAATGGTCTCGTCGGCGAGCTTGTATGCCCAAGTGATGCGCTGGACTTCAGAAACGAATTTCTCGCGCAAGGTGGCCACAATGGTGGCTCGCTCGTAGAACTTGGTTTTGGGTACCACACGACCGAACTTGGCGGCCGCCGGCCATCGGTACAGCGGCGAGCTCATCCTGCAGCTCCCGGTGTGGGGTCCACGATGGCGAGGAACGCGATCAGTTCGAAGTCGTCGAGCCCGCTAATGGCCTGCGTCAGCGCAGTCGTGTGCCCGACGGTGAACAGGCTATCGAGGTCACGTTCTTCGGTCACGACGATCATGGAGCGGATCGCGGCGCTGAGCAGGTCGGAGTAGCGGCTCATGTCGGAGCCCTCAAGGGTGGCGGCGTTGAAGATCCGGCAAACATCAGCAACGGGTTCGTCATGCGCGCGGGACCCCGCACGAATGAGGTCGAGCAGGTGCTTGACCTCGGTGTGGTCGGCGAGAACGTTGCCGTCATTGTCGAGGTAAATGAGATAGTGCGGATGCAGGCGGTTTCCGCGGTTGATTGTCTCGTCGGCGTTGACGTTACGGAGTGCGAAGAGGACGCCAGGCTGCAGGCCAATGTCGGGCCGCGCAGGCACGACGGCGTGCAGGCCCTTGGGGGCTGCGGCGAGTTCACCGTATTCCTTGACGTAGCCGAGGAGGTCCATTCGGAATTCATTAAGACCGAGATCGGTGATGGACACGCCGGTGCGCACGTCCTCCAGCTCGATCACTTCGTCTTGGAGCTTGCGAAGCTGTTCCTTGCGGAATGCGGTGTCGCTGGACTCCTGGGTGAGGACGTTGTCGTCGGCAGTCGCGGCGAGGTCGGCGATTACCATCCGATTCTCGACGCGCTCCTTGAGATTGATGTACTCATCCAAGGAGATGTCTGGCCAGAAGTTCACAAGTTGGATCTGCGCGTTTGTGGAGCCGATCCGGTCGATGCGACCGAACCGCTGGATGATCCGCACCGGGTTCCAGTGGATGTCGTAGTTGACCAAGTAGTCGCAGTCTTGGAGGTTTTGCCCCTCACTGATGCAGTCGGTGCCGATCAGCACGTCTATTTCGCGCTGCTCGCTCGGCATGGCGAGATGGCGCGACTTCGACCTCGGGGAGAACAGGGTGAGAACTTGCTGGAAACCGAAGCCCTTACCGAGTGTGGTTCGAGGGTTGCCCTGACCTGTCACCACTGCCGTGTGCAGGCCCTCTTGTGCAAGCTGCGGGGCGAGTTCGCGATAGAGGTAGGCAGCCGTATCGGCGAAGGCCGAAAAGATGAGGACCTTGCGGTTGCCCGCATTGATCGGTGTGGCGATCTTGCTTTGGATGCGCTGCTTCAGTGCTTGGAGCTTTAGGTCGTGCTGGGCAGTGACGACGCTGACCCCTGCCAAGAGTTCGGCGATGACGCCTGCGTCCTGGACGAGATCGTGCCGCCAGGACTCAATGTCCATGTCAGCGAGGTCGATCTGTACCTTTGTGCCAACAGTGCCGCTGGAAGGGAACTCAAAGTCGTCGTCATCGGCTTCGAGGTCGCCGATGGTCGCCGCGAGATCGGCTACAGAACCGACGTGATTGTCGATGGCAGAGAGAGCCTGGTCGACTGTGCCGGCGAGCTTGGTGAGAGTGATACGGAACGCCTCGATGGAACTCTCAAGCCGTTTGAGCAGGTTCACCGTCATGAGCTTTTGAATACCGCGCTCACGGTTCGCGTGTCCGAGGTTCGCCATACTCCCGCTGGTGGCCGGGTCGTAGAGCAGCTCGTACTTCTCCAGTCTGCTCGGGAATACATATGTCAGCGGTGCATAGACCGCGAGCGTTAGTGACGACAGCCGCTCGAACATCTCGTTGAACGACGGCACCCCAGCAAGGTCGGTCAGCGGTGACCGTACGGACTCCGGCGGCAACCGTTCGGGGAACGCGCCGATGTCGGATGTGTCGTAGAACGCCTGAATTTGTTTGCGGGAGCGGGCGATCGTCACCGCGTCGAGCAGCTCGAAGAAGTCGAAGTCCAGCCTGGAGAGGATCGCATCGGTAGTACGCTGCTCGGCAGGGAGCTTCGACCATTCGTTGAACACCCGCTGAGTTTGCCGGAAAACTTCCTCGACGCTCGTGGAGATGTCGAGCTTGGCCGACAGGTTCTGGGAATCTCCTTCGTAGGCCAGCGCGAGCTGATTACGGAGGTCGGTGAAGTGGTTGTTCACCGGCGTTGCCGACAACATGAGAACCTTGGTCTTCACACCTTGCTGGATGACCTGCCGCATAAGTCGCCCATAGCGGGTTTCCTTCTCCGTGGTGAAGTCAGCGTTACGGAAGTTGTGCGACTCGTCGATCACGACGAGGTCGTAGTTGCCCCAGTTCACGCGGTCCAGTGGGATGCCCAGCGACTCGCCACGAGTGCGTGAGAGGTCAGTGTGGGCGAGAACGTCGTAGTTGAAGCGATCGGAGGCGAAGATGTTCGTAGTGAGGTTCGCGTTGTAGTTCGTCCAGTTCTCGGCCAGCTTCTTCGGCGCGAGCACAAGCACGGACTTGTTACGCAGCTCGTAGTACTTGATGACCGCCAGGGCCGTGAAGGTCTTACCCAGACCGACACTGTCAGCGAGAATGCAGCCGTTGTAGGTCTCCAACTTGTTGATGAGGCCCGTCGCGGCGTCACGTTGGAAGTTGTACAGGCTCTTCCAGATCGCGCTGTCCTGGTATCCAGTCAGGTCGTTGGGAAGCACGTCCTCGCTGATGTCGTCGAGGAACTCAGCGAACAGATTGAACAGGATCAGGAAGTAGACGCGGGCTGGCGAGTTTTCTGCGTACACGGACGCGATGTGGTCGTGGACTGCCTCGGTCACGTCTTCGAGCTGCGCAGAATTGTGCCAGATCTGGTCGAAGAGCTGCACGTACTGCGACGTCATCGGCGCGTCGTCGAGCTTGGTGATCATGTTGGACACCGCGTTGCCGCGTTCGTAACCCAAATCCGCTGATGTGAAGCCTTGGAGCGGCAGATATGCTGCCTTATCGTCAACAATGGCGAACTGCTGCATCGGCGCGGCCGTCTTGTTCGACCGGAATCGCACTTTGCGCCGCACCCATTCAGCGCACTCCCGCGCGATGGCCCGCTGAGTCATCTTGTTGCGCAGCCGAATTTCAAACTCCGAGCCGTACAACGTCGACTCGCCGTTCTGGCCGTGCGGGATGAAAAACTCGCGCTGTTCCTTTGGGAGTCGGTCAGTTGCCCTTGCGGTCACAAAAGAGGGCGAGGTGAAGATGAACTGTAACTCCTCCAGATGCTCCAGCTCTTTACGCAGAGCCTCGAACGCAAAGATTGAGAAGGAAGAGGCCGCGATGCGCAACCTCGAACCCGTTACAATCTCTGTCTTGAGATCGTCGCCTAGCAGCTCGTTAACGTTGTCGATGATCCGCATGGGCCGTCATTCCGCCTTATCCGACGATATGGGCGAGTCTTCCGCCGCACCGCCACTGCGGACCCACTCATCAACTTCACTGATTTGGAACTTCCAGAGACGACCGACCTTGTGCGCGGGCATGCCTTTGGTAGAAATCCAGGAGTAGACGGTGTCTTTTATCACGCCCAAATGCTCGGCGATCTCTTCAGCGGACAACCAGGACTCCGGCATCATTACCTTTCTGACCAAGTCTTACCGAGTTTCGCAAAGCAAGTGCCAGTGTATCCGGTCGAACCTTGTCCCTGCGTCGACGCTGGAACGGTCCTATGAAGGCTCAGGAAGCTCCTTCTCGACACGGGGCACCTTCGAAAATTCTGTGCACACAGCTTCAGGGGAACCATGGCATCGACCAAGACGGCGACCGCCTTGTGGGATCCTCTGCTTCCGACTTTCAGTTAGTCCGGAGAAGTGGCGCACTGATGACTGACCAGTGCTCGGCATTGATCTGTGCGACGAAAACCTGGCCCATGAGTGCGCCGCATTCCGGACATATGAAGGCGCTGTAAGGTTCCCCCCTGCCCTGGCTGTTCCGCAGTTCGATTTTCGCCTTCGTCACGGTCGCACCGGACTGTGTAATCCATGTGTTCACGGCATGATGGACGTCCGGGTGGTTTTCGTATCGCTTCTGCCCCACCGTGCTTTTCACGGCCACCTGCCCCGCCGAGGAATACTGCTCACCCGCGCGGCCGCTGGCTGCCTCCCAGACCATCATCTGTCGCCCGCATTTCCAGCAGTCCGTCAAGGTTGCCCACACAAACGGGCCGGATTCGGTATGAACGGTGTGCGGTTCGAATGCCTTCTCAGGGGCGACGCTACGGCGGTTCGTCTTCTCTACGGCTACCTCGGCCCTCGCGATACGTTCAGCTTCGGCCAGTTGCTCCTCGACGCGTCGACGCTGTTCGGCGTCCCAGTCCTCCTGCTGTTTCTTCGGCGTCCCTGATCTCCAGCGTGGGCCGTTACTCAACAGGTCCTTAATGAAGTCGCCCAGGCCGTCCTGCTCCGCAGGCAAATTGTGCTTAGTCTCCAGATCAAGGAGCTCCGCGGGGTCGTCCGGGACTTCTGAGGTCTTGCCGAAGCCGGTGATCACCACAGGCAGATGGATGGCACTGTATTCGAGGGCCCGGGGTACCAGCCACACCGGGAAGACGTTGCTGTCGAAGTACCTTTGAGTTCGGCGGAAGTAGTCCGCCGGCGTCTGCGAAGAAAGCTGCACTTCGAAGGCGACGCGGTGGAGCATGTCGTCGGACTCTGCCAGAACATCGATAATCCACTCGCGGGAGGGATGGGGGTACTCGATGACGGCATGCCAGCCGGGTACCTCCGCGATCCCCTTGGCCAGGGCCTCTTTCATGGCAAGGTGCTGGGGTGATTCGCCGCCGTGGTCAACGGCGCAGTCGGTCAGTCGGTAGTGAGCGAAAAACCTCGTGGCTTGTCCGCGGGTTTTCGCGACCGCCCGGATATTACACACGGGCATGACAAGCCGCTTCCGGTCTTCTGATGCCTGAAGGGCCGCCCACGATTCCGGATCGTGCCTCGTGGCGTCAACCCGCTCCCCGTCTAACATCGCAATCAGCGGCACCTGTACCCCCATGACAGTGTCCTTCGGCGCCTCAGTACGCCGTTCGATGGACAGATTCAATCACAAAACCACCCGGCTTCAGCGCATAGGCTCAATCCATAGTGAGAAGGATGAGGGAGCCTGGGTTTCGGGCGGAACAATTCGCACGCATCTATGAACCCCACGTTGAACCACCTCCTTAGACGGACGCTGAACGCAACCATGACACAGCTCTGTAGGCGGCCCGCACGGACGTCTGTGCGAGCTTGAGTGATTCCACGGCACTCGGCTCTGACTCGAGTCGGCCAGTGTGAGCGACCTTGTTGCGGAGTTCGAAAAGCTTCACCAAGCTCCTGTACGCTACTGGCTCAGCGTTCTTCAGGCCGTGACCAACCATTGCGATGGCTACCGTGGCACCGGCTAATCCGAGCATTCCGCTACGCTTGCTCAGCCCCGTGCCAGTTCAGGGTTTCGGGCCAGCTCCACCAGGCCGTCAGCGTAGTCTTCGACTGCGGCGCACATGACCTTCAGACGATTGTCCAACGACCCCCATGGTCGGGACGGTTTGCCCGTCACGATATGTGGGGCCATTTCGACGTCACGGACATCAATATCGAACTCGAACTGCAGGTCGAGCATCTTCGGTGTCAGCTCTCCGTCTCCAAGCCTGGTGAAGGTGACCACGATGCCCTCGTCGTCGAGTGGCCCTTCATTAATCTTGAGGTCGTGAATGGTCTTCTTGTCGTAGGTTCCTTTGACTTTCTCCGGCATCATCGCGAGTTCGTGGGCGGCGCGGTGCCGGTCGATGCGCGCAAGGTCGTGCAAGATGCGAAGGCAATTCCACCCGGGGTTCTCAGCCTGGAAGGGCTGGATGCGATGAAGGGCCTCGATGAGATGCGGAGATAGGTGCTGAAGCCGCTTCTTGTTCGCGGTCCATTCCTTGGGTGAAAGCGCGATGGGCCATTGAAGTTGGGAAGCTCCTGGCGGTGGGTTGGTTCCCGAGTCGATGATCGCTACGGCGTAGAGGCAGTTGTCCAAGCCGGCGCGTAGGTTTTGAAGTGCCTCTCCCAGGAGGATGGAGAGTTGGTCGGGGATGGGTTCGCGGCGTTCCACCCGAATGGCCCCGTGGCCTTGGGCATCGATGTCGACTCGTATCCGTGATGGGCGGCCTTCAAGGTACTCACCGAGGAGTTGGGCGAACTCTTTGATATTGCCCTGGGCACGACTGATTCTGGCCTGCGACAGTGAAAGTTCGCGCAGTGGCTTCACGAGGTAGGTGCTCCCGATTGGAAATCGAAGTTGGCCTCTGTCCCAGGGGGCCGGCATGAGAAGAAGTAGTCAATTTGCTGCGTTGGCGACGCAGGCACAACGTTACAGTGGGGGCGAATCGGCACCGTTCCACTTCCTTGAACTGGGACACCAGATGGAGCACTCCCCCCCGAGGATCCTTCACCGGGGCTCGCGGGCATCGTTCCGGTCGAGGCTACTCGCCTGCGGACACTTCTTGGGGTGCCGCCACCTATGTGCCGACAACGGCGTACTCGCCGTTCAGTTTCTCGGCCAAACGTTCGAGGTCGAACGTTGACACCTGGCCACCCGCAATTTGGCTGAGGTCAACAACCATCCAATTATTGCCTCGAACGAGAGGGATTTTGCCCTGACTTGAGTCAGCCCATATTTGATAGCTTTCCTCAAGAGCGTCCTGATTCGGATAAAGGTCTATCTGGACATTTGCCGAACATAGTCTCTGCGCCGAAGTGAGGCGGACGCCATCGCCCATGGGAACAACCGGATCGCCACCGGGTTTAGAATCGCAACCCAAGACGTCATCGACGGCAGCGTAGACCTCATCAATGGAGCCAAAAGATTGCAGGTCTTCGCCTCTTGGCGGCTGCCCCGCGCATCCCGTGAGCGGGACCGCCACAAGAGAAATCGCGACAACGATGTCCAGCAAACGACTGCACTTCATACGTCTACCCCCAAGGTTATTGACGGCACTATTCCACACTGAGCGCACCCCCAGAAGCCCAATCGTTGCCATGTTCCATTTCCTTGGAACCGGGACGCCCTCGGTGGGACACCCCCGCGCGAATCCGAATCTGTCAGTTTCAGAAGTCGTCTGCACTGGATCCCCCGGAAGTACGGGACTTGTGCAGGCGACTCCTGACACGGAGGTGCTCGAAGTCGTCTGCACCAACCGTCGTTTTTGTTCGAAGTCGCGTGCACCAAACGTCACTCTGCCTGAAGTCGTCTGCACGAACCGCCACGAACGTTGGGCTCTTTAGGCGTTCTGCTGGTTCTCGGCGGTCAGCGTCTCTCGTGGACGAGGTGGCAGATAACGGTAGAGGCTGGAGCGGGTGATACCCGTGGCTTTGACGATCTCGGAGATGGACTGATCCTCCTGGTCACGAAGGTGTGCGGCGTAGGCGAGCTTCGCTGGATCGACCACGCTGGGCCGGCCGATCCTTTTGCCCTTAGCAGCAGCAACAGCACGCGCGTGGGCTGCGCGTTCGATCGCGTAGGTTCGTTCCATCTGGCCGAAGAGCGCGAGCATCACGACCGCCAGCTGCGACATGGGATCCTCCGGATTGGCGGAATCAACCCGGATCGGGTCAGCCAGGTTCCGGACTCCGACCCCGCGGCCGGCCAGGTCGTGGATGAGGTTCAGAGTGTCCCGGACGGTGCGGCCCAGCCGATCCAGGGTATGCACAACGATCACGTCCCCCTCGCGGGCCTGGTCGAGTGCTTCATGAAGTCCGGGCCGGTTTGTGGTGGATCCGGACTTCTTGTCCACGTAGATGTGCCGGGCAGGGATGCCCTCGCCGCGTAGTGCTTCTATCTGCCGGTCGAGGTCCTGTTTCGCGGTCGAGACGCGGGCGTACCCAATTTCCATGGATTCACTGTACCGATACTTATCCTGCACGCTCCGCACGGGACATCAAAAAGAAGATAGTTTTGGAACGAAATGTCCTGGCGTGTCGCAACTCTTCGAAGACCCAACCTCGGGCGTTCCACTTCCTAGGAACTGAGACGCAATAGCTGCATCGTCAGGCCAGCCATGAACGCTCCGCCCGGCGCCCCCGTCGACGGGCGGAAGGTGCCGCGGTGGAGGGACCGGCCGCCCGCTAAAGGTTCCTGTAAGGAGGCCGCGCGTCAGCCACGCAGGCGCTTCAACTGAGCCGCGCGCTCAGCCGTGACCCAGAAGAACACCTCGTTGGGACGCGGCGGCGTGAACTTGGGCCCGGACTGCGCGCACCAAGGCTTGGTCAACTCTGGGAAGTGCTTGCCCAGCGTGCGCCTGACCTGAGTCGGGATGTTCTTCATGACGGAGTAGTCCACGTCCAGCGCCTCCGCCAACTCACGGGTGCTCAGAGCGCCGTCCGGGCCGGGGTGGCCGGAGAGGTGGCGGAGCATTCGTCCGACGATGACGTTGGTCTTGGTGTCCATCGCGAAGAACTTGATCAGGTTCTCGTCGGTCCAGCTGTCGATCGCTGCCTGATCGGTGACGAACGCATCCTTAGCAGTTGGCTCGATGGGGGTGGCGGGTGTGACGGCCGAAGTCGAAAGCCGTTCTCCGAGGAAGACAAGCACGGCACGGACGTGCTCGTTGGGTACCGGGACGTACTGGAACTCCGCGGCCGGGTCGGTGGGTGGGGTGATGGTCATGGCTCTCTCCTGTTCGCTGGAACACTACGTCACGTACTCTAGCACTATTCCAATTAGTACGTGACGTAGATCGCCCAAGTGGTCCAGGCCTTGTCATGCGGGACCTGCTTGCCCAGCTGATCAGTGCAGCCGCACCGACAGCAAATGAAATGTCAGGCCCGGCGCCGGTCGCCTGTAGCTGAATCGGCACTAAGTGGAACCTGACCGCCAGACATTCGCTACCGCCCCATCACCGGTTCGGAGCAGAGGACTTCTGACACGCCGTGGGGCATCTGCCAACGGGCGGCGTACGGGACGTCCTTCCGTGATCGATGCCGACAAGCTCGAACACGCCGCCCTGCTGCGGGACAAAGGCTCCTCCATGAAGGAGATCACCGCCAAGACCGGGCTGAAACGCACCACCATGTACCGGCACCTGCCACCTCGCTCCCCCGCCGCTGACCTGGCAACCACTAGTGCCCCTTAATACGGACACGTTGAGTTTTGCCCTGACCTATGGCGGAACGCTGGTCGTGACGCTGCTGATGTTTATCGGCAACTAACCGCGGTGGGGATTCTTCTGGTTCTTGCCGGGATTACTCGGCTGACGGCATACCCCATCCAGGCAATCGCGCGAGCATTTAGCAGACAGGACCAGTCATGCGACGATCGTTAGAATCCACCCCGTCCCAATGGTCCTGATTCGGGTTGACATACTCAGCAGCTGACGGGCGCAGACCAGTGCCCGCCCTAGCCGGCCGCGGGCGAGAAGTCGAACAGGTCTTCCCCGCCTCCGTGCACTACGACGCAGGTCGACTCGGGTATTTCCCGCCACGCCCCGCGCAGGTCCCCCAGAGGCTCGGAGACCACCAGGCGTGCTTCATCAGAGAGCTCATGGAGCATGGGGTTGTCCGGGTATTGGGCGCGGAGTGTCGCGACGTCAGTGCTGTGGAAAAGCGACCGGGACCGGCCTTCGCTGGAGTAGCGGAACGCCCAGGTGGTGTCGCCGTCGGTGGTTGCGACAGTCATCTGAATCGGGTAATCGATGCCGTGGCGCCGGCCGACCTCTTCAATGAGCCCAACCGCGGAAGCGACCGCAGCGCGCGGGTCCTGCTCCAGGCCGAAAGTGAGCGCGAGGAAGAAGAACAGCTCCGAGTCTGTCGCTCCCTCGATCAGCGGAAAGAGCGAGGGCTCGACGGCGAAGGCCAAGTCGCGCTTCATGGTCGGAAAATCCGTGAGGAGCCCGTTGTGCATCCACAGCCAGCGGTTGTGTCGGAACGGATGGCAGTTGGTCTGTTGGACTGCCGAGCCGGTCGTGGCACGGATGTGCGCGAAGACGCGGCCGGACGACGCCTGGGCGGACAGTTCGCGGAGGTTGCGGTCGTGCCAGGCCGGCTCCGTGCTGTGGAACACCCCGGGATACGGCGCGGATCCGTACCAGCCGACGCCGAAGCCGTCGCCGTTGGTGGTCGTGGCACCCAGGCGTGAGTGCTTGCTCTGCATCACGAGCGAATTGGCGGGTTTGTACAAAAGCTCCTCAAGCTTTACCGGCGAACCTGAATAAGCGAGCCAACGGCACATGGCGTCCTCCTCTGCTTTGACTGCAGTCCATCACTCGTACCGGGCGCGCGCATCATCACCCTGGGGTGATTCGACGTCGAAGCTGCAGCCACGTTAGGGCCCCGCGAACCATTCCCGGGGCTGGACCAAGGACATGACAGGGGACGGCGCGTCCCGACGCTGGCCAGTGAAGATCAGCGCACAAGTAACCATTACCAGAATGATTTCGGTCCTGTTGGGTGGTCCTACGGTTCGAGCCATGACCGGACTGTACTTGAGCGGGGTTGCGATGTCGCGAGTCGTGCGACCAAACAAACTGTTCCTTTTTGAGAGCGTGCAGCCGTCGGGCTTCGGACTGCATAGAGATAAAAGCGGACACAGCGCATTTCCCACACGCCGGCAGCGTGGCGGGTGACTGTGTCCGCAGGAGCCGACCCTCTCAGTCGGTAGCAATCTCAACAGCAAGGAACACAGTGAAGCTCTTCATCCTCTTGTTCAGCATCATCACCAACGCACAGTCTCTCTGGATCGTTGCCGCGTGCCTGGCGTGCACCGCTGTTGCAATCTTTCTCGTGCTCGTGCACAAGCCGTCCAACCTCAACCTGGTGCGCCTGGTCCGCGCTTGGAAGGATCCGCATGGCAAGTAGGCCGACTACTCATGCCAGCGCAGCGACTCCGGGAAGGCAACGGACTTAGCCGTGCTGCTTCAGCTGTCTTTGAGCCGCCTGCCGCCGGGAAGATTTTCACCCCAAGACGGGTACATCGCACCGTCATTGTGTTCGGCTTCGCGGCGAACCGTCTCGGCTTCAATGGCTTTCGCCACGAAGTGACTCCAGGTGTTATCGCCTTCGGCGTAGCTGGTAGCCCGGTACGCGGCCCGCGCCCGGTTTCGCAGCGGGGCGGGGATACTCACCGTCATATTCGCTGTTTCGGTTTCTTTGGGTTCTGCCCTCTTTGGCGTCTCCGGCCGGTGTCCGGGGAGCATCCGTGCCAGCGGCGCCTCGGCGGACGGCGCTGCAGTGCGTCGCGGGGGCAATCCGAGTGCGGGTCGGCTGGGTGTCGGTTCGGCGCTCACGCGTTGACCTCCTGGGATTCTGTGACGGCGATGCGACGGGTCACTTCCATGGCGACTGCGTGGAGATCTTCGGCCACGCTGGAAGCCGACTTTGGCCCGGCATGTCCGGCCTTCGCTTCACCGCGCAGGACCTCCCACCATTTCGGTCCCTTGCTGAGCTCCCGTTCGAGCTCGTGGGCCAGCAATCCACGCTCACGACACGCCTGGGCCGTGGCCTCCGCGTGGCGGATGCTCATCGGGAACAGCACTTCGTCCGTTCCAAAATCGGCGGTGAGGTGGTCGCGGGTGACCTTGTGAACCTGCTTGGAATTCGTACCGGTACCAACCAGGACAACGCCCAATAGGTCCAGAGATGGATTGAGTCCGACGACGCTGTCCATGCGGGCCGCGACGGCGGCGACACCCTTACGGCTGGACATATCTGTCTTCAGCGGTACCAGTGCATAGCGAGCGGCAGCTACCGCGGCTGCCTGCAGGGGCTCATTTCCGGGCGGGCAGTCGAGCAGGACCAGGTCGTACTCCCCCGCGACGCTAGCAAGCAGTTTGGCCAAGGCCAGCTGCGCAGCGTCACGATCCTTCTGCGCTTTGGCGCCAAGGAATGCCGCGGCATCGTCGAGATGGGCGCCGCCGGCGATGACGTCGAGGTTGGGTCGAACGCCGGCCAGCAGGTCGGGCTCTCCGCCGAAACATAGCGAAGCCGCCAGACTTCTACCACCGTCACCTTGGTCGGCGTAGCCAAGGTCCTCGGCGAGGTTTCCTTGAGGGTCGAGATCCACGAGGAGCACACGCGATCCGCCCTCAGCGAGGAGTCCACCTACGTTGGCCACCAGGCTGGTCTTGAAGACACCGCCCTTGCCGTTAATTACCGCGATAACGCGGCTTAGGGCACCGCGGTCCAGATCGTGTTTCATCAAATCCCCTTCCAAAGTGATTCCAGCGTAGCCAGCAACACTGGCTTTACTTGTGAAGCTGGTTTCCGTGTCTTCGCTTTTTTCACTTGTGAAACCAGTGAAGCCAGCAAATACGGGTTGACTGTCTCTGCTGTGTTCACTTGCTTTACAAGCGAACACTCTCCAAGCGTCCGGGCTAACGTGGCACTCCCCTGACAATTGGATTTACTTGTGAAGATGGTTTCCCTTTGTTCACTTTTTTCACTTGTGAAACCAGTACATACTGCTGATATTGATTGCTGGTTTCCAGTCATCTGCCCGCGGCGAAGCGCTAGGCCACCCGCCACAGCGTCCCGCCCCAGTCCAGTTCACTTTCGGAGGGAGGGATCCAGTACAGGTCCGAGTCGGGGTCTTCCACTTCATGTTCTGCAAGTTCAGGTACCAGGTTCCGATCCAGCCATGCGTGCCAGGCTGCGCGCTGCTTTCGATGGCGGCCAATCTGCTCTGCAGCATCCTCAAGTGCCCCGAGCCGGCGCGCCAACGCCGTCAGGCTGGTCCCGGCCGTAATTCTCCATTGCCCGTGCCGGCGTTCAATCATGTTGTAGCTGCTCATGGTGCCCAGGGCTGTTTCTACGGCTGTCCGGCTGAGGCCTGTGGATCGGACGATGGTTGCTGTGGTGGGGGAGAGGCGTCCGCGTTCGATGGCTTCGTAAACGAGGGCAGCGACGTCGCCCAGGACGCGGAAAACGGGGCGGATGCCATGGATTTTTCCGCTGCGCCAGGACAGTTCCCGCGCGAGTTGTTCAAAGTGCTGGGGGAGTTGAATCACGTAGACATCAGCGTCGCGGCCGCGGGCATCGGAGACTTTGGTCAGGATGCCATCAGACGCCTGTTGAAGCAGCGGAAGGAGTCTGGCGATAGTGCCGTGGTGTTTGCCCAGTGCGGTAGCGAAGGTACGGCAGCCTACGTCCAGCAGATCAGTCTCCGTGGTCCGCATGTAGCCGAGCACCGCCCGAAGCAGCAGACGCAGACTCACGCCCTCGCGGCCGCGTTCTTTCAGTCTGTGGTCCAGGACAGCGTAGAGGACATTTTCCAGATCGTTCACGAGCTGGTGTGTGCCAGCCTTGCTGGTGGTTCTATCGCCCCCCCCTGTGGGTTTAGGGGGGCTTGTGTCGTTAATACGGGTAGTCCTTCTGCCTGCTGGCTGGGTTCCCCGTTTTTCGATCCAGCGGCAGGCCTTGGCCCACTCTGTGTCGATGAGACGCTCCTGCCGGTCGGTGGTGGTGTACAGGGCTGCGAGGCCGGGGAACTGGCCGCCCAGCTCGAGGCGGACCTGCTCCAGGGTCCAGCCACAGGCAGCGAAGTGGTTCAGGACCGCCATGCGGGCCTCTGACGGGCTGGCGTACTTGGCCGTGTCGTACAGGCCGGTACGGGCCAGCACCCGCAAGGGGGATTGGCTCCCGCCGAAGGGGACGGGGCGAATACCGTGCGCCGTCGCGGCGGCCGTCATCTTGGCCGTCCGGTCTTTCAGTTCGCGGGCGCGCCTGAGCTCCGGCGCAAGGACCAGCCGGAGCGCGGCCACAGCATTGGCGGGATTACGGCGGCGCAGGATGTCATAGGCAGCAGCCAAGGGAGTAGTCAGGAGCTGGTGACCGCCGGACTTATGCGCGGAACCAGGAACCCGGATACAGCCGTCCGTGACGTTCTGGTGCGGACCGGGATCGAGACTCGGAGCCATCAGAGCCATGGCTTCGACGAGCTCCCGGGCCTCCGTGCCGCTCATGCGCTCTGCAAGCGGGATGTAAAGGTGGCGGCCGCCGCTGGGGGAGACGTCCCCGACGTAGCGGATACTGCAGCTTTCCAAGAGGTTCCCGAGCCGTTGGGCGTCATCATCGACGACTCCCTGCAGCGCTTTAGAGGTGTCCAGGTCAAGGCAGAGAGTAGCCACAGAGCCATCTGCACCATGAATGAGGACAGCCGCCGGCCGTGCCGGCAACGTCGCAGTGATCCGGGGCGGATTCTGCGGCCGCGGGTACTGGAAGCGACCGCCGATCCAGCGTCCCAAGCGGTAAGTAGATGCGCCGGCGATTAATGGGGCAAGTGCCCATGTCATTTCGGGCGTGACTTGACGCGCCGACTGTAGTGCGTCGGATGTTGACGACACGGCCGCTACAGGTACCATAGACAACAGCTAGTCCCTTCGGGGTATAGCAAATGGAGCGCCCCTCACGGGGAGCTTGATAAGTTCAGATCGCTGATCCGCCAAGATGTGGATCTGAACGTCATACTTTTTGAAGGCCCGCGAAAGCGGGCCTTCAGTTTTTAACTGGCCTTAGCGATAGGCAGGGCCTCCTGGCCAGAGATGCTGTCGAAGTCGATGGTCTTTAGGAAGTCGATCACCAAGCGAGCAACAACATCGCTCTTGGAGTCGCCGGTAATGTCCGAGAAAGCTTGCAGCTTCTGGGCATCAGCAGCCTGCATCCGCACGGTGATGTTCCGGCGGTCTCCCTTGAAGGGCTGTGGCATGGCGTCCTCATTCCTTGGTTTTCCATGGACATTCTCCATGGAACCGGAATCAGGTTCCCTTAAGTGGGATGTCGCTGCCGTGTCGCACCAATCTCCGGGCAGTCGTTCCCGCAGGTCGACCGCGCTATTCCCGTGCGGGCGACGGTTCGCGACTGGGTTGCAAGACATTGATAGCGCCATGGTTCCAATATGCCACAAAATCAAGAAATTTTAGTTATGGATCAAACTGCGGCCTCAAGGTTAGCGCTTCCAGGCCCGCCGAACGATGGCTTCGACCTCGGCAGCATCGGCCGATGAGCCGCCGCCGGCGTTCAAGGCGCCACGGAACAGGTTCCTGGTTGCCAGGAGTGATCGGAAGTACTGTCCGCGGCGGTCGATTCGTCGAGCCTGCACGCCAAGGAACTTAGCTGCCTCCCGTCGATTCATCCCGGAGACGATGCAGATTTTCACTGCTTCGAAGATGACCCTGTAGGCGGCCTCGTCTTCCTTGGGGACCTTGGCGAGGACGCGTTTGACGGCTAGTTGGGCGTCTTGCGGCGTGGCATTCATGAGGCAGCCTTTCTAGTCGATCGAAAGAGCCGAGCGAAGCTCGGTCTGCGGTGTGCGGTTCTTCCGGGCATAGGCGAAGAGTGCCAGGCCTATCACCACGAAGGCGGTGGAGACATAGGAAACAATCATGAAGAGGTAGGTGACGTCGCCGGTCGCGCCCAATTCGACCGGATAGGTGAAGGCACGCATCAGTGACAGCGCAAAGCCGGTGGCAATAAGCCCGGACGCGAGCCGGCCGACACGGAGCGGATTCTTGCGTGAGTCCTTGTAGGCGGGCCTGATGAGCGGGAAAACTATGTAGGCGACGTAGGCCAGCACGAGCCACGTATTCAGGCGCACACTCGGCTGCGAAGCGTAATCCAGCAGCTGCGGTGACGGATTCGGGGCATCCGTCGCCAGAAGGGTCCCAAGCAGGCCCGTGGCGACGATTCCCAGCACGGCCGCTCCGGGCGCCCCGACAGTCCACCTGCGCGCAAGCGGTGAGTCGTAGGCAACGCTGAGGTGCCCGCCCAGGAAGGCGACGGCCACGAGGGCGAAGTATTTGGAGATCAGGTCGGTGCCATTGGTCAGAGGCATGAGCGACTCCACACCCATGTAGACCGGGGGCAGGAGCAACAGATAAGCAAGGGTCAGGAAAATGCCCGACAGGGCGATGCTGCTGGCTTTTCCCTGCAGTGCGTGTTGGTGTCCCAACACCGGCGTATTGATGCGTTTGAACGTCAGGCTGCCCAGGAGAATGAGCATCAGGCTTACCGGGACGACGGTGAGCGGGTTCATCCCAGAAGTTCCGTCATCTTCTCCGCGTATTCGCGGGCTTCCTTGCGTTGCTTCACACGCCTCTGCAAAAGATGAATGCGGGCGGAAATGGCGTCCACTAGGACATCATCGGAAACTTCAAGTAGTTCGTCTTCGCGCGCCCGGATCTGCCACCCTCCCTCGGCCGGCGTGATCAATTCAGTCACCACAAGGCCGGACGCGTACGAGCCCCCGCCGGCCCGAGACGCAGCAATCGCCAAGTGAGGATTCAACTTATTTTCAGTGAGCTGTGTGGCGATATAGGTAAGCGCCATGCCCGTTTCCTCTGACATCCTCTGACGAATGTCCCCCGGGTCGATGGCATCGATCCAGGCCCGAACAGAGCCCTCATGAGGGAAGGCAATGAGGTCGATTCCCTTGCGCATCTCACGGGGATAGTGCCTTTGAGAGGTGCGGAACTGCAGCTCGGCCATGAGATCGGCGTGATGAACCTGGCTCAAAACCTCTGCCGAAGAGGGCTCTATGGGCCGGGACTTAATGATCCGGTACGGACTGAAAACGCTGAGCGCATCGATGACGTTCGTGCCGGTAGCCCTTGCAACGGCAATCACCGTGGACTCCGCAACATTTCCACGCCTGAGCTGATTGTTCAGGGTCCCCCGATTTATACCGGTCAGCGTGCTCAACGCAGTAGGTGACGGGCTGACGGCGCTCCCCTCTAACCACTCCCTAAATTCGGCGGCTGAGACAGGCACGGACACTCCTTAGACAAAGGGCATAGACAAGCACGGGCGATCAATACCTGCTAGGGTTGAACCAATAATTAAACTTTCTTCGATAGATCAAATCTTGGTTGAATCCATCGTATCTTCTGCACCGAGTTTAGCCGGGGCCCACCTACGAGACATGACCGCTAGGCAACACAGCACAGAAGCACAGGGGGAAGCCGTGAAGCCGTCCAAGAGGCTCAGCACCGGAACCGCCGTCGTAGCACCCGTGATGATGCTCGGCTCGGTTTTCGCCATGCTCCTGCTGCTGGCCCCCGCGAAACCCGCCGCGGCTGACTGCGGGCCTGCCGTGTCCGTCGTCATCGACGGCAGCACCAAGGTCGAGGGGTACACCCAGGAGCAGCTGAAGAATGCCGCAGCCATCATGGGCGCCGGCAAGGCACTGAACTTATCCGCAAACGGTCAGATGATCAGCGTCATGGTGGCCCTGGGAGAGTCGGGCCTGCGGGTGCTGGACTCCGGCGACGGTGCCGGCCCGGACTCGCGGGGTTTGTTCCAGCAGCGCGACAACGGCGCGTGGGGCTCCTACGCAGACCGCATGGACCCCACCAGGAGCGCCACCAACTTCATCAAGGCCCTGCAGGCCGTGCCCGGCTGGGAGCTGTTGGAACCGACCCTTGCCGGTAACAAGGTCCAGCGCAATGCCGACCCGTACCACTACCAGAGGTACTGGCCCGGGGCCGTCAAACTCGTTCAGGCGCTCTCGAACTCGAAGTTCTCCCTGCAAGGCAGCGACTGCGCCATCCCGGGACAATCCGGCGCGGGGGATGACTACCCGTGGAAGAACGCCCCGACCTGGTTGCAGGCCGGAGCGAACACAGCCAGCACGTCACCGCTGGGCATGTACTACCGCGAGTGTGTGGACTTCGCCCTGTGGCGGGTGAACCAGCAGATGGGTTCAACCAGCGCACCGTTCAAGGTCCTCAACGGCACCTTCCGCCCGGACGGGCAGCAGCTGGGTTCCGCAGTGACGTGGAAGGCCGGCTGGGACGCCAAAGGCTGGCCAACCGGCAGCACACCCCGGGTCGGCGCCGTCGTCTGGTACGCGCCAGGGTCCGGGGGAGCGGACCCGAACTTCGGCCACGTAGCCGTGGTCAAGGAAGTCAAGGACAACGGGACCTACGTCGAAGAGGGCTACAACGGCAACCCGGCCCCGGCGGACCACAGCTACTACACCCGGACAGTGGCCAACACCGTCCCCTCCGCTTTCCTGTACCTGCCCACTGAAGAGGAGAAGAAGTGAAGAAGCCCTTGACCCTGCTCGCCGTGGCGCTGCTCTGCGCTTCCTGCGCACCGGCGGCGAACACGACTCCGGCGGCATCAACCAGCCAGCCCACAGCGTCCGCACCGGTCTCACTGAGCGCCAACAGCGGACCCCAGGCGCCCGGGGGAACGGTCCCGGCCACGATCGGCATCACCTGGGATCAGGCCAGCAAAGACAACGCGGGGGAAGTCGCGGGGAAGGCAATGACGGACTTCGCCCGCCCCACGGTGGAGGAAAAACAGTGGGCCAATGACCTGGCCCGCTGGCTGACCCCGCAAGCGACCGCTGACTACTCGGCGGTGGACCCGTCCAACGTCCCGGTCAGCCGCGTCACCGGCCCCGCCACGCTGAGCGTCGATGAAGCCAACGGCTTCGGCGTCATGGCAGCGGTCCCCACCAACGCCGGGACCTACACGGTGCAGTTGCTCCGCACAGGCAGGGACGCCCCGTGGAAGGTCAACCGGCTCACCCCGCCCTTGCCCTAAGCGCCGCACCTCTGAATCTCACACACGTAAGGAAGAAGCTCATGGGTACTACACCAACCGAAGTCATGGCCTTTCCCAACATCCGGGCCATCGTCCGCGACAACGGCACCGCCGAGGTCGTCGTCGCGGGCAACTCCCGCGTCGTCCCTGCCGGAGACTCCGTTCAGGAACTGCGCAACAATGCCCTGGCCCTCATCGTGGGCGAGGCACAGACCCTCCAGCGCCCCGTGCGGGTCCAAATCGAGGACCCCGAAGGCCACGGTGAGCTCATCGTCCACCCGGATAACAAGATCGAATCCGTTTCCTACGACCCCCGGCAGACCCGCCGCCGGGCGGAAGCTCCGGAAACCACACCCAAGGCAGTCGCCCCGGCGATCATAGAGACCGTCCCCGCACCGGAGCCCGTGGCCACTCCAGCTGAATCCGCGCCATCTCCTGCTCCGGCGGCACCGGTGGACGCCCAGCCGTGGCCACCTGCCCCCGTCGCAGCCGATGCGGCTCCGGTGCCGGCCAACCCGGAACCGCAGACGGCCGCCGCCGTTACTGAAGAAGCGGCGCCGACGCGGCGCAGCTTGAAAGAAACCTCGTTTCTGGTCAGCGCCCCGGTGCTGGAACCGGCCACTCAGGGTTGGCGGGGAATGCTGACGCGCCTGGGACTGCGGATGGACCCCTCGGAGGAAGAACTCTCCGAGCGGGAGGACATTCGCACGGTCAGCCAGCACTGGCCCGGTCCCCGGACCATTGCCGTCGTCAACCGCAAGGGCGGGGCGAACAAGACCCCCACCGTGGTGATGCTCTCGGCCATCCTCGCCCGCTACAGCGGGGCCGCCGCCGTCGCGTGGGATAACAACGAGTCCCAAGGCACCCTCGGCTGGCGGACAGAAAAGGGCTCCCACGACCGCAGCGTCCTGGACCTGATCGACGCATCCACCGAACTGCTCTCCCCGTCAACGAACGCCGCCGAAATCGCCAAGTTCGTCCACCACCAGACCGCCGACAAATTCGATGTCCTGCGCTCGGATGAAAACGAAGAAGGCGACCACGAAGTCACCGCCGAGGAAGTCGACATCGCCCACCAGGTCCTCACCCGCTACTACCGCCTCGTCGTGATGGACTCCGGCAACACCGCCCGGGCAGCGAACTGGCGCCGGATGATCGACCACACCAACCAGCTCGTCGTGCCCGTCACCGCCATCGAGGACCGCGCCGAAGCCGCCCGGCTGACCCTGCAGACCCTGGAATCCCGTGGCGGCCACGACGCAGAACTGGCACGGGGCGCCGTCGTGATCGTCTCCGAGTCCACCGACGCCAAACGCAGCATGAGCGGGGATGCCCTGAAGCGGGCCAAGGACGAGGCCCAGCGGATCGCTGACGGCTTCGCCCCGTTCGTCCGGGCCGTCGTCCGGATTCCCTACGATCCGGCCCTGGTCAACGGACCCATCCGCTATGAAGCCCTCCAGCCCGCCACCCAGCGGGCATGGCTGGCAGCCGCGGCCGCCGTCGCCGCCGGCTTCTAAACCACCCACCAACGGACTTTGAGAGGAGGAGCCATGCAGCAGTCCCTGAACCCCTGGATTACCAGCCCGGCTCCGGCCGGCGGCGCGGAGGCGGCATCCCCGGAGGCGCACGTGCCGCCGGCGGCAGTGATCAGTGCGCCGCTGAGGGGCATGGTCGAACCGGACGCCGCAGACCGTCTGGCCCGCCGCACCGTCGCAGGATCCGCAGCACTGTGGGTCACCGGCGCCCACGGTGGATCCGGGGAAAGCCGAATCGCCGATCTGGTCGACGGCGCACGCATCGCGGATCACTGCTGGCCCGCCCTCCGGGACGGCAGCAAACCTCGAGTGCTGCTGGTCTGCCGCGCAGACATGCGCGGCCTGACAGCCGCACAGAGCGCCCTGACCCAGTGGGCATCAGGCGCGGCACCCGCGGTTGATCTGCTCGGCCTCGCCGTCCTGGCGGACGCACCGGGGAAGACTCCCAAACCCTTGCGTGACTTCGCCGCCATCGTCGGCGGGGGAGCGCCCCGGCTCTGGACCCTGCCCTGGGTCGAGGCCTGGCGGCACGGAGACTCCACAACACCGCCGCCGGCCCGCGAATACCAACGCTTCATCACTGACTTAGCCGCCCTGGCTACCGACACCACACCCACCACGAACTGAAAGGTCTCACTATGAACTCCTTCTCCGCAATTGCAGCAAGCGTCATCCCCAACCCCACCCCGGTCGTCCCGGCACAGGCAGGTGGACTGCTCACGATCCTGAACTGGGCCTCCGGCATCGGCCTGGTCCTCGGCGTCCTGGGCGTCATCATCGTCGGCATCGGCATGGTCATCCAGCTCCAACGCGGCGAAGGAGCCCAAGCCATCGGCAAGCTCGGCTGGGTCCTGATGGGCTGCATCATCATCACCGGCTCCGCCGGCATCGTCCGCGCCTTCGTCTAACCAGCACCAACAACGGGAGGTTCACCATGAGCCAGTCAACAGAGAGCACCACCGAAAGCAATCCGTTCACCAAACCCGGTTTCATCATTGCTGCCGCGCTGGTGGTCGCGCTGATAGCAGCAGCCGTCGTCATCTTCCTGCTCCCCAAAGGACAGGGGAACGCACAACCGGCCCCCGGGACGGCGGAGCCCAGCAGCTCAGCCACAACGAGCCCCACCGCCCACGCTGCCGCTGACAAAAGCGTCTGCGGACTGCCCTCAAGCACGGAAACGGCGCTGGGGGCAGCGCCTAAATCCAAGTGGGAACTTGTAGGAAAAATGGCGGCACCCACCGAGCCCAAGACCTTCGGTCCGGGCGTGACAGACGGAGACGGCTTCAGATCATGCTTCGCGAAGTCCCCAACTGGTGCCCTATATGCGGCCGCCAACATCTTGGCTTTGGGCTCCTCTGGAGATCCTGTCCTCAATCGGAAAGCAACAGACAAGCTCTTGATGCCCGGGCCGGGCCGGGATATCGCTAGGGCAGACTCCTCGACAAAGTCCACGTCGAACACAACCGTTCAATTTCGCGGCTTCGTAATCAAGAGTTACTCACCTTCCGCAGCAAACGTTGACATCGCCTTTCAGACCGACAAAGGGATGCTTGGGCACGCGGTCCTTCCTTTGCAATGGGCCGATGGGGACTGGAAACTGGCAATTGCCGATTCCGGTCAATTGATCAACGAAATAGCCCAACTTCGAGACCTGAGCGGCTTCATCCCCTGGTCGGGAGCCTGACGTGGCAGAAAAAGCATGTGGACCCATTGATGCCGGATGTGCAGTCGGGAACTGGGTCTCAGGGCTCGCCGATGACGCCATGGGCAACATGGCGAAGGCCATCATGGAGGGCATGAGCCAGATGGTGACGACTCTGTCGACTTTCTGGGTGTCCATGCCCACGGTGAACCTGGCCAGCGCCGACGGTGCGACGCCGAGCCCCATCGTCTCCATGGTGAACAGTGAATTGATGGTCTGGACGCTGACGCTGGCTGTCCTCGCCGTCATTCTCGGCGGTATCCGGATGATCTGGGAACAGCGCGGAGCACCGCTAAAGGAGCTACTGCGGTCCCTCGTCACGCTCACACTTGTCAGTGGCTTGGGCCTGGGTGTCATCTCGATTCTGGTAGTCGCCGCGGATGCTTTCTCTGCCGCCATCATCGACCGATCCACGGACGGAAAGGGCTTTGCTGAGTCGATGAACCTCCTGATCGTGTCCGGCCAGACGGGGGTGGGCGTTTTCATCCTTATCGTTCTGGGATTGATCGGTCTGATTGCCTCCCTCGTCCAAATCGTTCTGATGGTGGTCCGCAGCGGCATGTTGGTGATCCTGGCGGGCATCCTGCCCACCACCGCTGCTTTCACGAACACGGAGATGGGAAAGCAGTGGTTCCAAAAAGCAATTGGCTGGACCATCGCGTTCATCCTCTACAAACCAGCTGCGGCCATCGTCTACTCCGTCGCATTCCTGCTCATGGGGCACAACAGCGGGAAGGACGGCCTGATCAGGTCCATCACTGGATTCACGTTGATGGTTGTGGCCCTCTTCGCTTTGCCGGCGCTGATGCGCTTCGTGACGCCGATGGTCGGTGCCGTCGCCTCCGGCGGAGGAGCGGGAGCAGGAGCCGCCGTTGGGGCCATGGCCACAGGCGCCGTGTCCATGGGCCGCAGTGGCAGCGGTAAGGGCAACGCCGCCCCGACACCGGCCAGTACACAAAGCAACCAGTCAGGCGCATCTCCGAAGGGCAGTAACGGAACGCCTGGCCCGAAGGGGAGCGGAGGCCAGCCGACACCCGGGGCTACCGGTCCGGGTGGGACAGCCGGCGCCGCAACCGCGGGGACAGCAGGCAGCACCGGGGCAGGAGCTGCCGCGGGCAGCGCAGGCGCCGCCTCGGGTGCGGCGAAGGCCGCCGGTCCGGCTGGCATGGCCGTCGCCGTAGGAGCACAAGCAGCGTCCAGGGTTTCTCAGGCCGCACAACAGACCGCGCAGGATTCAACCGGGGAGGGCCCCAGTGGCAGCAATTAATACCGAATACAAGGAACCGTCCTACGGCAACTGGCGCGTCCCGCGCTCTGCCGGGTTGGGCAACCTCGGAGCTATCGGCACCGGCATTGTCATGGCCGGGTTGTTGCTGGGCATCATCAGCTTCGCCATCTGGGGACTGTTCCCGGGCCTTGCTGTCCTGGCCGTGGCCGGGGCCAGCGCCCTGTTGCTGACGGTCAAGGACAAGCACGGCCAGTCCGTTGTCGACCGTTTCGGAACACGGATGAGCTTCCGTCTCTCCAGGTCCTCGGGAACGAATCTTTACCGTTCCGGCCCCCTCGGTGTGACGGAGCGGGGCATGTACCAGCTGCCCGGACTTGCGGCGAAGTCGACCCTGTATGAATTCACCGACTCCTACAAGCGCCCGTTCGCCCTCCTGCATGTGCCTTCCACCAGCCATTACACCGTGATCTTCTCCACCGAACCCGACGGTGCGTCCCTGGTGGACCCGGAGCAGGTTGATGCGTGGGTCGCGAACTGGGGCGGCTGGATCGCCGGCCTCGGGGATGAAGCAGGCCTGGACGCCGCAGCGGTGACGGTGGAGACCGCACCGGATTCGGGCTACCGGCTCCGCAACGAGGTCACGATGAACATCGACCCGAACGCCCCGGAGTTTGCCAAGAACGTGCTCCACGAGGTCGTCGACACGTATCCGGAAGGGTCGGCCACGGTCCGGGCCTGGGTGTCCCTGTCCTTCAACGCCTCCCTCCGGGCAGGATCGAAGAAGCGCACGCCGGAGGACGTAGCCCGGGACCTCGCGTCCCGGATCCCCGGCCTGTCGGCCCGGCTGCAGTCCACCGGCGCCGGGATCGCCCGTCCCATGTCCGCTCAGGAACTCTGCGAGGTCGTCCGGATCGCCTACGATCCGCCTGCCGCCCTGATCATTGACGAAGCGCACTCCGCCGGTTCCCCGGTCTCCTTGACCTGGGGCGAAGTCGGACCCTCCGCAACTCAGGCGTCCTGGGACGACTACCGGCACGAGGGCGCGTTCTCCGTCTCGTGGACCATGACAGGTGCCCCGCGCGGGTCGGTGAACTCCTCGGTCCTGTCCCGGCTGCTGGCCCCGCACGGGGACATCGACCGCAAGCGCGTTTCACTGCTCTACCGTCCGATGGATTCGGCCCGTGCCGCGGCCGTGGTCGAGCGGGACCAGAACAACGCCAACGTCCGCATCACCTCCGGGGGACGCCCGTCCGCCCGCGCCCTGGTCGATGCCCGCTCCGCCGTGCAGACCGCCCAGGAAGAAGCCCAGGGCGCAGGGCTGGTTAACTTCGGCATGGTCGTCACCGCCACCGTGACCGACAGGGAACGCCTCGCCGATGCCGTGGCCGCCGTGGAACAGACCTCCGGTACCGCCCGGGTGCTGCTGCGCCGGGCCTACGGCGCCCAGGAAACCGCGTTCGCCGCGTCGCTGCCGCTGGGTCTGGTCCTTCCCAAGCACAGCCTCCTGCCCTCCGAAATCAAGGATGCCCTGTAATGGCCCGCATGAAACTTTTCACCCGCCCTGCCAAGAAGGCTGCAGCACCGGTCAAGGCTGCACCGAAGAAGAAGGCTGAGAAGGAACAGCGTCAGCCCGGGCCGTCGGCCCGCGGCTGGACCGGACGCGGCGGCGGCATGGCCCAGCTCGTGCCGTCCGTGAAGGAATACCGGGGAACTACGGTCCAGGTTTGCGGTCTGTGGCCTTTTTCCTCCGGAGCATCCTCGCCCATGATCGGCGTCCCGCTCGGACGCCATGAAGAAACACAGGCCACGGTCTGCTGTGACCCGATCAGCTGGTTCCAGCGGGCACGGCTGATTTCCAATCCGTCGGCGTTCATCCTGGGCAAGCCGGGGCTGGGCAAGTCCACCGTGGTCCGCCGGATGTTCATCGGACTCTCCGGCCAGGGCGTCCACCCCCTGATCCTCGGGGATTTGAAAGGCGAGCACGTCAAGGCCGTCCAGGCGCTCGGCGGGCAGGTCATCAGGCTCGGCCGCGGCGTGGGCTACCTGAACATCCTTGATCCCGGCCAGGCCGTCGAAGCGGCGCAGCTGCTCGAAGACAGCGGCCACCATGAGGACGCGACCCGGGTCCGCGCCGACGCGCACGGCCGGCGCCTGACCATGGTCGTCTCCCTGATCACGATCAGCCGGAACAACCCGCCGACCGATCAGGAACAGACCATCCTGGATCGTGCGCTGCGCGTCCTCGATGACCGGTTTGACGGCGTTCCTGTCCTCAAAGACCTGCTGGACGTGATCATCTCCGCCCCCGATGAGCTGCGCCAGGTCGCGCTGGACCGCGGCGACATGAACGTCTATCTGCAGGAAACAAGGGCCTTGGAGGCGACCTTGCTGGGCCTGACCGGCGGCGGGAAGCTCGGAGAAATCTTCTCCCGGCGCACCACCAACCCGATGATGCGCGACCGCGCCGTGGTCTTCGATGTCTCCAGCATTGACGAGACTGAAACCGACCTGCAGGCTGCCATTCTGCTCGCGTGCTGGTCCTACGGCTTCGGCACCGTCAACGTCGCCAACGCCCTCGCGGACGCCGGGCTGGAACCGCGCCGGAACTACTTCGTCGTCCTCGATGAACTCTGGAGGGCACTGCGCGCCGGTAAAGGCATGGTGGACCGGGTGGACGCCCTGACCCGTCTCAACCGCTCCGTGGGTGTCGGGCAGATCATGATTTCCCACACCATGTCCGACCTGCTGGCCCTGCCGGCAGAAGAGGACCGGATGAAGGCCCGCGGCTTCGTCGAACGCTCCGGCATGGTGATCTGCGGCGGCCTCCCTGCCTCCGAGATGCCGCTGCTGACCTCCGCCATTCCGTTGTCGCGGCAGGAGCAGCAGAAGCTCATCTCCTGGCAGGACCCGCCCGCCTGGGACTCCCGCGGGCTCGATGTCGAACCTCCCGGACGCGGGAAGTTCCTGATCAAGGTCGGCGGCCGGCCCGGGATCCCCGTCCTGGTGGGACTGACCTCGCTTGAACAGGGCCCGGATGGAGTCAACGACACCGAGGGGAAGTGGCATGAGGCGCCGGAAACCCTCCTCGACCCAATGACCCCTGACCTGCCCCTTGAAGGAGGTTCGCTGTGAGTGCACCGAACCGTAAAGGAATGGGCCTGGGAGATGCCCTGCTGGTCTGGTTCGCCATCGGCTTCATCGTCGTGGTCGGCGGCGGAACCTACGCGGCCGTTCACCTGGGATCCTGGATGGCCGGCATCGACGCGCCGCCCAAACATCCCATTGATCTGATCGCCGGGCTGGTCAAGGGCCGGGTGCCGTGGCCCGTCCAGTCCACCGTCGCGGCGGCCCTCATGGCAGGCGTTGTCCTGGTTCTGGCCATCGTCGTGCTCGTGGCGTGGAGGAAGGGTGCGTCCAAGCGTGCCCGCGTCGACAAGGCCGCCCGGTATCTGGGCCGCGGCAAATCCCTGGCCGCGTTCTCCGAGAAGGGCGCGAGGGCAACGGCTGAGCGCCTGGGCGTGAAGGACACGCCGGGCATCGTCGTCGGCAAGGTGGTCTCCACCGGCCAGACGTTCATTCAGTCCTGGGAAGACCTCAGCCTCGACATCTGGGGTCCCCGTACCGGTAAGTCCACCTCACGGGTCATGCCCGCCATCTTGGACGCACCCGGCGCCGTGGTCTCCACCTCAAACAAGCGTGACGTCGTGGACGGCACCCGTGGCGTCCGCGAGCTCACGGCCCCGGTATGGGTCTTTGATCCGCAGAAGATCGCACAGGAGGAAGCAGACTGGTGGTGGAACCCGCTCTCCTACGTCACCGACGAAGAGAAGGCCTACAAACTCACCCAGCATTTCTCCGTCGGCTCCCGGGTCCCGGGGTCCAAACCGGACGCCTACTTCGACCCCAAAGCCGAAGACATCCTCTCCTCGTACTTCCTCGCGGCCGCGCTCGGTGAACTTCCCATCACGCAGGTCTACCTGTGGGTGACGGAGCAGGTAAACCGGGAACCGATCAACATCCTGAAAGAGCATGACTACGAGCTGCAGTACAAGGGCCTGGAGTCCACGCTGGAGCTGGCCGACAAACAGCGCGACGGGATCTTCGGCACCGCCGAGAAGATGATCCAGTGCCTCAAGTCCAGGAACACGCTGCGCTGGGTCGCCCCGATGGCCGGCGCGACGGTAGCCACGGATGCCCGCCGGCAGTTCAACCCGCACGCCTTCGCCGCCTCCCAGGAGACGATCTACATCCTCTCCAAGGAAGGTGCCGGCTCCGCGTCCCCGCTCACCACGGCGTTGACGGTGGCGATCGCTGAGGCCATGGAGGAACGGGCCGAACGCAGCGGCGGACGCCTGCCCAAACCCGCGCTGTTCGCCCTCGATGAACTGGCCAACGTCGTCCGCTGGGCAGCCCTGCCGGACCAGTTCAGCCACTACGGCTCCAAGGGCCTCATCGTCATGGGCATCCTGCAGTCCTGGTCCCAGGGCGTCGAACTGTGGGGCGAGGCGAACATGCGGAAAATCTGGTCAGCCGCGAACGTCAAGGTCTACGGCGGCGGCGTCGCTGAAGAAGGCTTCCTCCGGGCACTCTCGGATCTCATCGGGGACTACAGCTACACCAACGTCTCCATCTCCTCCGGCAAGTCCGGCTCCAGCCGCTCCCGCCAAGAAGGCAAGGAACGCATCTTCGACGTCTCCAACCTCGCCGAACTCGACCGCGGCCGCGCCGTCGTCCTCGCCTCCGGCGCCCCGGCCACCTTGGTCCGCACCGTGCCCTGGTACACCGGCCGGCACAAAGACGCCGTGGAGACGTCCATCAAGAAGTACAGCCCCCGCCCGGAGGAACCGGCGGCCGTCCCGGTGCCCTCCGCTCCGGCCGCTAATCCCTGGGTCACCGGGTAAGGAAGCAGACAGCCATGGCAGATGATTTCGGACTGTTCGACACGGACACGCCGACCCCCAACCCCGGCACGGGAGAAGACGGAAAACCGGAGAAGACACCGGAGCTCGTCTATGGCACGGCTGAGGAGTTCCTTCACGAGCAGCTGCTGCCGACGTACGTCCGCAGCGTCACCGGGAAGACCGCGAAGTGGTGCATCGAGTGGTACTTCCACCCCGAAGCCGTCTCCCGCGTTGCGGCGCTGTGGCGTTCCTGGGAGCACCTGCGCCTCGACCCGGCCACCGGAATGAGCGTCTGGTGGCGCGACCACGCAGACGCTCACATGGGCGTCCTGCTGAACCCTCAAGGGCCGTTCTTTAACTGCGACATGAAAGAACATCGCGACCCTGACCATCTGGAACCAAAGAAAGCACCTGAGGGCTGGTTCCCTGACGTGCGAACTCAGGCAATGTAGGAACCCAGCGGGACCGTAAAGGGGAGACTGCCAGCAGGCTCCGCAATCTTGACTAAGTTGGGCATCGCCCTCGCGTTCGCGGCTTCTCAGGGTGGCCACGCGCGGAGGTTGCGGGGTCACTGCTGAACTCTGAGCCAGGGGGTGAACTGATGTTGAAGGGCTTGAGGATTGGCGGTGCTGCCTTCCGCCCTAGGACCCGGTTCAAGAGCTCAATCAGCGGCGCGGTCTGACCTGGCGGGAATGTCAACTTCATCGGAATTGCAGATTCTTTTTTAAACTTCTCTGGTTGTGAAACCTTTTGGCCTTTCCCGGACAATACAAGGCATGGGGAACTTTGAATCTGAAGATGAGGAGTTGTGGTCGCAAAGCCTCGAGGGCGACGGCGGAGCCTTTGGGGTGTTGTTCGACCGACACCGCGATAGAGTCTTTCGCCATGCCTACCGGCTGGCCGGGGATCGACATGACGCTGAAGACATTATGGCCGCGGCCTTTCTCGAACTTTGGCGGCGGCGGGCGAAGGTGCGGCTCGTGGGGGCCTCCGTACTTCCCTGGCTGCTCGTCACGACGACCAATGTGGCCCGTAATAGCGGGAGGGCCGCATTTCGCTACCGAAGATTGCTGAGCTCTCTCCCTCGGAACAGCGATGTATCAGATGCCGCCGGCGACCCGTATCTGCAGAACGAGATGGACAAGGTTGCCGCCCGTGCGCTGGGGGGACTAAACGCCCTGGATCTAAAGCTCGTGACTCTGGTCATCTTCGAGGAATACAGTGTCGTCGCGGCGGCAACCGTTCTGAACCTGACGCCGACCGCGGCGAAGACGCGCATGCATCGGGCACGAAAGCGTATGAAGGCGTCGCTGTCCGAATCATTTCAGGGACACCCAACGACTAAACCCGCACTGGAAGGAGAAAGGCCATGAACGAGCTTCGCAGCGATGACCGTTTCAGCAGAGCACTCCGGGCGGAACTTGTGACACGGGTTCAGGACACGGGACCCGCCCGTGCTCGGAAGCGGGCTCGGCGTTGGCTTAGTGCCGCCGCACTTGCGGGGGCGGGACTTCTCGGCGGGGTAGGCGCAACTGCTGCCGGGGTGTTCGTGACGCCCGGCAGCCTGCGCGTTACGCCGCTATCATCGCCGGTGACAGCAACACACTCGGGGACGGCGACTGTGCAACTCGGGGCACCACCGGACGGGGCAACCGGCGTCCAAATGGATATTGTCTGCCTGACTCCTGGGCGTTTCGAATACGAAGGAGCCGCCAGCAGCTCTTGTGCAGCGGCCGACGTCGGCTCGCTCGGAGAGCGGAGCGGACTCACCGTCCCACTCTCCCCTGGGCAGGAGAGCGTGACCATCACGACCGAACCAGACGCGCGCTGGCGACTGACGGCACAGTACGTGCGGCAGGAAACCACAGGCTGGGTCCGCAACGAAAACGGCAACTCGTACGGCGTCCAGAACGAAACCGGAGCACCCGACCTAGTCTCTGTTATGGCAACCAATGGCATCCGGGGCTACGCCTACCGCACTGACCTGGAAGAAGCCGACGGCACGGCAGCCATGCGGACGTTTAGGAGCCCCCAGGACGCAGTCGACTGGCAAAAGGCCCGCCGCGGAAAATCATTCCCCATCCCCGTCTATGACGTGGCCGGCAAAACGGTCGTGGGTGAGTTCGTCGTCGAAGCAGATAGAGGCGGGCCTGGTGAGAACAACGACAATGTACTCTCCGGCGAGCTTCCGACCGGCCCTGGTAGCAGCACTGCTTGCGCCCTGCCTAAGGGGGAACAAGGAATACCGCGGACCGCACCCGAAGCAATTTGGGCACTGGACCGTAAAGTTGCCGTCCCTTCCGCCCCGACGACGTTCGGGCCCGCCACGACCACCGGTGGCATAGCCAAGTGTTTCGCGCACAACCCCTCCGGGGCCCTGTTCGCCGCAGCCCATATGCTCTCCGTGACCTGGCAGGACGGCCCCGCAGCGGTCGTTACCAAATACGCCGTGGATTCCCCGGAAAAGGTCTGGGTACTGGACAGCCTGAACACCAGGGCGGCATCCCTGCCCGATCCCGTTCCGCAGATCAAGGGATACCGGATCACCATGGATGGACCGGACAAGGCAATTGTTCAGATGGCAATCTCACTGAAAGGCTCACTTGTCAGCGGGCAAATGAACCTGGAGTGGGCCGGATCGGACTGGACTATCGCCGCCTCAAGTGTCCTCAGCAGTCTTGGTGCCCCAATCAACGACCTCACGGGCTACACCCCATGGGCCGGAGCTTGAGTTTGATGAGCCCCTCACGCGATCAGGAAGTCGTCATTCGAGGACAGACATGGAAGAGTCGGCCGGCATGACGATGCAGACGCGCTTGTAGCCGGGAAACCAAGCCTCCGCTGCTTGAGTCCAAAGCCACCCTGCCACCAAAAGAACTGCCACCATCAGAGTCCATCCGATGGTGGCAGTTCGCTTTTGTGTCGCGAGTTATTCTGAAAAACTAACCCCCGGCGACTTCCCCAGAACCCGGAGCGATCACAAACTCACCGATCTTTGTGGTTCCGGCTTCGTCGTACACCGGAATGCTGACTGCCTTTTTTCCTTGAGACTCTTGCCATTTCAAGGCTTCCGCTGGGGACTTGAACAACGACGGATGCCCTTCCCCTTTTTTTAGTTGATCGTTACTGACATAGCCCAGTTCTCCGTTGGTCGCAAGGGCTTTGATTAAATCGGGTTCTACGACCACGCCGTCTACGTTCTTGATCGATCCGTACGTCTGGCCGGCTGCGTTTCTTTTGAAGATGGTCTGCCCCTCGCGGTTCCTATTGTCGTGAGGCTCAGAGGCTAGACGCGTGGCTGGCGCATCGCTGGAGATGGAAGCGGCAGCCGCAACTGATCCCATGCCAATCCCCGCGATCAGAAGGGCAGCGGTTGCGGTCATGATCTTCGTGCCGGCGGTCATTTTTATTTTCTTCAAAACATTCCCCCAAGATTGTTTTAGGTCAGTTTGCAGTCTGCATTCCCGTTGGGAATGTCTCGAATCCTTCGTAAGCATAGTTGGAATAGTTGAAAGCCCAAGATATTCCCTTGCTATAGAAGTTTCCCTTTCCGGCATAACTTGCAGACGTCCGCCACGTTTGGGCGCCACAGAGCGTTCGATCCGAGTATGACATCGCACTGCTGGAAACAAGAACCTCAGCGCTCTGTTGGTAATTTTGAATCAAGCGTGCTTGAACGGCTATTCCGCCAGCAATGACACACTTAGATACCGGAGCACTGTAGGTGTATCCGGTAGCGAAGCCGTTAGAGGTTTGAACTAAGGCATAATTGTAGAAAGATACTCCATCAACCGAGTAGTTACCATTCGGACTTGCACTGGTTCCATTCGCCTGGGCGGCGACTGGAACTGATACCAACCCGATGGTTACTAGTATCGCCGCAAGTGCACTCTTGATCTCGATCATATTTCCCCCAAAAGAAATAATGCGCGCCCCGAGCGACGCTTATGCGGTTCATTCCATCAGCTAAACCTGAATGTCAAGGTTTCGAAAAACACGCAGTTAGATCATGAAGTCTTGAGGAAATACTGTGTTAAGCCGTCGTGAAATTCGCAATCAATCGTGCTATGGGGTGAGATGGGCGGCACCCTAAAATACAAGTCAAGTGGAGAGCCAGCCCAGTGCGAGCAAACGTTCGAGCATGGACGCTGGCTACGCGCCAACTAATCGAGTGTCCAGTGATGCTTGAATACATCGTTGAGTTCAAACTCAAACCGAGCCCGCGGCCGGCGGGCTGCCAAGCGGTGCTGTGGGCAAGGCTGTCAGAAGCAGCGCCCAGCGCTGAGTGAGACTGCAAATCCGGTCTGGGAATGTCAGTCTGATTTGTGCCCACGATGGACCTAAATTGCAGTCTCATCGGGACCCACATTTGGCGCCGGAGATGGCAACATCCCGCCAAGAAGGTCAGAGCAGGGATGGCGTGGCCATCCCTGCTCTTCCCTGGATTGAAAACTAACCCGAGCCCGGGGTGCGTCGAGTGAATCGGCCGACCCCTTGTCGGGTTGGGCGGTCGTTTCAGAGAAGTCGTGTAACGGCGGCAATCAGTTCGGGAAGCGTCTCAGGAATTGCTTCGGTGAGGGTGGTATCCGGCATCTTCTTGACCGACGTGCCGGAGACCGGCAAACGGCCTGTCGGCCCTGAAAGTGCCACGTATGTGCCATCGTCGTTCTTCTGGAGGAAAAGCATGGATTCTTCCCCTGGCTGCATAATCGCATCGCCTTCCACAACAACAACCGAGTCCTTCAGCGCCCCGCCGGTTTGCTGCACCGTTATGGTCGCTGCCGGTTTGGTTCCCTTCAGCCACGATTTAACGGTCACCGTAGCGTCTGTGAAGGGGATGCCATCAACAGCTGCTGCCGGTGCGGACTTCTCAACTGTCCCCACGACAATTGCGTCAGCGCTCTGTGCGAGATCCTTCAGTGTCGGGTATGCCTTGGCCCAGCTTGCGCTTATGGACGTAGTCTTGGCCGGCGGTTGTGCCTGCGGCGAGGCGCAGCCACTCAGGAGTAAAGCTCCGACAAAGACCGCAGCCATTGATGGGAGAAATGGAAGTTTCTTCATGGTGGTCACCCCTTTCAGTAAATTGCGTTGACACCGGCGATTTCGTCGCTTGTTGGATAGTAAATTCCGCAACGATTGGGCGTCGCCGAGTTCATCAAGTAGCACCCGCCCACGTGCTCCAACCCAAGCGCGTGTCCCAGCTCATGTGCCGCAACACCGCGAGTCGTTGTGTAGGTGTACCCGTCGGTGTAGTACGAATTCAGGTACGCATTCATGGGTGCCTGGTACAGGCTTCCAGCCGTCGAACGGTAAGTAATACCGTCCCACGTCACATTGCTAATTCGCGTCTGGCGCAAATAAATGTTGGCGGTCCCCGTCGTGACATAGAGGTTAATATCGGTCGCGCTGGACCAGTTGGAGGTCGCCGCTGACCATCCACTGGAATTTTGCCCGCTTTGACCGCCATCAATGTAGACGGCAAGGGTTGAGGAGCCCCATTTATAGCCGGACCAGCTGTATGCCTGGGCGGGCAGGGCGGTTACGGTGATGAAGAGAAGTGCGGCGAAGAAAGCGGAAATACGCGTAAGGCGGCGCAATAGCATCTGGATCCCCCTTGTTCCATGAGTGCCGGTTCCGGCATACCAGAAGTATCTGCCCGGAATGAACAGAATGAGCAATAAGTATGTATTTGTGACATAAATGTGATCTGGATAAAACCGGTTTGGAACCTGGGAGTCGCCCATCGGGCGGGACCGCCCCAGCCGTTCGGACCAAGAACTACCACGTGAGGCCGTTCTTGCCCCTTTCGGAACCCCTTGCTGTGGGCTGCGGTGAGTGCGCGTATCTGGGTTTCGTTCGCGCCGGTGTTTGTCAGGGATTCCCCGAACTTTTCGTGGTGTTCGGGGGAGCCGTAGTCGGTAACCGAGGTGCACGGAGAGCACAGCTTTACGTAATCATGGTTATCGGTGATGTCAGAACCACAAGATATGGCAAAAATTGTGGAAAAGACGCCACATGTAGTGTTTGGTGCGTGAGATCGGAGTTGCCTGCCCTAGCCTCTTACTACGCCCCAAGAGCGGCAGCCCTGGCCACGCGCCAGTGGAGGCTCACTCCTGCTCCTTCCAAGGACTTTTCTGTCCCTTGCCTTCTTTAAGGCACTACCATGGCCTAACTTCCTCGGGAGACCTCGGACCGCATATCGGTCCGGGGTCTCCCGGCCTCCCCGTCGGGGCCCGGGGAGTGCGACGACACTAGCTAAGTAATTCCTCGCTCCATCCCTAGATGAGCGACGATGCTTGACCAACCCGATGATGTTTGCAGCGGCGAACCCCAGCGCCGCTGCTACCAGGACCACCTTGAAGCCAATCCAAAATGGTTGGGATACATCTGTGAATAGTGCGAATACCCCTGGGAGGAGCCCGGCGATGACCCCTCCGACACTGGGAAAGAATCGCTTCTCTGCTGGCTTGGGAGAAGTCATGCCTGGGGAGGCGCGTCTCTGTTGCCGCGTGCGAGGAGCTTACACATAGCAATCAAAAGGGCGAAGGCCAACAACAATATTCCTCCCGCGACACGTGGAGGAGTTAGGTCCAAGAGACTCACCACGGCAAGCGCGACAAGAAGGCCAACCTGCCACCACGTTGCCCGAGAAATCACTGTAACTATCTTGCCCATTGAAGCCACTCCCTAAATCACGCATGAGACGACAGTTACGGCTCCCCCGAGCCCAGCCACCCACCCCGGCCCGAGAAGGGCTTTCCCGGGCCGAGTCGTATAGATCTCACGTAGAGGAAGCAACCCCAGAAGATAATTAGTCCGGCGGCGAGCGGGACAAATGGCATGGTCACCATCTGAGTGTGATCGGTGCAGCAACGGCGTGTTGCATTAGCTGGGTGTCGTAAAAACCCCGATCAGAGCGGAGGCGCACAGGGCCAGGGCAAGCCCTATGAAGATCAAGACGATCCGCGATCCCTGGTATGGCTGTCCTGGGCCGGGTCGCTTTGACCTCACATAGAGAGCGCAGGCGGCGAGCAGAATGAGACCAGCGGCAAGCGGAACAAGTGGCCAGTAGATCAATCGTTCACCACCCTGCCGCGCATGCAACGAAAGCTGCTCCGCCAGTTAGGCCGGCGACAGCCCCTGCCGCCCCTGAGAGGGCGCCGAGCGCCACACCTTCTGGAAGAGCAATGATGGAGAGATCAGCCAGAACGGACAAACCGAAGAGGCCCGCGGCGAAAACCCCTATCCCAGCCGCTGCAGCGGTAAGACCGTCGCATACACTGCGTCCGGTTGGATCGCTGTGGTTGATGGCATCACATCCGGCGAAGGCGTACCGGTTGGCGTTCTTGGGGTTCAGTGGTGCGTCGAGGGTGTCCTGCTGGGTCCACCGCCCGAGGGTCGGGCTGTACCAGCGTTGGCCGTATTTGACCCAGCCGGTGACGCGGTCCTGGATGCCGGCCTTGAACATGTAGGGGTTCTGGGAGGTGCCGAGCCCGCCGGAGTCCGCGGTGATGGTCGGGACGCCGTAGGGGTCGTAATCGTAGGCGAATGCCCTGTAGGAAGCACTGGTGATGAGCGCTGCCGGGTTGCCTGTGCCGTCGTAGACGTAGAGGGACTGCATCCCGGAGCTGGTGCGCAGCATCAGGGCTTCTCCGGTGACGGGGTCGTGCTCGACGTAGGCCGTGGCGTTGTCCTTTTTGTACTGCTCGATGATGGGCTGGCCCTGGGCGTCGGTGCGGCCGTAGATGACCTTGTAGGTCCCGTTCGGGGTGGTCTGGGAAAGCACCTCGTTCTGCGAGGCTCCGGCGTAGGTGTAATTGTAGGTGGTGCCGGCCTTGGTGACCGAGGTCATCTGCTCGGCACCGTTGTAGCCGTAGCTGCCGTTCGGGTCGGCGGTGAGGTTGCCGGCCCCGTCGTAGGTGTAGCCGGCGGTGCTGATCTGGTTGGCCGGGTTGGCGGTGAAGTTCTGGCTGGCCCCGGTGCCGCCGCTGGCGGTGAGCCGGTTGCCGCGGGCATCGTAGGTGTAGAGGTAGGTCGTCGGCGATGAGCCGCCGGTGATCGCGGCCTTAGTGAGGCGCCCGGCCTTGTCGTACGTGTAGGCGGTGACGGCTCCGGTGAGGTTGTTCTTGACCCACTGGATCTTGGACCGGTCCGCCGTCGTGGTGCTCGGGCAGGTCGGTGCTGTGGAACCGGCGGAATAGCAGTAGGTCAGGTCCACGACATTGGAGTTACTGGCATCCCCTGTCCCCTGCTCTGCGAGGACGCGGGTGACCCGTCCGGTCCGGTCGTAGTCGGTGTGGGTGTGCGCGGCCCAGGTGGTCCGGTCCGCGCTGGCCTGCAGCCAGGTATCGGTGCGCCGGCCCCGGTCATCGGTCGCGACGGCCAGGGTCTGGGGCGTGCCGTTGTAGAGGTAGGTCATCGTGGTCATGACGCCCGAGGTGTCGAAGGCATAGGAGGTGGTGCCGCGGGTGTCCGTGGTGGAGACCAGGTTGGAGGCCTTGTCGTAGGCGTAGGAGATGGTCCCGCCGCCGGCGGTGTTCACCCGGGACGTCAGCCGGCCCATCTGGTCGTAGCCGTAGGTGGTGGTGCCGGAGCCGTCGACCCGGGTGAGGACCTGGCCGTTGGCGTTGTACGTGTACGCCACGGCCGGGGTGCCGTCCGAGAAGCTCGTGCCAATGAGCCGTCCGACGGCGTCGTAGGAATAGGTGGTGGTGTTACCGCGGCCGTCGGTGGCGGTGAGCGGCCGGGCCCAGGCATCGTAGGTAAAGGCCCTGGCCCCGAGCGAGGAGCCGGTGACCGGGGTCAGGTCCGTGAGCTCGTGGAGGTTGTTGTAGCCGTACAGGGTCTTGTTCGTCCCGTTCCCCGGCGCGAGGGCGGAGACAACCGTGCCGTCCAGGTTGGTGTTGTACCCCAGGGTGGCCGTGGCGGCCATGGCGTCGGAGGAGGTCAGCGCGTTCCCGGCACCGTTGTAGGTGTAGAGCGACTTGTTCCCGGCATCGTCCGTGCTCGAGCTGGCCAGGTACCTCGTGTTCACGGCCGTGTTGGCGTACTCGGCCTGGCCGGCGGCGCCGCCCTGGGAGGCTGAGGCGGTGATGGACTGGCCGGAGTTCGCCCCGTAGGTGTTCGTCGTCGTCCCCGACGTCGTTCCGGTGCCCTGGGTGGCGGTGAGCGTGTCGAAGTCGCCGGTGTAGGTCGCCCCCTGTGCCCGGCCCATCGGATCCGTCGCGGAGGTGACGCGTCCGTCCGTGCTGAGGTTGTACGTGGTGCGGGGTCCCGAGGCGACCGGAACCGCGGGGTCGGTGTTGGGTCCGGCGACGAGGGTTTGGGTGCTCGTCGGGTAGGTGATCCGGGTGATCGAGTTCCCCGGGGACCCGGCGGAGGTGTTGACCCGTTCGATCTGCGTGACCCGGCCGGTGGTGTCGTAGGTCAGGAGGGTTTTACCGCCTGTGGGCGGGGTGATCGCCGAGATCCTTCCGCTGTTGTAGCCGAAGGTCGTGATCTTCCCGGCCGGATCGGTGAACCTGGTCCAGTTGCCGTAGCCGTCGTTGAACAGGGCAGCCGACCGAGTCGCTGACCCGCTGGTCAGGGAGATGGTCGCGAGGGTTCCGGAGTAGGAGTCGTAGGCGAGTTTGCCGCCCACGCCCTTATTCCCGCTGATGTCGGTGATTTTCCCGGTCCCCGGGGTGAACGTCGTCGTGTTGCCGTTGCGGTCCGCGAGGGACTTCACCCGCCCGTCGGCGTTGAACGTCACAACGGATGCGTTGGTTCTGGACGTCAGCGTGTAGGTGCCGTCCCCGTACTTCACCAGGTCGGCCTTCGTCCCGGCCGGTGCCGTGAACGCCGTCGTCGATCCGGAGACCGGGGTGAACAGGGCCGAATAGCCGTCGCCGGCGGTGTAGAGCACGCCGGAAGGGATCGATGAAAGGGAACCGGTCCCGCCGAGGTTCAGGGTCCACCGTTGTGCGGCGTCCCCTTGGGTTGTGGCGGTGGACTGGGAGTTGAACACCGCGCCGAGCGGAACGTCGGCATTGACCCCTGGCAGGGCCAGCCCATTCACGGACAGCATCAGGTTGCCGGTGCCGACGTCCACGGAGCCGGTGACCTGGTCGGAGATCTGCAGCGGCAGCCGGGTCGCCCCGGGCCGGGAGCCGAGCTCGCCGATGGTGGTCTGTTCCCCGGACGAGGCGCCGGGGAGGACCATCGGGACAGGCACTACTGCCAGGCCCGGGCCCGCGGTCCCGGCCAGCAGGCCGATGCCCAGGCAGGAGGCGATGGCGCCCCGCAACAACAAAGCCGGCGGCCTATGGCCACCGGCAGATCGATTTGAACGTTGCGGCGCAGGCCGCCTTCCCCCAACAAGCATTGTGCCCCCAGACTTGGAAGTGAGTGATGGCGCTCACTTTAGGCACGGGTTTTGTCCAATGACTAGAGAAGTATGCTTGTCATTTTCGTGACAAAATATTGCACCGGCTGTCACGTACCACCTTCAGCGGAAGGCCGAGCCCTCCAGACATCACGGGGGTGCCGTCATTTTCAACCGTCCTCCCGGGGCTGGAAACACTTGCCACAGTCAGCCCTACAAGGCCGGCCCGCTTCTGCTCCGCTCAGCCAACTGCTGCCCCTGCGCGGGTCGGGTCTTCTTGGCTTTGGCTGCGCCCTTAGGCTGCGTTGGAGGCCCACAAAAAGAAACCCCGTCCGGGATGGCCCGGACGGGGTTCTGTGTTTTCGGGGGTATGTCCCCCTGAGGCTAGGGCCGATTCAGAGCCGCGTACTCGGCCCCCAGTTCCTTTGCGAGTTTCTGCAGATCCTTCCCGCTGGCCGGCTCATGCAATGCCTCGGAGAGGTCTACGACCAGCCAGTTCTTTCCCGTCACGACAGAGACGGGCTGGGTTTTGGCGTCTGCGTACACCTGGTAGTCCGCCTTCCGACCCGCTTCATCCTTGAACCAGTCGATCTGGACGTGGCCGGAGCACACGGCATATTCGGCTTTGATCCCCTTCTCGTCAATGGCCTTGTTGATGATCGGATCCGTCGTGGGCTTCTTCTCGCAGCCCAGGACTTTGTCAACGGCGTGGAGGGCATCGTCGAGGGAGCCGAATTCGGGTAGCCCCTGATCCACCAACTGTTGTCCGGCTGGCTGTTGCGCAGCCGGCTGTTGCGCAGCGGTCTGCTGTCCAGCTGCCGCGCAACTTGAAAGGAGGCACCCTAGCGCCAGAGCGGCGGCGGCGTTCCTGTACTTGAGCTTGTCCATGGTCTTCAGACCCCCACTTGTCTCGTTGAAATTATCCTGACATAAGGTGGGCGTGGCTCACAGGCCCGAGGGCCGCAAACGTCGCCCGATTGCATATGGGCACCAGTTATCTTGGGCTGGCGTCCAACGCTCGAACCACAAGGGATGCTGAAAACAGGCCGATGCCCAGGGGAAGCATGAGCTTCGTCAAGAGACCTGCCAGGCCAAATACGAGGCTCGTCCCGATCTGAGCAGTGGACCCCGATGCGGAATCTATGGCGATAGCCAGAGCCGGCATGATCCACTCACCGCCCAATACGCCCACGCAGATGAGGACGATGCCGACAGTACACAGTCGGTGAGCTGAAAGCTTGGGTGGCCAGCTGTGTCCGCCACCGTCTTCGGAGCCAACCAGGCTTCCGTTCGGTTCATCGGGGGTAGTCATAACGTCCGTCCTCACGCATTTAGTTGGACTGCTCGGCGGAAACGCGGATCAGTGGTGATGTCTCTCTTGCATGCTCCCGCTGTGTAATGAATAGCCAGAAGCATATCGCGGGCCGGTCAAGTATGCATGACAAAGCTGTCACACAAAATGGTAAAGAAATGGAGGGATGACATGTCATCCCTCCATTTCTCATGCAGTTTCAGTCGTCCGATTTACTCGAACTGCCCAAAACCCCACGTATAGGTGATCGACCTTACGTTGAATTCGGGATAGGCAGAGACTCCGTCCCACGGAACGCGAATAGTGGCAGCCCGTCCGCAACCAATGTCGTACCAGGTCCTCCAGATGCCAAAGCTGCTTCCGTAGTATCCCTGGTAGTAGCCGACGCCCTGGGCGCAGACCGAGGTGCCGGTGGCTCCATCCATGTACCAGTTGTAGACCTTGCCGCCCGACCCGATGAAAGAGGTGTTGCGACGGATTGAACCCGACCACCCGCCGCCGAGCGGGGCGTTGAAATTCGTCCAGTTACTGGTTGTTGCCATTGGCGTGACAGTGGGTTCGGATTTCTTCTTGCCGCCGGGCGCCCCAAGCTCACCAAAAACGCGAGCCTCATCGGCTTTAGCTACCTTGCCCTGCTTGAGGTTCAGCTTCCGAGCAACCTCCGGAAGGACAACAAGTGACTGCTTCGCATTCTCCGGAAGCGGGATGAACGTGGCTTTGCCTTCCACGTCAGGAGCAACGGCTGCCTCACTGACGACGTAAATCCCGTTGTACTGGGTTTCCGCACTTGAGGTTTTATCCTCGGTCGCCGCATTTGCTGTGACGGCGGATGTCGGCAGCAGTACCGCCAGTGAGACTCCGATTGCCATGACAGTCGCGCCGAATTTTCTTCGTGTTTGAACCACGTTCTTCCTTTCAAGCGATCCGCATTGATCGCCTCCCCCAAATGAAAGGCTGGTTGAAAAGTAACACATACATTGGGGCAAAAAAAGCGGTTCATAAAGACAGTTTAGAAACCCCGACCGGATGACCCGATCGGGGCTTCCTGTTGTTCAGTGAGACACTCCGATGCCAGGCTCAGCGGACTGAGTCCAGATACCGGGCAACTGCCTAGCGAGCCGGACCGCTCTTGGTCCGTTCCGCACCCACGGCCGCCCCTGTGCGGGTCTTCTTGGCTTTAGCTGCACTCTTGCCCATGGTGACCGCCGCGCGGGGGTGTGTGCCCTCACTGCGTTCTGCGGTGGCGCGCCCACGGACTTGTGCTTCGTTCGCTCCGGTTCCGGCCAAGGATGCGGCGAAAGCTTCCTGGCGTTCCGCTGAGCCATAGTCGGCGGCCGACGTCGCCTCAGTCTTCAGTCCCTGGTCTTTGAGCCGGCTGCTGTCGTTGCCGGTGACGCGGTTCTCGATCTCGCGGCCGACGCTTTCCATGCGGGCGAAGAGTTCCTTTTCGGCTTGCTCGTACCGCTGTTCCAGGTACTCCCACTGTTCGCTCTTGACACCGGCCGCGGCCAGAAGCCTGGCCTCGTGCATATTCTTGGCTGCTTGCACGAACTCCGGATCCTCGAAGTGCGCGTCGCCGGCGCCGTTGATGTTCGCGGTGGTCTCTTTGCGGAGCTGGTCGATGTCGGGACCGTTGATGCCGTCCTTGCCGATGAGGAACAGGCGTTCCTTCACGATGGCGTCCGCTGCCTCTACCGCTGTAGGTGTCTTGGCGGTGTGGGCAGTCTGCAATGCCTGGGCCAGCTCGGGGTTGGCAAGGTATTCCACGGGCACCTGGTGGCGTTCCATTTCCGGGGCCAGTGTCGCGGCCTGGGCGCGGAGTTCTTCCGCGCGGGCCGCGGCGAGCAATCCCATGGCCTTCTCGTGCTCGGCGGCCGCCCTGCGTGTCTCTTCCTGGCTGCGTTCCAGTGCGTCCTGCCGGGCCTTGTCCGTGGTGATGGTCTGGATCCCTGACTCCAGGTAGGCGCCGTCCGCGCCGACGTCGCGGGTGTCGATGCCGTAGCGGGCGAGGACTTGCCTACGGATCTTTTCCGAGGCCGCTAGGGCGGTCGGGTCGTAGTCTTTCCAGCTCATCGCGACGGCGTGGGCCGTGGCAATGTCATGGGGCCGGGCCTTGTCCCACCACTGGTCCTTCTCTACCGGTGCCAGCGCCGCGTGCGCTGCACTGCGGTCTGCCGCAAGGCGTGCCTGCGCTTCGTGCGCTGCCTGTGCATCCTGGTGTTCCTGCTGCCGTTGGGACTCCTGCCGGCGACGGGCCAGCGTCTCGGCAATGCGGGACGCGATCATCAGCGACTGCCGCATTCCGCCGTCCAGAACTTCTTCAATTCCGTCTGATTCACTCATCGTGCTCCCCTTGCAGTTGGTGGTAGTCGTTATCGGTCAAGTACGGGGCCCGAATCACGGCCCGTGTACTGGCGGGTCCTGGCCGGCGTTGGTGTGCTCGGCACCGCTGACCCTGGACGGATGGGCGCCATGCCACGCAGCCCAAGTTCTACGGAGTTCGATGCCGCTGCCTGTTCCGGTGCACCGACGGTGACCGGCCGGGGCATCGTCGCCGCGAACGGCTTCAGCTGTTCCGTGACGACGGCACGGAGCCGCTGCGCTTCACGGGTCCGTCCGGACTGTTGGTGCATTTCGTGGATGGCAAAGGCAGTGTTGACCAACTGCAGCATGAGCGCCGACTGGGCGGCCGTCTTGTTCTTGCTGGACGCGGCCATGAACAACATGGCAGTGCCGGCAATGGACGGCAGGGCGACGGGCTTGCTGTGCTGCCGGGGGGCGCGGAGCTGGGCGGTGCGGGACAGTTCGGCGGCGGTGGCCGCCAACGGACCCGGCGTCGGTTCGAGCCGGTGGGACCACGCCGCGAACGCGCCGGAGACTTCCCGCGCTGCCTTCGCCCAGGTCGCGTGATCATCACGAGGCAGTGTGCGCAGATGCTCCACCAACGCGGTCGCGTTCCGGGTGTACTCCACCCACATTTCCGCCGGAGGTGTTCCGTTCTCGGGGCCGGTCCTGGACACGGTGCGCCTGTTGCGGGCTGCCGCGTTCCACTCAGCTGCAGCCTCTGTTGCAAGGTGCGGTGAGTCCATCCACTCTTCACGCAAAGCACCCAGCTTCAGGTCCGAGGCGAGGGTGCCGCCGCCGAACCAGATAGGCCGCTCGCCCTGCTTGGGGCGTTCGGCCACGGAGTAGCCAACGATGACCTCGGTGGTGTTCTTCGCATAGCGGGGTCGGACCAGCATCCCGGTGTCGCGGGCACGCCGGACAAACTCACCCTCTGTCGCGGAAGAGCTGGCGCTGGCACGGACTTTCCGGGCCAAAGAGGACCGGTGCATCTCCCGCTCGTCCCGGACAGCGGTGGCCTTCTCGGCCCGGTCGTAGCCACGGGTGGAGTGCACGGTAGAGAGCTGTTCCAGCCCGTACTTAACCTCCAGCTCACGGCACGACTCCTGCGCCCTCTTGTAGTCCCCGTGGGTCGATGCTTTGGTGCCGTCTTCGCGGACCAGGGACACGGCCAGGTGGATGTGGTGATTGCCGTTCTCACTCGTGCCGTGGTTGACCGCGACCCACCGGCAGCGGGCCTTCCCACTGGCTTCGGTAAAGCCCATGGAGTCCACGAAGTCGTTGGCGATATCGCCCCACTGCTGGTCCGTCAATGCGCCCTCTTCGGCGCGCAGACTCAGCGAGCAGTGCCACACGCTGGCATCCTTGTAGCCGACGTGGACGCGCTCCTTCTTGGCCGCGTCCCACTGCATGTCCTTAATCTGCACCGATACGTCATATGCCCTGCGCGGCTGGTCAAGATGCTTGGCAATAGCCAGGGCATCGTCATGGTTCAGAACACCGTCGTCGTACCACGCCATGATCGCAGCGTCGCCCGCTACCAAGTGGGGATCGCTGTGTGCGTTCTTGGTCTTGTTGGCATCGGTCGAGGCCAAATAAACCATGAGTCCGCCCATGCGTGAACCGCGGGTGATGTTCGGGATCATCCCTACATCAACCCCTCAATGGTGCGGTCAATACGCATCGCCACCGACCGGAGGTGCTTCAACGCTTCGTGCGCCTCGGCAGGGAACTCGCTCGTGGCGTTGGCCTGACGTGCGAGCTGGTTGATGTTGTTCGAAGAACGAGCCAGCAGATTGTGCAGGGACATCAATTCCGCAATAGCGGCACGCCGTTCCGTTGTCGTCTCCTGCGTCTCGGACAACGCCGCTGTGATCAGCAAGTTCGGGACGGAAACCTTCTCCCGCTCAGCCCTAGCCACAAGCGCGGCTTCCTCTTCAACAGTGACCCACAGGTCACGGCGCTTCTTGCTGCCGGCGGGAGTATTCTCCCGGCGTCGGCGCGACAGATTGAAACGGTGAGTGAAGTCCTCATCCGACATTCAATCCATCCCTTCAAAGGCCCAGCGCAGCGACCCCGGAACCGGGGACCACACTGACCAGTGTGCCGCACTCGACCGCCAGTGTCGAGCGCGGCAAGCCACTTACACCCGTGTAAGTGTATAGCTTGCTCCGCACCGTGGTCTTTGATGGTTTTTTCGCCTCATGTGCGTGGTCTCCGAGAACCTGCCGTCCGGTGTCAGCGGCGGCCGGTAGGGTTTAGGTATGGACATCAAAGACATTGCCGCAAAAGCTGCCGCCAAGATCGACGCCGCCAGGGACACCAAAGTGAACGCGGTGAAGAGGGCCGCTGCCAGCGGTGTTGAGGTCCAGGAGGCTGCCCAGCTGCTTGCCGCGGCCGAGCAGAAATATGCCAAGGATTATCAGATGGCGTTGCGCGCAGACTGGACCGAATCCGACCTGCGGGGCTTCGGCTTGGACGCTCCGGCCAAGAAGGCCGGCGGGCGTCCGCGTGGCCGAACGCAGAAGTCCGCTCCGGTTGCTGGCGGCTCCGAGTAGTAACCCCTCGCCCACATGTGCACGGCAAAAGCCCAATCGCTCCGCTGCTTTTCCCGCACACATCTGGACGACGGGACCCATCGGACCGGCTGCACACAATCGCCAGGTCACCGATGGCGATCACGTCACCCCAGCGTGCCGGCGATCATGCACAACCTCCAACTTGTCGGCTGCCGTCAAGAAGAAAAGGATGAAGGCCCGTATGGACGAACCATCACAGCAAACTGGTGGCCCTCTTTCACGACTGGATGAGATTAGGGCGCGATATGCCCGTGTTGACCAAGTGATGAGGTCTGCCGAAGCACGGTCCCATGCTTACTCGCAAAATGATAAGCGGGCGGGGTATTTCTTCCTTCTTCAAGGTGTGAGAGAACTCGATGACGAATGTATCTCGGGTGTTCCTTACGATGTTTCAGGCGTTGTGACGGAGAGTCACCAAGAAGGTCAGTTTCTCATCGACAGCGGACTCATCAGTCTTCATGTCGTGGACAACTTTCCAGGACAAATCCACCTACTCCAAGCGCTTACCGACGAATGCGCCCACTACACGTATCAAGTCTTCGGTGAGCCCCGCTCGAGGCTCTACGAGCTATACATCAGTAACACCATCGCACTCGATTCTGAGCAGGCATTGAAACTTGCCCATCTGGTTTTGTGCTTGCTCCGAGCCCGGGGCGGCTGCTTCTTTAGGGTGCCCTTCTGGAGTGACACCTCGTGGAACCAAATAGCAGGAAAAGATAAGCAGGTCTTCCTCAACCCCATTGCCTTGGAAGAGCGCAAAACGCAGCTGCTTCCGATCGGCTTCGTTTCATCCGGTGACCTCAACTGGGTGGTTCAACGCATGAGGCGTACGTTCGAACTTTACGAAGAACCGGGCTTCCGCCTTGCTTTCGATTCCCTCAGTGAAGCACCATTTCAGTCCACCGAACGAATGTCTATTGCCACGTCGTGGGCGGGCCTTGAATCTTTGCTTGGGATCGAACATGAACTGAGCTACAGAATCCCGATGTACCTAGCGGTCATACTCTCCGATGACCCTGAGTCAAGAGTGGCAATCAGAAGCCGGATAAAGAAGCTCTATGGATTGCGCTCCAAAGCTGTACATGGAGCAGGAATCAAGGAAGCAGTTCTGGTCAAGACGGCCGAGGAATCGTGGGTCCTCCTCCGCGATGTTCTTATTAACATGATCGACTCTGACAACGACTTACCCACACCAGAAACATTTGATCGGTTGCTCTTAGGAGCACCACCGGCTTTGTAGGGCAGCTGCTGCATTCGATTCAGCACCACGCGTTTGGCCGATGTTGTACTCCCCTGCCTACGAAGGTCCGGATACCGTGGCTCAATAGGCGCGCCCCTCGCACACATGGGATGCCAGGTATGGCTGAAGCAAACTTGCGGGCTTTGTCCTGTCACTGGATGGCCCAGAAGCACCGGCTCGGCCAGAGGTCACCAGGAAGGCCCGGGCCCTGCCCTAAGAGACTGTGCCCGGGCCTTCCAGGTCCTACCTGCTAAGTGAAGCGGGCCGTACGACGTCCATCCAGTCCAGGAACTCGGCAACAGTACCGATCCGCGCGATGCGCTCGTGGATGGCCTTCTGGTCGTGGCCGGGAACGAAGTCGCCTCCCGTCGTCATCTCGCCGCACCCGCACCGGCAAGGCTGGCCGGCTTCGCCGTCGAAGTCAGTGTCCTCGAAGTAGCGAACCGGGTTCCGGGCGGCGCTGACGGGGCTAGGGTGGCCGACGTACCTGTCGAAGACCGGGTGTCCCTTGCTGAGGATCTTGCCGTGGATCGTGTAGCGGTCATCGCGCTTCTCCTCGGGGTTCCGTCCGTACAGCGTGGTGCGTTCCAGGGAGTCGATTTCGACGGCCTGGATGACGGTCCGCCCGAAGGAGAACAGCGCGTACCGCTCCTTCTGGCCACGGGCCCCGATTGCCCATTCGCCGTGGTTAGCCTCGTACATTTCATCCTGGCTCATGCCGGGTTCATAGCCGACGTACGGGCGGCCGAGACCGTCCTGTTCAGGATTGACAGGCTTCTTGGCGGTGACGGTGATGTGCAGCATTGGTGCTCCTTGGCTGGAAAGTAATAGATAGTGGTCCCGGGTGACTCAAGTATGTTTGGCGGGATAATACTTGTCAAGGCCGGGAGCCTCATCTATATGCAGCGGGAAGGCAGAAGGTCATCTCCGCACACATGAGCGACATAGAAAACCAACCAGGTCTGGACTTCACGGCCACCCGCCGCGCTCTCACGGTCGCCCCGTAAGCAGCACTAAAACACCAGCGCCGGACCTCTGAAGCTCCGGGGCTGGTGTGTG
>NZ_JBFTSL010000026.1:0-63096 GCF_056400005.1 Arthrobacter sp. 01L42 | reverse complement strand
GCGATGGAACACAACCTGGGCCTGACCTGCGATCCGATCGGCGGGCTCGTGCAGGTCCCGTGCATCGAACGCAACGCGATCGCCGCCGCCAAGGCCATCAACGCCGCCAAAATGGCGCTCTGGGGCGACGGCACGCACCGGGTCTCCCTGGACGAAGTCATCGTGACCATGCGCGAAACCGGCAAGGACATGAGCTCCAAATACAAGGAAACCGCAATGGGCGGCCTCGCCGTCAACGTCGTGGAGTGCTGACCTCAGCCGACGGCAGGCGCCGCGGATTGTCGTGGAGGTCCATGGCTTCATGGATCTGCAGGGCAAACCACAGTTGCGCCAGAGTGGAGGTTTCGGTCATATCGAGGCCCGTCAGCTCGCTGATCTTTCGGATTCGATAGATGATGGTCTGCCGATGCGCGAACAGGGCGGCCGCCGTTTTCTGCCAGGACCGTTGCGTGTCGAGGAACGTCTTGAGCGTGACGATGAGGTCCCCGTTTTCCCGCTGTTCATACTCGAAAATGGGTCCGAGGAGCCGCTGGACCAGGGCGTGGCCTTCCTCAAAGCTGGTGAGCCCGAGCCACGAGGGTCCCTCGGCATAGCGGACCAACCGCTCGCCGGTGCTTGACGCCGTCCCAAGTGCCCACATCGATTCCTGAAGAGCTCTCTGCACACCAGCGGCCGCGGACGGCCGGCTGATCCCGATCCTGACGTCCAGGGGGACCGTGTGTCGCAGCAGATCATCGGTGCAGTCTGCTGCGACAGCCAAATGGATTGTGTCGAATCTGCGCTGGCACGCCGTCGGGTAGCCGTGTCGCCAGAGATCAACGTGGATCCCTGCCAGGCGCTCACCGTCGTCGCTGGACATAGAGATGATGAGGAATTCCCGTGACGAAATCCCGAACTCAGGCAGTCGGCTTTCAATGTCGGCTATGCCCAGGCGCCCGTCAAAGGCCTGCAAAAGGAACTCCGCACCCAGCCGGCGCTGGTTCTCGAGAGACAGCACCGTCCGCGACAGCTCGAGTCCCAGGACTGTGGCCGCATGGAGCAGCACTACCGCGTCCGGGAGCGGTTCGGATTTCGGCAGCACCACCAGAAGCGCGTTGGCGTGAGTCGGGATATCCATCATCAGAAGGTGGCCTTCCCCCAACCGATGCCACTGGAACTTCTTGCTGGCCACCGGTGACTTGCTGGTCAGCGGTTCAAGTTGCTGCTTGAGGCCCGGTGGCAGCGGCTGGCCTCCGGGATGCCAGGCGTGCAGGCAGCGTCGATCAATGACGAAGAGGCTGGCATCGAGTTCGGCTTCGATACCCAGGATCAGTCCCAGCCAGTTGTCCTCAGATGGCCCCGCCAGCCGCAGCAGGTCATAAATACGGGCCGTCTGGCGCAGCCTGCGGGACTCTTCGAGCAACGAAGACTCAGCGACCGAACGTGCGATGGCGATGAACGGTAGCGGGTAGGGGATGCTGATGACCGGCAACGGCAAGCGGTCACAGGCTTCGAGGAACTCGGGACAGAGTTCAGGGGCGTGCATCTGCTCGCCGATCGCCAGTGCACTGGCACCTGCGTTCACCAGTGCCTCGGCAAGCTCAACCTGCCCCTCGGGATCGGCCGGAATGGAGAGCCCGTTAGTCATCATGAGCTCGCCGCCGGTGACCCATTCCCACAGGCGCGGCAGGTCGGAGGTGTGGGCCCAGGTGACCCGGTTGCCCAGACCGGCGGAGCCCGCCAGAAGGCTCAGTCCCAGCTGGGGTTCGGCAAGCAGTTCGGCCACGGTGATCGCCATGCGCGGTTCCTGTTCATGAGTCCGGGGGCCGCCCCCAGGCCGCTTATACATATGTATAAGCCTCTCGGCTCTTTGTAGTCAATCGGCGGATGTACCGCGTGACGCCGATCACTAATAGTTAAGGCATAGACCTCGACCGGCGCAGGAAGAAATTGCCAGGCCGACTGAAACCACAGCAACCGGAGGAACCCAGTCATGACCACGCACAAGCCAATCGGCCCCGTCGACGCAACAAAAGTTCCCCGCTACGCGGGCCTGGGCACCTTTGCCCGGCTTCCTCAGATTGACCGGGTCCCGGACTACGACATTGCGATCGTCGGTGTCCCGTTCGACGGCGGTACCTCCTACCGCCCCGGCGCCCGCTTCGGTCCGGCCGCTGTCCGTGAAGCGTCGCGGCTCCTGCGCCCCGGCTACCACCCTGAGCTCGACGTTGAGCCGGTATACGAAGCCCAGGTTGTGGACGCCGGCGACATCGCCTGTACCCCCTACGACATCGCCCGCGCAGTCCGCGAGATCGAGGAACAGGCCCTCCCGCTCCTTGGCGACGCCGGCTCCGGCAAGAGGCTCATCTCCATCGGCGGCGACCACACCATCGCGCTCCCGATGCTGCGGGCCTTGAACAAGGTCCACGGCCCCGTCGCCCTGCTCCACTTCGACGCACACCTGGATACCTGGGACACCTATTTCGACCAGCCGGTCACGCACGGAACCATCTTCCGCCGGGCCTTCGAGGAAGGCCTTCTGGTCGAGGACAAATCGATGCACGTCGGCATCCGCGGCCCGGTTTATGACCGCAACGATTTCCTTCGCGACCACGAGTTCGGCTTTCAGATCATCCGCTGCTCGGACCTGGACGTCATCGGGGTTCCGGCCGCGATCCAGCGCGTCAAGGACCGGCTGGGCGACACCCCGGTCTATGTCTCCATCGACATCGACGTCCTGGACCCGGCCTACGCCCCGGGCACCGGCACTCCGGAAATGGGCGGGCTCCACTCCCGCGAACTGCTGGCGCTGCTCCGCGGATTGAACGGCATCAACATCGTGGGCGCCGACGTCGTCGAGGTCGCTCCGGCCTACGACCATGCAGACATCACCACAGTCGCCGCGGCGACGCTGGTCTTCGACCTCCTCGCCCTGATGGTGAACCGCAGCAAGGCCACCGCCAACGTCACTGAGGAGCTGCAAGCGGCCACCGTCTGACCACAACTGCTGGGCTCTCGCGCCTGATTTATACATATGTATGAACAGGTCTACGGCAACTATTCAATCGCCGGATTACCACTGTGACAAAAGTCACGAATGATTGATACATCAGATCCCGTGCTCGACGAAGTGCCGGGACAGAACAAAGAGGTTCCCATGAACTCCCGGAACGCATCATGAACGCTCGACCCACTCACGCCGTCACAGCCGAAGTACCCCGGCTCGAGGACAAGACCATTCAACCCATCCCGGCCCACGAACGCCATGGCAAGGCCCGGGACCTCTTCACCATCTGGTTCGGTTCCAACATCATGATCATGACCATCGTGACCGGGGGACTCGCGACGACGGTGTTCGGGCTCAGCTTTGTGCCGGCAATCGTCGGAATCATCATTGGGAACGTTGTCGGTGGCATCTTCATGGCACTGCATTCGGCCCAGGGCCCGCAGCTGGGCGTGGCGCAGATGATTCAGACCCGCGGCCAGTTCGGTTCGTACGGGGCACTGCTGATCGTGGTCATCGTGGTGGTCATGTACATCGGGTTCTTTGCGGCGAACCTCGTCTTTGGCGGCCAAGCGCTGGCCGCAGTCACCCCGGGCATCAGCGTCGATGCAGGCATCATTGTCATTGGCGTCGTGAGCGTCGTGGCCACCATCTTCGGCTACCGGCTCATCCACGCCTATGCACGCATCTTGAGCATCGTGGCCGGTCTGGCGCTGGTGCTGGCCTTCGTCTGGATCCTGGCCGTCCACGGATTGCCGGCCAGCTTCCTGGACCAGGGAAACTTCAACTGGGTCGGCTTCATGGCCACTATCTCCGTCTCCGCCCTCTGGCAGCTCGCCTACGCTCCCTACGTCTCGGACTACTCCCGCTACATGCCTCAGGGCACCGGCTCGGCCCCGGCGTTCTGGGCGTCCTACTCAGGCTGCGTCTTGGGAACACTCTTCCCGATGGTCCTGGGTGCCCTGGTGGGAACGCTCGCACTGGCGCTGATCAGCGATGGCAGCAGCGTCGAAATAGTAGGGAGCCTGGGAGCCCTGCTCGGGCCGTGGACCATGGTGATCATCGGAATCTTCTGCCTCGGCGTTGCGGCGTCGAACGCCATGAACCTCTACTGCGGGGTCCTGTGCACCCTCACCATTGGGCAGACGTTCAGGCCGGCCTGGTTGCCCCACGCCAAGACCCGGACCATTGCGTCAATCCTCCTCTTCACTCTAGCCCTGATGATCGCGCTGTTCGCCCGTGACAATTTCATCTTCTTCTACACGAACTTCCTCTCCTTCCTGATGTACGTCCTGGTTCCCTGGACGGCCATCAACCTGGTCGATTACTACCTCCTGCGGCACGGCGACTACCGGGTTGAAGACTTCTTCAAGCGCGACGGCGGAGTGTACGGAAGGTTCAACTGGGTGGCGATCGGAGCCTATGTTGCCGGCGCACTGATCCAGGTTCCGTTCTCGGCGACAGCGATGTTCACGGGCCCCGCTGCCGCAGCGATGAACGGCGTGGACCTCTCCTGGATTGTCGGCCTGGTGGTTGTTGCACCCCTGTACTACTTCGCGGCACGCATGTTCCGGAAAACGCCGGAAGCCGCCCCCTTTCAGTCGCCCGCATTCGCAGGTGACCTGATTGAGGCGCCGCGGGCGTAACGCCCGCTCCGGCACACCGCGCACCCCGGGCACATACCGCCCACCCCCACACCAAACTCCCGGCGCCGCGATCGGCGCAGAAAACAAAGGCGAAATATCATGACACTCACTGACCTCGAGCAGTTCACAGTCCGACGTTCCTCAGAGGAGCAAAGCTGCGCCAGCTTCCTGCCTCCGGCGGGGCACTTCATCGGCGGAACGTTTGTTTCCGGTTCCGCGACCCGGCTGATCGACGTCGTCGACCCCACCACGGAACAGGTCATCGCATCGGTTCCTGCCGGCACGGCCGCGGATGTGGACGTTGCGGTTGAAGCAGCCGTGGCGGCCCAGAAGTCCTGGGGCACCACGACACCGAAGGAACGCTCCGAGGTGCTCTCCCTGATCGCCAACATCATTGAAGCCAACCGTGAAGCCTTCGAAATCATCGAGTCCGCCAACACCGGCAAACCGCGAACCGTCGCGGAGGACGATGTCTCCAGCACCATCGACACCTTCCGGTTCATGGCCGGGGCTTCCCGCACACTGACCTCCATGGCAGGCGGCGACTACGCCACCGGACACACCTCGGTCATCCTCAGGGAACCCGTCGGCGTCGTCGGCGTCATCACCCCTTGGAACTACCCGCTGCTGATGGCTGCCTGGAAGATCGCGCCCATCCTCGCCGCCGGAAACAGCATCGTCCTCAAACCCTCGGAACAGACACCGCTCTCGACGCTGAAGCTGGCAGAACTTGTCGCCGGACGCATCCCCGACGGCATCCTCAACGTCGTGACGGGAAAGGGCCGAACCGTTGGGCAGCGACTCTCCGAACACCCTGATGTCGCCCTCGTTGCGCTGACGGGAAGCGTCGTCAGCGGACAGGCAGTGGCGGAGACCGCGGCCAGGTCCGTCAAGCGCGTCCATCTGGAACTCGGCGGCAAGGCCCCGGTCGTTGTCTTCCCCGACGCCGACCTCCGCGCGGCCGCCGCCGGCGTGCGAAACGCCGGCTTCTGGAATGCCGGCCAGGACTGCGGCGCCGCCTGCCGTGTGCTCGTGCACGAGTCCGTGGCCGAGGAGTTCACCGAACACCTGGTACGCGAAGTCAGCACGCTCGTCGTCGGCGCTCCGGGCGCAGGGGAAGATGTGGAAATCGGTCCCATGATTTCGCGCCCGCACTTCGAACGCGTGAAGGAAGCGCTTGCCGAGGCAAAAGCTGCGGGCCTTCAGGTGGCCATCGGAGGCTCGGCGTTGGAAGGCCCCGGCTACTTCATTGAACCCACCGTAATCAGCAACGTCCCGGCCGGGGCGCATATTGCTACCCACGAAATCTTTGGCCCAGTGGTCACCGTCGAGTCCTTCAGCTCCACTGAAGAGGCCATCACCCGGGCCAACGAGAGTCCCTACGGGCTTTCCGCCTCGGTATGGACCCGGGATTCGAGCCTCTCGCTCCGCATTCCGAAGCAGCTCGATTTCGGCACCGTCTGGGTCAATTCACACCTGGTGTTGGCCTGCGAGGTTCCGTGGGGCGGATTCAAGGGATCCGGCTACGGACGCGACCTCTCGCTGTATGCCTTGGACGATTACTCCCGGACCAAGCACGTCATGATCAACCACGGCGCATGAGCGTTTAGACCAGCATCGGAGCCCAGCAATGACCACCACGAATCACTCCGCGTCGTCGGCGCGCGCCGCAACCCCGTCCGCTCCGTTCGGGACAGACGTAACCTGGACCAACTGGGGCGGCAACCAGAGCGCCACGCCGGCCTTCACCGTCCGGCCGCGGAACGAACAGGAGGCGCTCGACGCCGTCCGGTTCGCCATCCGCGAAGGCCTCCCCGTACGTGCAGTCGGCTCAGGGCATTCGTCCTCACCGCTTGTCCAGACGGGCGGAGTCCTGATGGACATGTCCGCACTCTCGGCCATCACCGGAACCGACCTCATGGGGCGCCGTGCGAGGGCCCTGGCCGGCACCACCATCAACGCCTTTGGCGATCCGCTGTGGGAGCAGGGGCTGGCACTGGGCAACCAGGGCGACATCGACAAGCAGCAGATCGCCGGGGCACTCGCGACCAGCACCCACGGCTCCGGAAAGAACCTGGGCAGCTTCTCATCGGCACTGCGCTGGGTCCGGCTGATCAACGGTTACGGCGAAATCGTCGAAATCGGCGAAGGGCAACTCCGCGAACTCAGGGCCGCCCAGGTCGCCTTGGGGACGCTCGGAATCTTCCTGGAGGTCGAACTGGCGGTCGAGGACCGCTATTACCTGCAGGAGGAGATTACCTATCCCACGTGGGCGGAGACCGCGGCAACCTGGCAGGCCGACATCGACGGGAACCGGCACTACTCGTTCCTCTGGTGCCCGGACAACGATTCCTGTGAGCTCCTGGACCTGCCCGGTTCGCCGGGCCAGAGCATGGCAAACCGCAGCTACACCAAGCGGTACAACGTCGCCCAGGTCCAGGACGAGCGTGAAATTTCCCGCACGGAAGGTGCCCGGCTGGACCGGTCGTACCGCATCTACCCGGGCGGATTCACCACACCGTTCCATGAACTGGAGTACTTCGTTCCCAGCGAACACGGCCTGGCGGCCGTCCAGGCTGTCCAGGAGCTGATCCGCACCAAGCATTCCGACCAGAAGTACCCCGTTGAGGTCCGCTGGGTGAAAGCCGACGAAGGCTACATGTCCCAGTTCCAAGGACGCGACACCACCGTTATCACCCTGACCACCGAACCCGGGACCGACTACTGGCCCTTCTTCCGGGATGCGGATGCGGTGCTGCAGGAATTCGAGCCCCGCGCGCACTGGGGAAAGATCCATTTCATGACGAGGAGCCGGTTGGAGCGTCTCTACCCGGAGCTTGACACCTTCATCCAGATACGCCGGGAGTTCGACCCCCGCGGCATGTTCCTTAACGACCACACTCGTGCGCTCGTTGGCTAAATCAGCCATCAAGGTTAAACCGGCAAATCCGGCGTATGCCCCCGAATCGTGACCGGGGGCATGCTGCCCGCCTTTCCACATCCAACGGGGAAGAGGAGACATGAGCCATTTTCAGGACAAGGCCTACCTTGTCACCGGAGCCAGCTCCGGCATCGGTCTCGCGACCACCCGGGCCCTTCTGGCGCAAGGGGCAAAGGTTGCAGCGGTCGGTCTCCCGGACCGTCTGCTTGAAGACGCAAAAAGCCAAGTCTCGGGCGCTGTGATCTTCATCGAAGCCGACGTATCTGAGTCCCAACAGGTCGATGGCGCCTTCGCCCGGGCGGAAGCAGAACTCGGGCCCCTGAGCGGGGCCTTCAACGCCGCAGGAATCTCCAGTGTTGCGCCCATCGCCGAAACATCCGACGAGTTGTGGCAGAGACTGATCCGGGTGAACTTGACCGGCACTTTCCACTTCGCCCGGGCAGCGGCGCGGACGCTCTCGGCCAACGGCGGTGGATCGCTGGTCTGCACTGCCAGCGAGCTGTCACTCGTCGGCCAGGCAGGCTACACCGCATACACCGCGACCAAGGGCGGCGTGCTGTCGATGATGCGGTCACTGGCCGCCGAACTCGCACCGGCCGGCGTCCGGGTCAACGCACTGTCGCCGGGCACGACAGATACCCCGATGCTTGCGGCCGAGTTCGCGAACGAAGAAGAACGCGCCCGGGACGAAGTGTCCGTGCCGCTTGGCCGGTTCGCCCTGCCCGAGGAGATTGCAGCCGCGGCGCTGTGGCTGTTGGGTCCTGAATCCTCGTATGTCACGGGAACAAACCTTGTTGTCGATGGTGGTCGGACCACGACGTTCCCACTCGGACATTGAATCCCACATCCAACGCACCTAGTGAAAGGCAACATCACATGAGCTCTGTTCTGGTCACAGGTGGTGCCGGATTCACCGGACGCCACATCGTCAACGAACTCGCCGACGCCGGCCATCAAACAGTCAGCTACAACCGGGACTTCATCGAGGCGCCACGCCCCGACGTCGTTTCCGTCCAGGGCGAACTGTTCGATATCCCCCGTCTCCTCGAAGTATTCAAGGAGCACGACGTCGACACCATCGTCCATACCGCCGCCATATCCCACCCGACCTATTCCCTGAGCTTTCCCCTGGCTACGTTTGCTGCCAACGTCGAGGGAACGGTGGCGGTTTTCGAGGCGGCACGACTCCACGGCGTCAAACGGATCATCAACTTCTCTTCCGAGTGCGTGTACGGAAAGACCTCAGCACCGGTGGTTCTCGAATCGGAGCCAGTAAATCCGACGACGCCTTACGCCGTGACGAAGGTTACCGGGGAATGGCTCGGACGGGTCTACGGCGACAGGTATGGAATCGACGTCATCTCCCTGCGCATCGGCCAGGTTTACGGACCCGGAAACCGCATGGATGAAGTCATGCGGGACATTATGCGCGGCGTAGTCCGCGACGGTTCATTCTCACAGGACCACGGGGCCGACCACCGCTACAACCTTGTCTACGTCCGCGACGTCGCTCTTGCCGTCCTGGCGGCAGTCCAGGCACCAGAAACGGCCCGGGCCAGGCCCCTGGCCTACAACATCTCCGGCAGCGAGTACTGGACACTCAGCGACGTCGTCAAAGAAGTTCGAATCGCATTCCCGGACGCCTCCGTGGAGATCGGGCCCGGGACGGATCCAACCTTGGATCTGCAGGGCCACTTCAGCATCGCTTCCGCAGCCGCGGATCTCGGCTACGAATCGGTCTGGCCGCTGCATCGGGCCCTCGGCGACTATGCCGACTGGCTCTCCACCCATGACTTCTGACCCCTTTCTTCTGACTCATTTCTTCCAACCCATTTCTTCGAAGAGGGACGAACATGACATTCGATAAAAGCGGCTGGAGGCAGGGGGCGGCCTGCGTTGCCGCATTGACCTTCGACGTCGACGCCGAGTCCCCCGTCCTGGCCGCCGGCCGGCGCTACGCCGACAATGCGATGGCGATGACCCACCAGGCGTTCGGACCCAAGGTGGGTGTTCCCCGGATTCTCCAGATGTTGAAGGATGTGCAGCAGCCGGCGACATTCTTCATTCCAGGAGTAACCGCGGAGCGGTATCCCCGCATGGTGGAACAGGTCCTGGAATCGGGTCATGAGATCGCGCACCACTCACACACTCACCGCACCGCGGTGAACATGAGTTTCGACGACGAACGCGCCGACTTCGATCTGGCGCTAGCTGCACTCGGGCGTTTCGGCATTTCTCCAAAGGGGCATCGCGCCGCACTGTGGGAGCCCTCGTGGCAGACACCGTCGTTGGTGGCTGAATACGGGCTGAAATACGATTCCAGCCTGATGGACGCGGACGTCCCCTATCTCATCGAAACCCCCGCAGGCACAGTTGCGGAGCTCCCCCCACATTGGAGTCTGGATGACTGGGAGCAGTATGCCTTCCTTCCGGAACCCAAGATCGGTGAAATCATCCAGTCGCCACTTGTCGTGGCGGACATGTGGATTCATGAGATCGACGCAATGCGACGTCATAGTGCTCTTTTCATACTCACTTGCCACCCGTTCCTCACTGGGCGGGCAGGACGGCTGGAGGCGCTGCGGACCGTGATCGAAACTGCGCTGGAACGAGGCGATGTCCGCTTCTCGACGTGCGAAGCGCTCGCGGAAGCGGCACTCGGTGACCCCGCATTGATTGCCGAGCCCCTCAATCCAGTTACAGCGTCCGAGGAGCTCTATCCGGACTACTGAATCCGGGCTGGCCGGAGGCTGGAACTCAGATGCAGGACTTGTTGTAGTCGAAGCCGCCCGAGATGTACTGGGCCATGGTGACTTTCCCGCCGCCTGTCAGCGGCGCTGCCGAACACATGCTGCTGGCGTTTTGGAAGGAGCTCCCGCCGGCGAGCCAGCTTCGCTGGGCGTAAAGGTTGCTTGTCGAGGGCACCGTGCCGATGATCTGTGCCCATTGGTAGCCGGTCGAGTAGAGCCCGGTTTTGGCGCCGATGCTGGCAAAGTAGGCGGCCATGCCCTCCAGATCAGCTCTGTTGGCGGCCTTGTTCGTTGACCAGGAGTTTTCGGTCTCGACGTCCAACCACCAGGTGTAGGAGGCCGGGTTCTTGACCCCGCGGATGATGGCGTCGTCGTAGGCCTTGGCGTAACCGTACATATAGGAGCACGCCGAACCGACCGAGCCCTTGGTGCACGTGCCGTACGGGTTGGCCACGGTCTTCCCGGCATAGGTGTTGCTGGTGGGCCACCAGGAGCCGGCCGTCCCGGGGTTCCCGGTATTTACGTACAGGGCCACGAGAGGCTGCCCGGTCCCGCCGGTGGACGTGGCGGCCCAGGACAGCTGGGTGGCCAGGCACGAGTTGGTGTTGTTCGCCAGGCCGTTGTTCACACCAATGATCGCGAAGCTCTGGCCCTTGGGCAGCGGTTTGCCGCACTGCGGCCAGGACACGTCGACGCCGGGTCCTGCGGGCGTGACTGCCGCTGTGCCGGCCGAGGTCTTCACGGCGGTGGTGTAGCCGGTCTTGGTTCCGGTGACGGTGACGGTGAGGGCCTTGCCGGCCTGCGCCGCGGCCAGTTTGTAGGTGGCGGCGGTCGCGCCAATGATGACGACGCCGTTCGCCTTCCACTGGTACTTCAGGATGACGGGAGCCGGACCCCACGTGCCCGGGACTGCGGTCAGAGTGTAGCCGGCTTTTGTCATTCCGGTGATCGTCGGCACCGGGGCCGGCCCGAGCGAGCCGGCGGCGATGGCTGCGGTGGGGGTCGAGGTCTTCGCGGCGGTGGTGTAGCCGGTCTTGGTTCCGGTGACGGTGACGGTAAGGGCCTTGCCGGCCTGCGCCGCGGCCAGTTTGTAGGCGGCGGCGGTCGCGCCAATGATGACGACGCCGTTCGCCTTCCACTGATACGTCAGAGTGACGGGTGCCGGACCCCAGATGCCCGGGACCGCGGTCAGGGTGTAGCCGACCTTTGTTGTGCCCTTGACCGTCGGCACGGGGGCCGTCGTCAACGGCGCGGCGGACGCTGCACTGACCGCCGTCGTCGTATCCGGCGCGGCGGATGCGGGGGCAAGCGGTGTCAGGGAAAGCATCATGACCACACCAAGGAACAACGGAATTGATAGAGGCCGGACGCGGTCGAATAGCAGCATAAAAATTTCCCCCAAATTGCCGCGCCCGGAACAGGCTGCGCTAGAGCCCGCGGAAATGCAGACAGCGTGAATCTAGCACGGGGAGGTGTTCCTCAACATGTCTGGCAGCTACGCGGGCGACGGACGCACGCAAAAACCCGCCGGCTCCGAGCTCATTCGGGCCGGCGGGTCGTTGCTGGGAGGCTACTCCGGAACCACCAGGGCGGGGGTGTCCTTCCGGATGGTCTCGCCCCGGAAGAAGCCCGGATGCAGTTTCGCGGCGACCAGCATGATCACGACGCCGAGGGCGAGGATGCCGATCCCCAGAATGAACACCAGGCCCACGCCGAAGACCTCCGAGCCGCTGCCGAATTCCGGTGCCCAGCTGTCCACGGCGGTCTGGAAGAAGACCACGGTGAGGACCAGGCCGCCCAGGACCGGGAACAGCAGCCGCATGAAGAAGTTGCGGACGCTGGAGAACAGGCTGTGCCGGAAGTACCAGGTGCAGGCGAAGGCCGTGAGGCCGTAGTAGAAGCAGATCATCAGGCCCAGGGCCATGATGGTGTCATTGAGGACGTTCTCGCTGACTACCTTCATGACGGCGTAGAAGCCGCCGGAGATCACACCGGCAATCACCGTTGCGAAACCGGGGGACCCGAACCGCTTGCTGACGGATGCGAAGCGCGGCGGCAGTGCCCCGTAGTGGCCCATCGCCAGCAGGCTGCGTGCGGGAGAGGCCATGGTGGACTGCAGGGACGACGCGGTGCCGGAGAGAACGGCCAGGGACATCAGGATGGCCAGCGGACCCATGACTGGGGAAGCCAGTGCCGCAAAGATATTCGACTGGTTGTCGGGGTTGTTCAGGCCGATGCCGTCGGTTCCGGTGCCGGCAACCATCATGGTGGCCACGATCGCGACGAGGTAAAGGGCCAGGACGGCGACCGCCGTCGTGGTTCCTGCCCGGCCGGCGGTACCCTTGCCGCCCTTGGTTTCCTCGTTGACGGTGAGGCAGACGTCCCAGCCCCAGTAGACGAAGACGGCCAGTGACATGCCGGCGGCGAACTGCTCGAAGCTGCCGATCTTCATCGGGTTGAACCAGTCCCAGCTGAAGGCGATTGCGGTGCCCGAGTCGCCCGAGGCGGCATGGGTGAGTGCCATGACGACGAAGATGCCCAGGACGAGGACCTGGAATCCGACCATGGTGTACTGCACCAGCTTGGTGGCGTGCAGGCCGCGGTAGCTGACCCAGACGGCCAGTGCCACGAACACCAGGCACGTCATGATGTTTACGGCCGTGTTGGAGGTCAGGTCCGCGAGGTCCGGGTTGTTGAACACCTGGGCCAGGAAGAGGTAGAAGAAGTCCACCGCGACGCCGGCCAGGTTGGACAGGACGATGATGTTGGCGGCCAGCAGACCCCAGCCGCCCAGCCAGCCGACGAACGGGCCGAACGCCTTGGTGGCCCACGTGAAGGTGGTGCCGCTGTCCGGTGAATCGGCGTTGAGCTCACGGTAGGCGAACGCCACCAGGATCATCGGGATGAACGCGACAATGAAGATCGCCGGCAGCTGCAGGCCCACGGCGCCGACGGCGGGTCCCAGCGAACTGGTCAGGCTGTAGGCGGGTGCCACGGAGGAGATGCCGAGGACGACGACGGCGAGCAGGCCCAGCTGGCCGCCCTTGAGCCCCTTGCCCGAGATGCCGTGCTTGGAACCGGCCGGATCGACGACGTCGTGCGTGATGGTGCCGTCTTCGCGGCCGATAGTCTGACTCATTGCTGACCTTTTTTCTGGGGGACGGATGGTTGCTGTTGGGTGATGCAGTGGATGCCGCCGCCGCGGGCGAAGAGCTCGCGGGCGTCGATGCCGACTACCCTGCGGCCGGGGTAGGCGTCGCCAAGGATGCGCAAGGCTTTTTCGTCCATCGGGTCGCCGAAGGTGCAGGCGATGACGCCGCCGTTGACCACCAGGTGGTTGATGTAGCTGTAGTCGACGAACCCCTCCTCATCCGTCAGGGTTTCCGGGGCGGGGACCTCGATGATGTTCCATTCGCGGCCGGCCGCGTCCCGGGTGGTGGCGAGGTGGCTGATGATGGCCCGGCAGACTTCGAAGTCGGGGTGTGCCGGGTTCTGTTGGGAATGGACCAGCACGGTGCCCGGGGACGGGATGGCCGCAACGATGTCGACGTGGCCGCGCGTGCCGAACCGTTCCGAATCCCGGGTCAGGCCGCGGGGAAGCCAGACGACGTGGCTTACGCCCAGGGTCCGGCCCAGCTCGGCTTCGACGTCGGCCTTGCTGAGCCCGGGATTGCGGCCCGGATCGAGCTGGACCGTCTCGGTGACGAGGACGGTGCCTTCGCCGTCGACGTGGATGCCACCGCCCTCGTTCACCAGCGGCGAGACAAGGTGGTTGGCCCCCGAGCGGGCCGCGACGGCCGACGCCACGAGCGCGTCCTTGTCCCAGGCGGCCCAGTCCTGGCCGCCCCAGCCGTTGAAGACCCAGTCGACAGCGCCGAGCCGGCCGCCGTCGTCGAGGACGAACGTGGGGCCGATGTCCCGCATCCAGGCGTCGTTCAGCGCGGCGGGGACCACCTCGATATCCGGGTGGAGGTAGTCCGCCGCGGTCTGCACATCCGCCGGCGCCACCAGCATGGTGACCGGTTCGAATTCCACGACGGCGTTCGCGACGGCGGCCCAGACGGAGCGGGCGGCGTGGGCTTCTGCCGCTGTTTCGCCCAGGGTGTAGCCGCCGGTGGGGAACGCCATCCAGACACGGTCCTGGGGCGCCGTTTCGGACGGCATCCGCCACGCGCTCATGCGGTGGCCTTGCTGGTGTCGGCGCCGAGCGGGGCGTCGGGGCGTACCGGCTCGGTCAGCCGCCCGTACGTGTCCGGGCGTCGGGTGGCCAGGAAGGGGAAAAGCGTGAGCCAGTCCCGGCGCTGGTCGAGGTCGAGGTCCGCGACGAGCACCGCGGATTCGTCCCGCGGTGCCTGGGCAAGGATCCGGCCATAGGGATCGGAGATGAAGGAGGAACCGTAGAAGTTCAGCGTGCCTTCGCTGCCCCAGCGGTTGGGGACCACCATGAACAGCCCGTTGGCGATGCCGTTGCCGACGATGACCTGCTGCCACAACGGCTGGGTGTCGAAGTCGGGGTGGTCGGGCTCGGAGCCGATGGCTGTGGGGTAGACCAGGAGTTCCGCGCCGCCGAGGGAGTAGATCCGCGCCAGCTCCGGGAACCACTCGTCCCAGCAGGTGGGCATGCCCAACCGTGCGCCGCCGAGTTCGGCGGGGGAGTGGACCTCGTAGGCATCGTCGCCGTCCGGGCCCTGGCGGAAGAATTTGTCCTCGTAGTAGCCTGCCGTGACGGGAATGTGGAGCTTGTGGGTGCGGGCCAGGAGTTCGCCCCCTGGGGACACCAGGATGGCGGTGTTCAGGCCCAGTCCGTCGTCTGTGCCGTCCGGGTTCTCCGCCTTCTGGTACAGCGAAGCGTGGACGCAGATGCCGTGCCTCCGGGCCGCGTCCGCCGCGAACCGGAACGTGGGGCCGGTGAACAGGTCCTCGGCACTGTCCGAGGGCCGCGGGCGCGTGGTCCCGCCGCGGGCGGCGTCATTTTCGGGAAGCGTGTCCGCGGGGTAGCGGGACAGCGTGAGCTCGGGGAGGAAGACGACGGCGGCTCCCAGCCGGGCGGCGCGCCCGATGCCTTCGTCCAGTTCGGCGTGCAGGGCCGCGGCGTCAGGATGCCAACGGTGCTGCACGACGCCGATCCGCAGTGCCGGCCGGCCGGAGGGCAGCGTGCGGGCGAGGGAGGGCGGGGTGTCGAGGGACGTGATTTCGATCATGGCTACTCCAGTGAGACGGGCGTCACATTAATGAACGTTGTTCATTTAGTTTGAGGGTGATGGCCGCATGGGGCAAGACCTAATATGAATAAAGTTCATTTATTTATTCGGGGTGGAACCCGCGCCGTCCCCGGGCCGGCAGCCGGACCGCTACTGGACCACGGCGGACCTCCCCTGCGGGCCGTAAGGCCCTAGACCGTGGATTAGTCCCGGCAGAGTCTGGGGTATGACTCAAACGAACCCGGGGCCGGCCCCGGACATCAGGGCCGCCCAACTCAAGGAACAGCCCACGGCGGTGGTGCATGAGACAGTCCCGATGAATGCGTTGCGGGATTTTTTCGGCCGTGCCTTCGCCGCCGTCATGGGTGCGGTGCAGGAGCAGCATGTCCAGTTGGCCGGACCCCCGTTCGCGCTGTACCGCGGCATGCCGACCGACGTCGTCGACGTCGAAGCGGGGTTCCCCCTCGCCGCGCCTTTCACGAACCCCAGTGGCGCGGACACGGCGGTTGTCGCCGGCACCCTCCCCGCCGGCCAGGCCTACGAGGCGATGCACATCGGTCCCTACGAATCACTGCAGCGTACTTACGGCGCGATCATGGCGCGGATGCGGCAGGACGGCGCGAGCCCGGGAGCAGCAATGTGGGAGTACTACCTTACCGATCCCGGCGTCGAACCCGATCCAGCGAAGTGGCAGACGCTCGTGGTCTGGCCGGTCGACTGAAATGCCGCACCTGCACTGCCCGGCCGCCGCGCGGAGGGGCCCCGGCCGGGGGCCGCTGCCCGGGTTTCCAGGGCCCGTCCGACTCATTCTGTCTGATAGGCCACACTATTGCTCTACTCCATGCATAATGTCCTAAACTGCTTCACTGAGGTGCCTGAAATGGCGCTGCGCAGCAACGAAAGTGAACCCCGATATGGCTACCGATTACGACGCCCCACGCAAGACAGAAGAAGAATCTCCCGCTGAGTCGCTGGAGGCCCTTCAGGCGTCCCGCGGCGGCGGCGCGCAGACCGCTGTGATCGACGTCGATGAGAACGACACCGCTGAAGGCATTGATCTTCCCGGTGCGGATCTGTCCGGCGAAGAGCTGACGGTCATTGTTGTTCCGGAGCAGTCCGATGAATTCACCTGCTCCTCCTGCTTCCTGGTCCGTCACAGGTCCCAGGTGGCCCTTGAGAAGAACGGCATGAAGTACTGCCGCGACTGCGAAGGCTAAAACCTTCCGGCAACAGACAGGCCGTACGAAGCGCCGGACCCGCGAGGGTGCCGGCGCTTCGCCGTTCCCGGCCAGGCCTGCTGCTGGCGGTGTTATCTGTTCGTGAACGATCTTCACGAGTTGTGTCCGTGAAATCCGTCCGTGACCAGCAACGGGCCACGCTAACGGTTGGGCGCCGAAACTGTGGACGACCTCGCCCGCCGGGTCGGGGCAGCCTAGTCTGGAAGCGTCTGACCTGCGCTGACTGTTCCGCCAGCCCAAGGCCCAGGCAACACCAGGGGGTGGCCGGGTTGAAGAAGATCCAGTTGAAGAAGATCCAGTTGAAAAAGGTCAACGCGTTGCTCGCGGCTGTTCTGATGGCCGCCGCGCTCGGGATTCTTGCGCCGGCGCCGGCCGCCGCAGACCCGTACTGCGGACTGGCCTGGGGGTCGCTGAGCAAAATGGATCCGGCCATGAGCCAGGCCAAGGTGGTGAACGTCCGCACCGGTCAGCACTACTGCTTTGACCGGCTGGTCATTGACCTCAACGGCCCCGTGGCAGGCTACAGCGTCCGCTACGTACCCGCGGTGGTGCAGGACGGGTCTGGCCTGCCGGTCCCGTTGCGGGGCCAGGCCTTCATTCAGCTCACGGTCAATGCTCCCGCATATGACGACGCCGGCAATCCCACCTACAACCCGCCGAACAAGAATGAATTGGCTGACGTGGCTGGGTACCAGACCTTCCGGCAGGTGGCGTGGGCGGGCAGCTTCGAAGGCTATTCGACCATTGGCCTGGGGGTCCGCGCCCGGCTGCCGTTCCGGGTCCTGGCCCTGCCCGGGCCGGGCACCGGGTCCCGGCTCGTGGTGGACGTGGCCCATTTCTGGTGAAGCTGGTGGAGCCGGTCGCAAGGCAGGGCTGCGCGCCTTGCCGGGCGGGTCGGCTAGAGCGAGCCGAGCTCGGCCCGGAGCGGGAAGTCCCGGCCGTCCAGCACCAGCTGCGTGCAGCGCCCGGTGGCACGGTTCAGAACGATCGGGGCCATGAGGTTGACGGTCGTGGAACCGGGCGAGTGGTTCACCACGACCAGTACCTGGGCGGCGTCCCGCCCGTCGAGTTCGAGGGCCTCCAGCGAGGCTGCCGGGATCGGCGGAGAGTAGCTCGGTGCAAACACGGCCGCATCGGCCAGGAATAGCCGCACCGGGCTGGAACCGGCCTCCAGGGCGTACAGTCCGGCCGCGCCCTCGACGCTCCGCAGCGCGAAATCGTGCAGCTCCTCGAAGCCAGGCATGGGTGCGGTGAATGTGAGGGGCAGGCTGGCGACCGGAGTGTCCATGACCGGGGTGCTCACCGCAGGAAGTCCATCAGGGTGGGCTGAAGCACCCGGGCCGTCGCCGCGAGGGCCACCTGGTAGTTGGTTTCCTGAAGCTTCAGGTCCATGATGACGCTGCCGAGATCTGCCTTTTCAATGCCCATCTTCTGTGCATCCAAGGTGGCCTCCAGTTCGGTGTTGACGTTGCCGGCGCGTTCCAGCTGCACCTGCCGTGTTCCTATTTCAGCACGCCCGCTGACGATGTTCTTGAAAGATGCCTGCAGGTTGGTGAGGTTCACAGTGGCATCCTCGCCCTTGCGCAGTGACTCGATGGTCTTGGTGACGGCGTCGAAGACGGAGCCGGAGCCGCTGCCGAAGATCGCGGCGCCGTCGGCGTCGACCCGGACGGTTCTGTCGGCACTGATGCGCCGTTCCACTGAGCCGCCGGCGACGCCGTTGAAGACCGGGGGAGTTCCGGTGTCTCCTGGGATGCTCGGGTCGGCCGGGATGGCTGGGCTGAAGGCCGTGGCCGCGTCCGAACTTCCAGCAAAAATGTTCCGGCCAAGGTGCTTGCTGTTGGCGGTTGAGAGCAGATCCTTGTTCAGCCCTTCGAGCTCGACGGCGATCGCGTCCTTGCCCGCCTGATTGAGCGCGCCGTTGCCGGCCTGGACCGTGAGGTCGAGGATGCGGTTCATGACGTTGGTGGCCTGGCTGAGGGCGGAGTCGGCCGCGTTGAGCCAGCTGGCGCCGTCGTCGATGTTCCTGCCGTACTGGGCGTTGGCGGCGAGCCGCGCGCGCGTATCGAGAGCCTGCGCCGTGGCGGCAGGATCGTCGGACGGGCGCGAAATCTTGTCCAGGGTGGTGGCCTTTTCCTGCAGCTGGGCCAGCTTGGACTGCTGGGCCTGCAGGGTCCGCTGGGCGGCTGCGCTCATGGTCAGGTTGGTTACCCGGTTCAGCATGTCTACCTTCCTACCAGTCCGGTGCGGTTGATCAGGACGTCCAGGGCTTCGTCCACAGCCGTCATGACGCGGGCCGCGGCCTGGTAAGCGTGCTGGTTGGTGAGCAGGCTGACGTTTTCTTCGTCCAGGCTGACGGACGCCTGGGAGGAGCGGTTGGACTGCGCGGAGATTTCCGCTGCCGAGCTCAACGCTTCATGCTGCTGGGCGCCGCGTGACTGCACTCCGATCCCGGTGACGATGTTTGCCCAGGCGCTGTCCGGAGACCCCGGCCCGGTGCCAAGCTGTGAAATCTTGTCGGCGAGGCTGCCGTCCAGGTTCCCCGCACCCGCCACGCCGACCGCGATCTCTGCGGCGGCCTTGGGCACAACAGCGAGAGCGAGCGCGGCGGGGCCTGCGGCGGCAGGGTTGAAGAAGTTGCCGGAGGATGAGCCGTCAGAGGTCCGTCCGCCGAAGTGAAGGGCGTTGACCGCGTCCCGCAGGTCGCCGGCGAACTTGTTCAGTGACTGTGCGGCCGAGTCGATGGCGCCGCCGTTCGCGGCAGGCGCCAGGACGGACAACGCGCCGGCGATTTCCCCGTCGGCGACGGCAATTGCCGCACCCGGCCGGTCCGCCCACTCAAGCTGCACGGCTGTGCCGAGCTTGTCCGCAGTCTGGCTTCCGGAGAGGGCGAGTGCCCGGACGGAGCTGCCCATCACGAGGGCGTTTCCGCCGACGTGGACATCCACGGTGCCGTCGGCCTGTTCCCTGACGGTGCCGCCGGTCAGCCGGGAGATGGTCTCGGTGAGCTTGGCCCGCGCGTCGATCAGCTCGTTGGCCGATCCTCCCGCGGCGAGGGTCGAGCGGATGCTGGTGTTGAAGGCGGCCACCTGCGTGGCGGCGGCATTGACGGCGTCCACGGCGCCCTGGGCCTGGCCGCGGACGCTGCTCCACTGGCCCTCAAGGGAGCGGTAGGAAGAGGAGACCTTGCTGGCGAGGTCGTTGCCGGCCTGCAGGACCAGTCCCTTGGCGGCGGAGTCGTTGGGGTGGTTGGCGGCGCCTTGCCAGGCCGACCAGAAGCCCTGGAGCGCGGTGGAGATGCCGTTTTCGCCGGGTTCCTGAAGGATGCCCTCGATCCCTTGGAGCGCCGAGGACCGGGCGCTGGCGTAGCCGGACTCGGCCGCCGTCGAGCGGACGCTTCCGTCAAGGAAGCTGCTGCCCAAGCGTGCGATGCCGTCCACGGAGACGCCGTTCCCGGCCTCGGGGCGGCCCGAACCGAACAGGCCCTGCGCAGGAGCCGCGATCGAAGACTGTTGGACGCGCTGCCGGGTGTAACCCTCGGTGGCGGCGTTGGCAATGTTCTGCCCGGCCACGTTCATGCCCTGCTGGGCGGCGGTCAAGCCACGGTAGGCGGTGTTCAGGGCGCCGAAGGTACTCATGGTCGCTTCCTTAGAATTGCTTGTCGAAAATACGCGAGGCTGCAGTTTCCCCGGTCTTGCCCTGGGCGTCATAGGTGCCGGCCGCAGCGGTGGGCCTCAGATCGGCGAGGGATTCCTGGGTGGAACGGACCGCGGTGCGCAGGTACTGCTCGTTCGAGTCGCGCAGTTCCTTGATCAGTGTCGTCTGGTGGGTCAAGGCCGTCAGATGGGCCGTGAGGATTTCGGACCAGGCGCCTTCCGGCGCGGCAGCGGCGAGTTCACCCAGGGACGCGTCAGTGGGCAGTCCCCAGGTTTCGGCCACGACGGCGGCTTCGATGGTGCGGGCAAGGCTCGCCTTGGAAAGGTGTTCCAGAACCTGCTCGACTTCCTTGGTGCCGTGGGGAAGCCAGCGGGATTTGCCGGCGGTGAGCAGCAACTGCTCTTCCTCCAGCTTGAAGGTGAGAACGTCCAGGAGTTCACGCTCCCGCCACAGCAGGGCTGAAAGTTCGTGGATGGCCATGGTCCGGAGGACTCCCTCATGTGTGAATGATGCAGGTGACAGGTGCGGTGGTGCCGAGGGCGTCGATTTCATCGTGCGGACGATTCGGCCTTCAGCAGGGTTCGTAGAAACTATCGGCAGGGATACGGGATCCGTTAGCGGCAATAAGGCCGATAACGTCCATGTGAAGGCCGGGCGTTGAAATGAAAACTCTTTTTGGAATCTTCCTTACGTGTGCTGGCCAAATGGCGATAACTACTTCTGAAGGCCCACGGATGGGCCATCGCACATCGTCCCAATCATGGAGGAAACATCATGGGAATGCAGATCAACACCAACCTGGCTGCGAACAACGCTTACCGCAGCCTCAGCAACACCCAGACCGACCTGTCCAAGTCGCTGGAGAAGCTTTCCAGCGGCCTGCGCATCAACCGCGCCGGCGACGACGCGGCCGGCCTGGCGTTGTCCGAAGGCCTGAAGTCCCAGATCGGCGGTCTCACGGTTGCCGCTCGCAACGCCCAGGACGGCATCGGCGCAGTTCAGACCGCTGAAGGCGGCCTCAACCAGACCCATTCAATCCTGCAGCGTCTGCGTGACCTGGGAGTCCAGGCGGCAAACGACACCAACAACGCAGAATCCCGCGGTGCCATCAAGACCGAAGCTGACAGCCTCGTGAAGGAACTGGACCGTATTGCCGGATCCACCAACTTCAACGGAACGCAGTTGCTGAACGGCTCCAAGTCGTCGTTGGCTTTCCAGGTCGGCGCGAATAGTGACGCGGCCAGCCAGATCTCGGTTGACCTCGCCGGCGCTGATGTTTCAACTATTACGTCAGCGCTAAAAGATGGCTCACTTGCATCAGCTGGCACGCAGTTCGACCTCACCGCTTCCACGGGCCTGGCAGATCTGGCTGCATCAGTCACAACGGGCAAGTACACCTTCACTTCTGTGAAGGACGGCGTTACGACAACTATCGAAACCGGCAAGCTGAATGACAAGATTGCGGGTTCGTCTTCCACGCAGGTCAACGCTGGATTCGAGAGCGTTGATGAATTCGCTGGCGCGCTGAACAAGGACGCCAACTTCTCAGCTCACTTCACTGCTTCGACTGTGCGGGATGCCAACGGGGCCGGAACCGGAATTGTGGTCACCGCCAAAGACGGCGGCGTCGTTGATGCGACGTCTGCTAATGCTGGTCTCGATACCCAGCTTGACCCCACCAAGATCGGCTCTGTGGGTACGGCATCTGGGCTCGACTTCTCTTCCGCAGACGCAGCTCAGAAGTCCATTGCAATGTTGGACATTCAAATCACGAAGGTTTCGACCGCTCGTGCGTCCTTGGGTGCCTCGCAGAACCGTCTCGAGTCGGCTGTGCAGACCATCAACGTGGGCAAGGAAAACCTGACGGCTTCCAACTCCCGTATCCGCGACACGGACATGGCTGAGGAAATGGTCAAGTTCACCCGCAACAACATCCTGTCCCAGGCCGGCACCGCAATGCTGGCCCAGGCAAACCAGTCCAACCAGGGTGTTCTGCAGCTCCTGCGCTAAACCACAGCGGGAAGCGATCACTCCGGTGACTTCCGCTAGGTAATTCAGACTGCACGTGGCGCCCGGGGAGAATTCTTCTCCCCGGGCGCTGTGCAGTACCACCGGCCATTACTGATTCAGTCGCCCATTGTTCTAAGGAGTTGCAGGCATGGGACTTTCTATCGACGGACTTTCCAGCGGTTTGGACACCACAGCCCTGATCAATTCCCTCATGGCGGTGGAAGCAATCCCGCAAAGCCTCATCAAGAACAAGGCCGCAACTGTCCAAACCCGCATCTCGGCCTTGCAGGGACTCAATACCGCCGTCGCGGACCTCGCAACCAAGGCCGGCAAACTCTCCGACCCCAAGAGCCTGGAACTGTACTCAGCGTCAAGCAGCTCCGCCAAGGTCGCCACCACGGTCGGTGCCGGGGCGAAACCCGGAGCGGTGGATTTCACCGTCTCCCAGCTGGCCCAGACCCAGGTCTCCGTCAGCAAGAACCTCGCCGCGTGGCCCTACACCACCATGACGGTCACCGGTCAGGGCGGCCAGGCCATTACCGTCACTCCGCTCACTTCCTCTCTTGACGACGTCGTTTCCGCCGTGAACCTCTCCGGCGCCGGCGTTGTAGCATCGAAAGTTTCCGTGGGCAGCGGCGAGTACAGGCTGCAATTTGCCGCGGCCAAGTCCGGCGTCGCCGGCGGGTTCAGCATCGCCGATCCGGACGGAACCTCCGGGCTGATAAAAGTGCAGCCTGCACAGGACGCGCAGATCAAGCTGTGGGCCGGAACAGATGCCGAAGTGACGCTTAATTCGTCCTCAAACACTTTCGCGGAACTCCTGCCCGGCGTCTCGGCGACCGTCTCCGAGGTCTCTGCCACTCCCACACGCGTCACCGTGGCCCGTGACAACGCCCAGATCAGCAAGGCTGCCTCTGATCTGGTCGGCTCCGTCAACGGAGTCCTGGCGCAGATCGCCACCAAGAGCGCCGTCGTCAGCAGCACCGACGCCTCCGGCAACCCCATCACCTCAGGCGGCGTGTTCACCGGAGACAGCACCATCCGCCAGGTCAGCGGGGCGATCCTCGCCGCGGCATCACAGCCACTCAATGGAAAGTCACCCTCCGAACTGGGCATCAGCGTTACCAAGACCGGGACGATGGAATTCGACGCCACCAAGTTCGGTGACGCTTTGGCGAAGGACCCCACAGGGACAATGGCGGCCGTGGCCACCATCGCCGGCCGCGTGGCGGACGCCGCCAAACAGGCATCTGATCCCGCCACTGGGCTGCTCAGCACCAAGATCAAGGGACAACAGTCCGCCGCGAAGGACTACACCGAGCAGATCGCCGACTGGGACGACCGCCTGGAGATGCGTCGGACCACGCTGCAGCGGACCTACTCCGCGCTGGAGGTCGCTCTCAGCGGCATGAAGGCTCAATCGTCCTGGCTGTCTTCCCAACTCGCAGGCCTCTCTTCAGGAAGCTCTTCAACATGACTCTGACCTCCTTCGGCGGCAGCTACGGCAATGCCGGCCAGCGCAACCAGTACCTCGCGGACTCGGTCCTCTCGGCCCCGCCGGCGCGTCTGCTCACCATGCTCTACGACCGCCTGTTGCTTGACCTGGGCCGGGCGGAAACGGCGCAGCAGACGGCCGACTGGACCACCGCATCGGAAAACCTGCTGCACGCCCAGGCCATCGTGTCCGAGCTGTCCTCGTCCTTGAAAGTCGACGCGTGGGACGGGGCCAACGGCCTGTTGGGGGTCTACAACTACGTCTCCACGGCACTGATCAACGCGAACATCCAGCGGGATGCGGCACTAACCCGGGAAGCGATCGAGCTCTTGGAGCCCCTGCGGCAGACCTGGCACGAGGCCGCCGCGGCTGTACCCGTGCCTGCGGTTCCCGCCGCAACTCCAGCCGGTTTCCCGGCGGCAGGGGCCTGGAACGCCGGGTCCGGAACCGGCGGAGGGAGTCTCGGCTTTGGGTGAACAGGCTGACTCGGACAGCGGCCTAGGGGGAGCAGGATCCGGCAACGCCGGATCACATCCTACTGAGGCCATCCCTGAAGACACCACCCTGGCTGCCTGGATGGCCGTCCTGGATGTGCTTGAAATGGCGGTGCAGGCCGCCGAGCGGACCCTGAAGGATCCGCTGGGCCCGCTCGCCGCTCCCGCGGGATCGGTGGCGGAACCCCGGCCGGAGAAGCGCTGGTCTCCGCCGTCGATGAACGGGCCGTTGCCGGCGACCGCGCGGCGTCGCGCCGTCGCACTGGCAGCCGCCCAGGAACGCGTTGCCCTCCGGCTGGAAGAGGCGCGGCTGGGAGTCGCCCGGCAGCTGCAGGCGGTATCGTCGGTGCCCGGCGTGGGGGAGTCCGCCGGGGCCCTGTACCTGGATGTCAACGGCTAGGAATCCCGAGTTCCAAAACATCTGAAATAGTCTTTTGATTTCGCCTAACGCGGCGCTGACCAGTGCCGATAACCACTGTAAGAGCACGGATCGCTCGATTACCGGCCACGGATCGGCCACACCCACCTTTCCCAGGCAGGACTCTGTGCTCGAATCCGTGACTTCCGCCGCCTTGGCCAGCGCCATGGACGGGCTGGCACTGCGCCAGCGGACCATCGCGAACAACATCGCGAACGTCAACACGCCGAATTACCACGCGAAGCGCGTCAGCTTCGAGGACGCCCTCGCAGCGTCGGTGCAGTCCGGGAACGGCCGCGTCCAGGCAACCACGGCGGAGTCCCTGGAGCCCACGCAGCTGAACGGCAACAACGTCAACCTGGACACCGAGACCCTGTCCAACATCGACACCGTGCTGCGTTTCCAGTTCGCCGCACGCGCCGTCAACACCGAGTTCACCGCCGTGCGCTCCGCCCTGAGGACCAGCTGATGACTTTCGACATGATCGGCATCGCCGGCTCCGCCCTCACCGTCCACCGCAAGTGGCTCGATGCCGTCTCGGACAACCTCGCCAACATGAACAACGCCTCCGCCACGTCCGGCCCCGCCTTCCAGGCCCGGTACGTCGAGGCCGCGGAGGGCTCGCAGGGCTCGGGCGTGTACGTCAAGAGCACCCAGCTCGGCAACGCCGAGGGCAGGGTCGTCTACCAGCCGGATCACCCGCTGGCGGACGCCAACGGCAACGTGAAGTACCCGGACATTGACATGGCCGAACAGATGGGTGCGCTCATCATCGCCCAGCGCGGCTACCAGGCCAACGCGCAGGTGGTGGATCGCGCCCGCGAAACCTACATGGCCGCCCTTGAGATTGGACGCTCCTAATGACTGTCGCCCCCATCGCCCCCGTCCAGGGCGTCCTGCCGACAAACTATGTGACGGGCGCCGGAGCGGCACCCGTGGCCGGCACTGACGGCTCCGCCTTCGCCACTTCCCTCACCGGCGCGGTGGATAACCTCCAGCAGCTGCAGTCGACGTCGAACCAGCTGGCTGTGTCCGCCGTGACCGGCAACCTGGATGACATCCACAACGCCACGCTTGCCGCGACCCGGGCGCAGGTGACGCTGGAGCTCATGGCCACCATGCGCAACAAGGGCGTTGACGCGTTCAACGAGATCATGAGGATGCAGGCCTGATGCCTCCGCAGATTAACGCTTTCTTCCAGCGCTTCGGCGCGGGCCTGAAGAGTTTCACCGCCGGCCAGCGCACCATCGCCGTGATCGGCGCTGCCCTGCTGGTGGTGGGCATTGTTGCCCTGTCCGCCTGGCTTACTCGCCCTGTGCTGACCCCGCTGTTCTCCGGCCTCCAGACCACCGACGCCAACGGCATCGTCGAACAGCTCCGCAAGGACAACGTTCAGTACGAGCTCAGCGACGGCGGATCCACCATCCTGGTGCCGCAGGACAAGGTCTACGACGAGCGCCTCAAGGCAGCGGCCGCGGGCCTGCCGACTGCCGCCGCCACCGGCTACTCCCTGCTGGACAAGATGGGCGTGACGTCTTCGGAATTCCAGCAGTCCGTCACGTACAAGCGCGCCCTCGAGGGCGAACTTGCCAGCACCATCTCCGCCATGGACGGCGTGAAGACCGCCGCCGTCCGGCTCGCCATCCCCGAGAAAACAGTGTTTGTGTCCAAGGCCCCGGACACCACCGCCTCAGTGTTCATCGAGACCGACGCCGGCGCCGCCCTGACCGGTGACAAGGTGCAGGCGATCGTCCACCTGACCTCCGCCGCCATCGAAAACCTCAAGCCGTCCAACGTCTCCGTGGTCGATTCGCAGGGCAACGTGCTCTCCACCGTCGGCGGCGGGACCGCAGGATCGTCCACCAAGCAGGCCAGCGACTACCAGCAGCGCACCTCGGACGCCGTCCGCGCGGTCATGGACCGCGTGGTGGGCCCGGGCAACTCCACGGTCGCCGTCGCCGCCGATGTGACGGGCGAATCGGCGCAGCAGAAGAGCGAGACTTTCTCCAATGCCGAGGGCGCCCTGCCGCTGAGTGAATCGTCCAAGACCGAGAAATACACCGGAACCGGGGGAGGCGCCGCGGGCGTCCTCGGCCCGGACAACATCGCTGTTCCCGGCGGCACGAGCGGCAACGGCAACTTCGATTCCTCCACCGAAACCAAGAACAACGCGGTCAACAAGGTCACCGAGGACCGGACCATCCCGGCCGGTGCCATCAAGCGGCAGACCATTTCCGTCGCCGTCAGCCAGGCCGCCGCCGGCGGCCTGAACCTGGCGTCGCTGAAGAACCTCGTCACCTCCGCAGCCGGGGCCGACACCGCGCGCGGCGATATTGTCACGGTCGAGGTTGTGCCGTTCAGCACCGCAGCCGCCGACGACGCCGCCAAGGCGCTCGCCGAGGCCCAGGCCAACGCCGAAGCCGAGAAGCAGGCCGCGTTCTTCGGAACCCTCGTCACCGCAGGCAGCATCCTGCTGGGCCTGCTGATCCTGGCCCTGGTGGTCACGATCATCCTGCGGCGCCGCCAGAAGCGCGAGCCCGTGGACCTCGGCGAACGCCTGGACCTGGAGATCATGCCGGTGGCCCCGCCTGTGGTGGCCCTTCCGCCAGCGACGTCGGCGATCCCGATCACCGCCCTGCCCCCGCTTCCGGGCCCGAGCACCGAACAGCTGGAATCCGAGCGCCGCCGGTTTGAAATCGACAACATGGTCGCCGCCAACCCGGAACGGGCCGCCGATTACCTGCGCAGCCTCATGGATGACAGGCAACCGGCATGAAACCCACCGATACGCCCCTGACCGGCACCCAGCGCGCCGCCGTCGTCCTGATGCAGATGAGCCCCGAGAACGCCGCCAAGGTCATGGCCCAGCTCACGGACACCGAGGCGGAGGAGATTGCCGGGGAGATCGTCAAGCTCCGCAAGGTGGACTCTGACGTCACCGAGCAGATCATGAAGGACTTCCACCAGGCCGCGATGACAACCACGCGCCAGGCCCGGGGCGGCCGGGAACTCGCCGAGGGCCTGCTGGAGGCCTCCTTCGGCTCGGAACGGGCCGCCGGGCTCATGAACCGCCTGACCGTCAATATGGCCGGCAAGTCCTTCGAGTTCCTCGAAGACATCGAACCCGTGCAGATCCTGGCCCTGATCGACGGCGAACTGCCGCAGACCATCGCCCTGGTCCTCGCCCACCTCAGCCCGCGCAAGGCCTCGGCCGTGATGTCCGGGCTGCCCGGCTCGCTGCGCGCCGACGTCGCGCTCAGCATCGCCACCATGGGATCCGGCGCGCCCGAGGCGATCGGGATCGTCGCCGACACCCTCAAACTCCGCGGCGGCGCCGCCGTGTCCCAGCAGGCCTCGAAGGTGGTGGGCGGCATCCAGCCGCTGCTGGAGATCATCAACCGGACCGACGCCGGCACGGAACGGTCCGTGCTGGACGGCCTAGACCTGCTCGATCCCGACCTCGCGGTGGAGATCCGGGCCCAGATGGTGACATTCGACGACATCGTGAAGCTGGAACGCCGCGACGTGCAGCTGGTGCTGCGCGGACTCGACGCGGCCGTCCTGGCGATGGCGATGAAGGGTGCCTCCGAGCCGGTCCTGGAAACCATCACCACCAACGTCTCCGGGCGCAACCTGGAAATCCTCGAATCCGAGATCGCCGCCCTGGGACCCCTGCGTGCCTCGCAGATCGAAGAGGCCCGTGCCGCCGTCGTCCGGTCCATCCGCGAGCTCGAGGCCGAAGGCCAGATCACCATCCAGCGCGGGGACGAAGAAGACTATGTCTACTGACAACGGCGCGGCCAACGCCCCGGCGCGCGTCGTCTTCCCGTCACTGCGGGCCAACGGCCCGGCCGCCGAACAGGCCGGCTACACCGAAGGCCACGCCGCGGGCTACGCCGCCGGTGTGCGCGCCGCAGCGAAAGAGCAGCGCCGCTGGCGGGACCGGATGGCCGCCGAGCAGGCTGCCTCCCTGGCCGCCGGACAGCAGGACCTGGACCGTGCCGTGCGCGCCCTCGCCGTCGCCAGGACAGACTTTGCGCACCGCAACGTGCAGGCGCTGCAGGACGCCGAGGAAATCCTGGCCCGCACGGCGCTGGAACTGGCCGAGGCCATCCTCGGCTACGAACTGGCCGAAGGCACCCGGACCGCCCGGGCCGCCCTGGCCCGCGCCCTCTCCGGGAATGACTCCGCCACGGTACTGGCAATCCGGCTGCACCCGGCGGACATCGACGTCCTCAGCCGGGAAGGCCAGGAACTGCCAGCCGGGCTGCCGCTCATCGCGGACCCCTCCCTGGGCCGCGGCGACGCGAAGGTCGAATACCAGCAGGGCTGGTTCGACGCCAGCCTCCGCACCGCCCTGGGACGTGCCCGCATGGCGCTGCTGGGAGAGGCAGCGTCGGCAGAGGGCCCGCTGGGAGATGCACTGGTGGCAGACACCGTGCCGGGAGACGCCGTGCCGGGAGACACCGTGCCGGGAGAATCCGGCCGGGCCGAATTCGGTGCCGGCGCCTACCGGGGCCAGGCATGATCGCCGAGTGGCGGCCGAAGGGCGCCGACTATGCCGCCGCGCTGGCCGCGGCCGCCCCGCAACGGGTCGGCGTCGTCACCTCGGTCATCGGGCTGGGCCTGGAAGTGTCGGGTCTGGACTGCGCCCTTGGTGACCTCGTGACCGTGGGCGGGAACCCGGGCCTTGACGCCGAAGTCGTCGCGGCGCTGGACGGCTCCGTGCGCTGCATGCCGCTGGGCCGACTGGCCGGCGTGGCTGCCGGTGACCCGGTGCGCGCCAAAGGCAGCGCGGTATTGGTTCCCACGGGGCGGGGCCTGTTCGGCCGGGTCCTTGACGGCCTGGGACGCCCGATCGACGGCAAGGGTCCGCTGCTCAGCGGGCCGCGCGTGCCGATCGACAACGAGGCACCGAACGCCATGAAACGCGCCCGCATCGACACCGCGCTGCAGACCGGCGTGCGCGTCCTGGACACCATGACCACGCTCGGCAAGGGCCAGCGCATGGGCCTGTTTGCCGGCTCCGGGGTCGGCAAATCCTCCCTCCTCTCGATGATCGCCCGCGGAACCGACGCCGAAGTCTCGGTGATCGCCCTCGTTGGCGAACGCGGCCGCGAAGTCCGCGAGTTCCTCGAAGACGACCTCGGCGCCGCCGGCCTGGCGCGCTCCGTCGTGGTGGTCGCCACCTCCGACGAACCCGCCCTGATGCGCATGCGCGCGGCCTTCACCGCCACCCGCATCGCCGAGTCCTTCCGCGACCAGGGCCAGGATGTGGTGCTCATGATGGACTCCCTGACCCGGGTGGCCATGGCGCAGCGCGAGATTGGCCTCTCGGCCGGCGAGCCCCCTGCCACCCGCGGCTACCCGCCGTCGACCTTTTCCATCCTGGCCCGGCTGTTGGAGCGTGCCGGCACGGCCGAGACCGGCTCCGTTACCGGCATCTACACCGTGCTCGTGGACGGCGATGACCATAACGAGCCCATCGCCGACGCCGCCCGCTCCATCCTGGACGGCCACGTGGTGCTGGACCGCAAACTCGCCGTCACCGGGCACTTCCCGTCCGTGGACGTGCTCGGATCCGTGTCCCGGGTGGCCAGCAAGGTCAATTCCCGGCCACACCTCGACGCCGCCGCCACGCTCCGCCGGGTCCTCGCGGCCCGCAAGGCGGCACAGGACCTGATCGACGTCGGCGCCTACCAGGCCGGGACCAACCCGCTGGTGGACGCTGCGCTGAACCACGAGCACGACGTCAGCGGTTTCCTCCAGCAGCCGATGGACGAATCCACCGCCCACCCCGAGTCCTGGCAACGGCTCGGCCACCTCACTTCGATCCTGGGAGCAGCAGCATGAACCGCGAATTCTCACTGGCCGGCCTCCTGCGCCTCCGCCAGCTCCAGCAGGACCAGGCGGCAACCGGGCTGGCGCGCGCCCGCTCACGTTCCAGCTCCGTCCGGGTCCGCGAAGCCGCCGCCCGCCGCGAACTTGCCGCCACGGATGACCCCATCTCCAGCTCGGCCTCACTGCGCGCAGTGGCGGCCGCCCGGTCATCCGCGCACAGCATGCTCGCGGACCTGCAAAACCTCACCCACCTGGCCGAGGCCGACGAAGCCAACGCCCGGGCCGAGTTCATCGCTGCCCGCACGCGGTCCGTGGGGCTGGAAAAACTGCAAGCCCGGCACGACGCCGAGGTCAACTCCGCGGACCTGCGCGCCGAGCAGTCGGCCCTCGATGAGATCGCCTCGACGCTCTGGCACCGCGATGAGCAGCAGGTGAAGCCATGAGCATGACTGAAGCGATCGGCCGGATGCAGGGCATCCAGTCGATGATCGCGGAATTGAGCCGGCCTGCGGCCGCGGAAACCAGCGCAGCCGCTGCCAAGGCTGCGGCTACCTCGCTCGCGTCCGCAACCGGCACCGGCGACTCCGCCACGTTCACCCAGGCACTTGCCGCGGCACTGGGCGGCAGTGGCGCAACGGATGCCGCCTCCCTCACGGACAGCCTGGGCCTGGGCTCCTCACTGGGCACGTCACTGGGCATTGGCAGCACATTCGGACCAGGTAGCGCTGCGGCGGCCGGGACGGCCGCGCTCACCGGCGCCCAGGCAGCCGGAACCGTACATACCGGTGGGGCCGCGACGGGCAATGACGTGGTGGCCGTGGCGAAGAAGTACATCGGTGTTCCCTATGTGTGGGGCGGCACCAATCCGGCCTCCGGCATGGACTGCTCCGGCTTCACCCAGCGGGTCTTCAAGGACCTCGGCGTGGAGCTTCCCCGCGTGGTGAGCGACCAGATGCGCCAGGGCACCCCGGTGGCGTCCCTCGCAGAAGCGAAACCCGGAGACCTCCTGGTGAGCTTCGGCGGCAACCACATTTCCATCTACCTGGGCAACGGCAAGGCGATCGACGCACCCGTGCCGGGCAAGACCATCCAGATCCGCGATGCCTGGGAGCAGCAGTCTAACCTGACCTCCATCCGGCGCATCGTTCCCGCAGGGGCGGCATCATGAAGGCGGCGGCATCGACGGAGCTTGCGGGCGCGCTGGGGGCGGCCGTCCGGGCGGCCCGGCAGGGCGTGGACCCGCGGCCCGGCAGCGAAAACGGAAACACAGCCGCCGCGTCCTTCGACGCAGTCCTCAACGACGTCCAGGGCGCAGCGGGCAACGGCACCGCGGCAGAGCCTGGCGCCGCTAAGGCTGTACCGGCGGCCGATGACATGGCGGCCGAACTGCCGCAGCCCGACGGCGCCACGGACCCCGCTTCGCTGAGCGGCACCGCTGCGAACACTGTGACGGGGGCCGACGTTGCTTCCGGGACCGCGCCGCGGACCGACGCTGCTTCGTCCGGTATCACCAGCCCCGGGCCGGCCCCGTACGTTCCGGCCCCGTACGTTCCGGCCCAGTACGGCACGGCCGAATTCCCGCCGGCCCAGTACGGCCCGGCCGATTTCCCGCCGGCCCAGTACGGCCCGGCCGAATTCCCGCCGGCCCAGTTTGTCTCCTATACACAACTTGGTCAGGCTGGTCAGGCTGCGCTGCCCGGACAATCGGCGCCGGCGGTTGCCCCGCCGACGGACAGCAACGATGGTTCCCGTACTGCCGCACCGGCCGTCACTGCGTCCGCGGCCTCGGCGGTCCTTCCCGACGAGTTGCCGGCCGCCGCCGCGCATTCCCCGGCCGTTGCGACCCCGGGATTGGCCGCAACGCGGCGCCAGACTGTGGCCGCCGTCCCCGCTGGGACCATGCCGGACGGTAAGCCGAACGCCGCTGCGGCCTCGCAGACGGCGGGCGCGGTCCCGCTGGCCGGGCCCAAGGCCGCCGCCGGCGGACCGGTCAACCGGCCGGTCAATGGGAACGATCCTGCCCCGACGGCTGCGCCCGTCGACGCCGTGGCCACCGCACCGGCTGCTGTTGCGGCCGCGCCGCTGGCCTCGACTGCCACCGGCGCCGCAGGGACCACCCCTGCGACCGGTCCCGTTCCGGTGCTCAGTGGCCCACCCAAGGCTGCTGCACCTGCCGGGCCAACGCAGGCAGTCCCGGTGCAGGCCGGCGCCACACCTCCGGCCGCGGCCGCGGCACCGGGCGCGGCAGCGGCGGCGCAGACCGCCCAGGGACTTGGGTCTGGTCATGGTGCGTCGCCGGCGGCCACCACCGCGGCCGTGTCCGCGCGGGCGGTCAACGGATCAGACGTCGCCGCCGTCGCTCCCTCCGCGCCCGGACAAGCGCCGACGTCGCCGACCACCTCACCCGGCACGACCCCGTCCGGTCCGGCGCCATCCGGCATCCCCGGAGCCGGCACTGGATCCTCCGGCAGCATGTCCACCGGAACCGGAACCGGAACCGGAACCGGAACCGGAACCGGAACCGCACCCGCCCCTGCTCCAGGACCTGTTCCTTTCCACGCCGGCGTCCTGACGGAACCAGTCGCGGTACCGGTGCCCAACGCCGCCCAGGCTCGGTCCAATCCGGAAAGCGACGCCCCCGCGGCGGCCACCATCCCCGTCCAGCCGACTCTGGCGGCGGCAACCGTGGCCCAGGCCGTGCCCCAGCCGGCTGCCCAGACCGCTGCGCAGCCGGCGTTCCAGTCGGCGTCCCCGCCGGCGCCCCATTACGCGGCGCCCCTCCAGTCCCAGCTGGCCAAACCGCTTTTCACCCTCGTGGGGGCACCCCAGGGCCAGCACATCATGACCCTCAAGGTCAGCCCGGAAGATCTCGGTCCACTGACCGTCCGGGCCCAGATCGACGCCGTGGGCGTCCGGATTGAGCTGTTCGCCCCGGGCGATGCGGGACGTGAGGCGGTCCGCGGAATCCTGCCCGAACTCCGCAGGGAACTCCACGGCGCCGGATTCGCGGCCAGCCTTGACCTCTCAGACCACAACGGTCCCGGTTTCGGGCAGCACGGGGCCCAGCACGGCACGGGCCAGGACCGGACGGGGACCGGCGGCCAGTTCGCCACCGGCCGGGACCCCGGCGGCAGCGGCTCGGGCCCCGGCGGCAGCGGCTCCGGCCCGGGCGACCGGAACGGGCCGCGGCCCGGAAACCGCTGGGATGCGCTGGCCGATGATCAAGCCATACGCACCGCCAGGCTGTTGAACGGCACCCAGACCACCCTCGACATTCTTGTCTGACACGAAGGAACGCGACTTATGACGATTCAGCCGATCGCATCCCAGCCGGTAACGGCGGCGGGGGAGGCCACCCAGGCCTCTGCCGTGCGGACACCCTCGCAGACCATGGATGCCAACGTGTTCATGTCCCTGCTCGTGACGCAGCTCAAGAACCAGAACCCGAGCGCGCCCATGGACACCAACCAGATGATGAGCCAGACCCTTCAGCTCTCCATGATGGAAAAAATGACCGAACTGACCACCAACAGCAAGGAGGGCTTCTCCCTCCAGATGCGGACGGCGGCAGCCCAGCTGATCGGACACTCGGTCGGCTACACCCTCGCGGACGGCACCACCGGGACCGGCGTCGCCAGTTCCGTCAGCTATGCGGGATCGGTTCCGTCCGTCACGATCGGCGACCTTTCCGTTCCCCTCGACTCCATCACCGGGCTTACCGCTCCGGCCGCTTCCTAACCAGTTCTTCACCCGTAGAAAGGCAGTTCCCATGCTCCGCTCGCTGTACTCCGGAATCTCGGGCCTCCGCGCCCACCAGACCATGCTGGACGTTACTGGCAACAACATCGCCAACGTCAACACCGCAGGCTTCAAGGCCTCCTCCACCCAGTTCCAGGACACCCTGTCCCAGCTGCAGCAGGGCGCCACCGGCCCGCAGGCCGCGACCGGCGGCAGCAACCCCGCCCAGATCGGTCTGGGCGTCCGGGTTGCCGGCGTCACCACCAACTTCTCCCAGGGCTCTTCGCAGAGCACCGGCCGGGCCACCGACCTGATGATTTCCGGTGACGGCTTCTTCGTAACCAGCAAGGGCGGCAGCCAGCTCTTCACCCGCGCCGGCGCGTTCAGCCCGGACGCAGCCAACCAGCTCGTAAGCCCCGACGGCGGCATCCTCCAGGGCTGGACCGCCACCAACGGTGTGATCAACGCGGGAGGCCCCGTTGGCGACATTACGCTGAACCCCAACACCATGGTGGCCAAGAAGACCGACTCGGTGACGCTGGACGGAAACCTGCCCAGCGACGCCGTCGACGGCACCAAGTTGGACCGTCTGGTCAAGGTTTACGACGCCGCCGGCACCGAACGCAGCGTGTCAATGACCTTCACCAAGGCCGGAAGCACCTGGAACATCGCCGCCGACGACAACGGCACCACAGCCACCGGGTCTGTGACCTACACGAACGGCAAGCCCACCGCAGGCGGCAACGTCACCGTCAACGGCATCACCATCGATGTCTCCAAGGTTTCCGGCTACGCTGCCATGAGCTCGCTGACCGTCAGCGGCCAGAACGGTGCCCCCGTCGGCAAGCTCGAGTCCTACACGCTGGGCAGCGACGGCTCCCTGGTCGGGTCGTTCAGCAACGGCATCAAGCAGGTCCTCGCCAAGATCGCCCTCGCCAAGTTCACCAACCCGGGCGGCCTGGAGAAGGCCGGCGGCTCCTCCTACGTCGCAACCGGCAACTCCGGCGGCGTGCAGCTCGGTGCTGCGGGCGACCCCGGCCTTGGCACCCTGACCGGCGGCTCGTTGGAAATGTCGAACGTGGACCTGTCCCAGGAATTCACCAACCTGATCGTTGCGCAGCGCGGTTTCCAGGCCAACGCCCGCATCATCACCACCTCGGATGAGGTTCTCCAGGAACTGACCCAGCTCAAGCGCTAATGAGCGGAATCGTGCTTGTCCCCTAAGGATTCGGGAGACAGCTTCGGGTTTCCGGTATTGCCGGACCCGGAGCTGTCTCCCCGGATCACACCTCAGGGGGGCGTTTGCGTTCCGGCGTCCGGCAGCCACGTCGTCGCGTTAGCGGCAGCACGTCGTCGCGTTAGCATTGGTCCCAACACGTCTGTCCAGGAGGGCACATGCCGTACATCGTTGACTTCGAGACCGTTTCTACCGTCGGCTTGGAATCTTCCCCCGTCTCCGAGGCCCTCGCCGGGTTGCGCGCCAACGAGGCCCGCTATTACCGGAATAAGTACGGCCACGCCTTCACCGTGAGCCCCGCGAGCGAAGTTCCTGACGTGGTTGACCGGGTGAGCCGCATCCTCCGGGATGAACGCGAGATCGTGATCGGCTCCCGCCCGCTGGAGGCGACCGCCTTCGAAGTCGACGGTTTGCGGATGGCCTATGTTTTTTACGAGTCGGGACTGTCGGTCAACGTCATGTACAGCATCGAGGACGGCGGGAAAAGAGCGGTGGGGTTCAAACTTGCCGACGGCATGGAAGTTCCGGAGGAATTGGCGCCGCGCTTCAAGTTCGCCCGCCAAAAGTCGAAGCTGGCGGGCGTTATTCGCGGCTCCTACTTCGTGATCAAGGGCGAGTACTGATCGGGCTCACCCCCGCATTTCAGGTTGCGGGACGCAGCCGGGCAATCCGGAAAGTGAGTTTCTGGGATTGGGGTTCCATATTTTCGACGTGATCATTAGCGGCGGCGGCCCGACGGGGATGATGCTGGCCAGCGAGTTGCGGCTGCACGACGTGGACGTGCTCGTGCTGGAGAGGGACGCGGAGCCGAGCCAGGCGGTCCGTTCGCTCGGCCTGCACCCGCGCAGCATCGAGATCATGGACCAGCGCGGGCTGCTGGACCGGTTCCTCGCCCACGGGCAACAGTATCCCGGCGGCGTGGGTCGCTTCGCCGGGATCGACAAGCCCCGGCCGGTGAACCTGGACACCGCACACGGCTACGTCCTTGGCATCCCCCAGCCGGTCACCGATCGCCTGCTGGCCGAGCGCGCCGGTGAGCTCGGCGCCCAGATCCGCCGCGGCTGCGAGGTGGCAGGGGTCGAGCAGGACGAGGACGCGGTGAGCGTCGAACTCGCTGACGGCACACGGCTGCGCTCGCGCTGGCTGGTCGGCTGCGACGGCGGACGCAGCCTGGTGCGCAGACTGCTCGGCATCGGCTTCCCCGGCGAGCCGGCCAAGACCGAGTGGCTCCTGGGCGAGGTGAAGGTGACCGCGGCGCCGGACCAGCTGGCCGCGGTGGCCGAGGAGGTGCGCAAGACCCACAAGGGGTTCGGCATCGGCCCCGCCGGAAACGGCCTGTACCGCGCCGTCGTGCCCGCGGCGGCCGTGGCCGAGGACCGCTCCGTCCCGCCGACGCTGGAGGAGTTCCGGACGCAGCTGCGGGCGTTCGCAGGCACCGACTTCGGCGTCCACTCACCACGCTCCCTGTCCCGTTTCAGCGACGCCACCCGGCTTGCCGAGCAATACCGGGTGGGCCGCATTCTGCTCGCCGGCGATGCGGCGCACGTCCACCCGCCACTGGGAGGGCAGGGACTGAACCTCGGCATCCAGGACGCCTTCAACCTCGGCTGGAAGCTCGCCGCCGAGGTCAAAGGATGGGCGCCGGACGGGCTGCTGGACAGTTATTACGCCGAGCGTCACCCGGTCGCCGAAGGCGTGCTGACCATCACCCGCGCCCAGAGCGAGCTGCTGTCCACCGAGCCCGGCCCGCAGGCCGTGCGGCGGCTGCTGAGCGAGCTGATGGACTTCGAGGACGTCAGCCGTTTCCTGGCCGAGAAGATTACCGCGATCGGGGTCCGCTACGACTTCGGCGAAGGACCCGAGCTGCTCGGCAGGCGACTGCGCGACATTCCTCTATCGCGGGGCCGTCTCTACGAACTCACCCGCAAAGGCCGCGGGCTCCTGCTGGACCAGACCGGCGAACTCTCCGTGGCAGGATGGGCGGACCGGATCGACCACGTCGCGGACACCAGCGGGGAACTGGACGCGCCCGCGGTCCTGCTCCGGCCGGACGGCCACGTCGCATGGATCGGCGACGACCAGGACGACCTGCTCCACCACCTGCCGACATGGTTCGGGACCGCCCTCGAGGGCGCCGGAGACGGTCACGATCGCCGCCCCTGACGCCGTGCCCGCCGTCAGGCAGCCTGCCAGGTCACGGGAAGCCGTTTCGCCCCGTACACGATCATGCTTTCCATCCGCTCCAACTGCGCGTCGGGGTCCACAGCAAGCCCCGGCAGCCGTGAGAGCACGGCCTCCAGCGCGATCCTGGCCTCCAGCCGCGCCAGGGGCGCCCCCAGACAGAAATGGATGCCCTGCCCGAAGGCGAGGTGACGGTTGGGTGAGCGTTCGACGTCGAACTCGTCCGGGCTCGGGAACTGCTCCCCGTCGCGGTTCGCCGAGCCGATCCAGGCAATGACCGGCGAGCCTGCCGGGATGGTGCGGCCGCGCACGGTCGTGTCGACGGCTGAGAGCCGGTACATGGACTGGACGGGGGAGCGGTAGCGCAGCACCTCTTCGATGGCGTGCGGGAGCAGGGCAGGCTCGGCGACGAGGCGTTCCGCCGTGCCCGGCGATTCGGTGAAGCACAGCACCGCATTGCCGATCAGGTTGGTGGTGGTCTCGTTTCCCGCCACGAGCAACAGGCTGCAGAATCCCAGCAACTCGATGGGACTGAGCTTCTGCCCGTCGATCTCGGCCGCGAGGAGCGCGCTGATCAAATCATTGCCCGGCCGGTGCCGCCGCTCCTCGATCATGGCCATGAAGTACTCCGCCATTTCCCGGTTGGCTGCCGTGTGGACGGAATCGTCGGCGCCCGGGCGGGTCTGGCTCACGATCACGTCGGACCACAGCTTGAACCGGTCCCGGTCAGAGGCCGGAATGCCCATGAGTTCGGCGATCACGATCACCGGAAGCGGATAGGCGAGCTGTTCGATCAGGTCCGTGGCGCCGCCGGCCACCACCGGCTCCAGCAACTCGCCGGTCAGTTCCGAGATGCGCGGGGCGAGCGCTTCGACTGCCCGCGGTGTGAACGCCTGCGTCACGAGCGAACGCAACTGGCGGTGCCGCGGCGGGTCCGTGTTGACCAGGCTGGCGGCGAAGAGCTGGCCCGTTTCGGAGGGGTTGTCCCCGCCCATCCGGGAAGAAAATGTGGCGTGCTCGGACAGGACCCGCTGCACGTCGTCGTAGCGGAACACGTGCCAGACGCCCGTGTCCGGGTCCTGGAAAACGGGTTCACTGTCCCGCATGGCTGCGTAGCGGGGAAACGGGTTCAACGGCTGCTCAAAATCCGGAAATGGCGCCATGGCTGGCCTTCCTGATGAGGCGGGCGGCCGTCGTTTCCTGGCACTGGGCCAACTGCACGGGACGAACTGCGGTGGAGCAGACGTCCAACGGGGCGGGCCGGGTGGCCCCGTCAGATCCCACCCTAATACCGCGCGGCGGCCTTGGCACGGGGAATGTTGCTGCGCCGGCCGCCCCCGGGCACCGGCACGTTGACAACGCGCCTGACGACGGCGCCTAACGAAGGGGCCCCGGCTGCCGACAGTACGGAGGAGAACACCCTTCCCCTCACAGAGCAGAATCGGCCCATGATCGTCGTCACACGCCTCAACGGAACGCGCTTCGCGGTCAATCCGGACCTCATTGAACGCATCCACGAGAGCCCGGATACGCACTTGGTGACACTCGACGGCGCCGCCTACGTGGTGCTCGAAAGCCTCGCCGAGGTGGTCGAGCTCATCGCAGAGTACCGGGCTTACATCCTGAGCAAAGCCCGGGACTTTCCGGCCATCACCGGCTATCCCCTCAGCCTGGTCCGGACTGAAGACCCGGACGACGACCCCTACGACGACGGCGCCGGTCCCACGGCGCCCGCGCAACCCAGAAAGTAACGATGGATCCCGCAACAGTCATCGGACTGCTCCTCGCCTTTGGCTCCGTTATCGCCATGGTGTCGCTCGAGGGCGCCAGCCTGTCGGCGTTGCTCCTCCCGGCCCCCATGATCCTGGTCTTCGGCGCCACGCTCGCCGTCGGGATCGCCGGAAACACCCTCAAAGACGTCGTCCAGGCCTTCAAAGCCCTCCCCAAGATGTTCCTCGGCAAAACCGCCAAGCCGCAGGAAAGCATTGACCAGATGGTCCGCTTCGCCGAAAAGGCGCGCAGCGAGGGCCTGCTGTCCCTGGAAGAGGAAGCGGCCAGCGTCAAGGACCCCTTCCTGGCCCGTGCACTGCAGAACATCGCCGACGGCACCGACGCCGAGGACCTCCGGATGCTCATGGAGGACGAGATCGACTCCAAGTCCCGGAGCGATCACGCCAACTCCAAATTCTTCGCGAGTCTCGGCGGCTATGCCCCCACCGTGGGCATCATCGGCACCGTGGTATCCCTGACCCACGTCCTGGAAAACCTCTCCACCCCGGACCACCTCGGCCCGATGATCGCGGCAGCCTTCGTCGCCACCCTGTGGGGCCTGCTGTCCGCCAACTTCATCTGGCTTCCCTTCAGCGCCCGGATGGCCCGGCTCTCGGAACTGGACATCGAACGGATGACGCTGCTCATGGAAGGCATGCTGTCGGTCCAGTCCGGTGCCCAGCCGCTTCTGCTGGCCGAACGGCTCCGCGCCATGGTCCCCGAGCACCAGCTCAAGAGCTCCGGCAAGAAGGCCGGCGCTGACAAGTCCGACAGGATGGACGAGGCAGCGTGAGCCCCAGGCGGCGCGGGCGGAAGAAGCCGGAAGAACACCACGTCGACGAACGCTGGATGGCGTCCTACATGGACATGGTCACCGTGCTGATGTGCATGTTCATCGTCCTCTTCGCGATGTCCACGGTGGACGCCAACAAGTTTGAAAAGCTCCGCAACTCCCTAGCCACGGGATTCGGCGCAGTCGCGACGGAAACGGTGGATACGGCGTCGGGCACAGTGGTGCCGCCGGAACTCGTGAAAGAGGACCTCGAGGCGTTCGCCGCCGTCAAGGGCGCGGCCACCGCATCCCCCGAGAATATGGCTGAAGCGATCAAGGAAGTGGACAAACTCAAGGCTTTGCAGCAGAAAATGCAGGCCGGCCTGGCGGCAGCCGGGCTGAGCGAGAACGTCGAGTTCCAGATCGACCAGCGCGGCCTGACGGTCAAGCTCGTCGGATCGCAGGCTTTCTTCGAACCTGACCGGCCCGAGCTCACCTCCCGGGCCTCCCGGGTGCTGCAGGTCATCTCACCGGTCCTCAAACCGGCCGGCATGGAAATCATGGTCGAAGGCCACGCCGCGAACGGCATCACGGCCTACCCCTCGACGTGGGAACTGTCCTCGGCGCGCGCCGTCAATGTCCTGCGGTACATGGTGGACCGCGGCGGCATAGCCCCCGGCACGATCGGTGCCGTCGCGTTCGGTTCTGCCCGCCAGGTCAACGACGACTCCACGCCGGCGCTCATGGAGCGAAACCGCCGGGTGGACATCGTGGTCATTTCCGACAAGCCCGACGTCGTCCGGGCACTGATTCCGGAGGCCTTGAAACTCAGCGAGAAGTAGCCGTTCGGGGCTACGGCGGATCGCCTGGGTTCTTTGCCGGAGTTTTGCCTGCATTTTTGCCTCCGTGTTTTGCCTAAGGCGTTCTGCTTACGCCACGAGTTCCCTTGCCGATAGTGGCAACCGTGAGTGTTCTGGATGAGCGGGAAGTGGCACGGGAGCGGACCGTCAGCGTCTATGACTTCCGCCGTCCTGCGACGCTCGCGCGCGAACACAGCCGGGTGCTGGAGCTCGCCTTCGAAACCTTCGCCCGCCAGTGGGGCACCCAGCTCACCGCCAAGGTCCGCGTCAAGTCCGTGGTGCGCCTGGAAGACGTCAGCATGCTCAGCTACGACGAGTACGCCGCCTCGCTGCCCGCCGTCACCGCCATGGTCCTGTGCACCGTGGAGGCCCACGATTCCAAGCTCGTGGTGCAGTTCCCCGGCCCGGCCGCCCTCGGCTGGGTCAACCGCATGCTCGGCGCCACCAACGATTCGCCCATGCCGGACCGCAAGTTCACCCAGATCGAGCAGGCGCTGATCAAGGGCCTGATGGACGAGGCCCTCGAAGACCTCGGCTATTCCCTGGGCCCGCTGCTCAGCGAGGCCGTCCGGGTGGACACCATCCAATACAACTCCCAGTTCGCCCAGGCCGCCGCACCCAGCGAACTGATGATCGTTGCCTCCTTCACCATGAGCGTCGGCGACGTCAACGCGCCCGCCACCCTGGCCGTTCCGGCCGGAATCCTGCTGGGACGGCTCAAGAAGGTCAACCCGACCGACTCCCGCGAAGACGCGGCCGCCCGCGTCAGCGCCCAACTGGAGCAGGTCCCGGTGGAACTGTCCGTACGGCTCTCGACGTCGTTCGTTACCCCGAGCCAGGTCCTGGGTCTCGCCGTCGGTGACGTCCTGACACTGCCGCACCTGGAGAACCGGCCCTTTGACCTCACCCTGGACGGAACCCGGCTGGCCACTGCCGCCCCGGCCCGCAACGGCTCCCGCGCGGCCGCAGTAATTGTCACAATCGAGGAGAACCAACGATGAGCATCACCCTGACCAAGCACGAAATGTCGGCGGAACGGCTCGTCGAGGAGCTCCCGAGCCCGGTGGCCCTGAAGGTTGTCGCGCTGGTGCCTGCCCGGTCCGCGGCGGCCTACGCCCGGCAGGCGGTCACGGCGACCTTCGTCGGCGCGGTGACCGCCGACCTCGCCCTCATGCTCAGCGACCGCACCTTCCTTGACGAGGCTGCCGGCGCGGGGTCCCAGCTGGGCCACGTCTCCGTGACCGACGTGCTGCGCCCCGCGATGGAAAGCGCCAGCTCAGTCTTCGGGGCCGGTGTCCTGTCCGACCTGCGTGAATCCGACGTCTCAGGGCTCCTCTCGGATCCCGACACGGCCGTCTTTGAACTCTCCGACGGCAGCAACGCCGCGGCCTGGTTCGCCGTCCGGCTACGCGAACACAGCAACAGCCAGGAACGCGGCGGGGACCTGTTCGCCGGCGGGGACACCGTGGCCGGCCGGCTCGGCCGGATCAACAACATTGAAATGGCCCTGACCGTGGAGATCGGACGCACCCGGATGTCGGTCCGGGACGTGCTGTCGCTGGAACCGGGCAAGATCATCGAACTGGACCGCTCCGCCGGCGCCCCGGCCGACGTCCTGCTCAACGGCCGCCTGATCGCGCACGGCGAAGTCGTGGTCCTCGACCAGGACTACGCGGTGCGGATCACCCGGATCCTCGACGTGGCCGAGGGGCTCAGCTGAATGGACGCACTGATCCTCGGGCTGCGGGTAGTCGTGGCCCTGGGCGCGGTGCTTGGCCTCATGTGGTTCCTGCAGCACCGGCTGGGCAAGGGCACCGGACGGCGCCGGGCTGACCGCGCCTTGACCATCGTCAGCCGGCAGAGCCTCGGACAAAAAGCCTCCGTGGTGGTGGTCGACGCCGCCGGGCAGCGCTTCCTCCTGGGCGTCACCGAGCACGCCGTCAACGTCCTGCACACCGGGGACATTCCGCCCGAACCCGAAGAAGTCGCGGTCCCCGGCACCAGCCGCGGCCTGGGCGATTTCGCCCGGATCCTCGCTGACGCCAGCCCGCTCGCCGGCAACCACTTCAGCAGCCAGCCGGCCATGCCGGCAGGTGATGCCGCCGCTGACGGCGACGATTTTGCGGACGGTGTCGACGCCGACGATTTCGCCGACGGTCAGAACGGTGTCCGGGAGTTGCCGCCGTCCCGCCGCAGCTCCCTTCACCGCGGATCCGCGGCCCGCGGCCACGCCGGCCGCGTCAGCGCCGGCGGCGGGTCGGCCCATCCGCCGCTGCACGGCTCCATCCTGTCCGGCTCCACCTGGAAGCAGGCTGCCGCCGCGCTCAGGAGCGGACGCCGCAATTGATCTTCCCGCTCCCCACCAGCACCACCCGCCCGCGACCAGCTGGCGCAAGACCCCTCAGGCTCCTGGCCCTGGGGCTCGCCGCCGTGCTCTTTGCCGTCCTCCTGCTGTGGCTCAATGCCTCGGCAGGCCACGCCGCACCCATCGACCCTGTTGCGCCGGTGCCCCCGGCCGACCCTGCCAATCCCGACGGCGGGAACATCAACATCCAGATCAACGGGATGGACGGGAAACCTTCCTCCGCTGTCCTGACCCTGATCAGCATCACCCTCTTGGCCGTTGCGCCCTCGCTGTTGCTGATGATGACGTCCTTCACCAAGATCTTTGTGGTCCTGGCAATGACCCGCAACGCGCTGTCCCTGCCCTCCATCCCGCCGAACCAGGTCCTGGCCGGGCTGGCTCTGTTCCTCTCGATCTTTGTGATGTGGCCCGTCATCAACGAGATGAACACCCTCGGTGTCCAGCCCTACCTCAACGGCACACTGGACTTCAACGGTGCCGTCAGCGCCGCATCGGGTCCGCTGCAGCACTTCATGCTCGCCCACACGCGCGAGGAGGACATCGCCCTGATGTCCCGTGCCGCCGGAGCCGAGAACCCGGCCACTCCTGAGGCCGTGCCGCTGCAGACCCTCATCCCGGCGTTCATGATCTCCGAACTCCGTGCCGCGTTCATCATCGGCTTCGTCATCTTCATCCCGTTCCTCGTGATCGACCTCGTGGTGTCCGCGGCCCTGATGTCCATGGGCATGATGATGCTCCCGCCCGTCATGATCTCGCTGCCCTTCAAGATCCTGCTCTTCGTGCTCGTGGACGGCTGGGGCCTGATCATCACCGCGCTCGTCCAGAGCTATGCGGGTTCAGGATGAACGCCAACGCGGTCCTGGACATCTGCCTCCAAGCCATGATCGTGGCCGCCAAGCTCTCCGCGCCCGTGCTGGTCACGGCGCTGGTGGTGGGCCTGGCCATCTCCCTGCTGCAGTCCATCACGCAGCTGCAGGAAGCCACCCTGTCCTTCGTGCCGAAGGCTGCCGCGGTGGCCGTGGCCCTGATTGTCTGCGGACACTGGATGATCTCGGAGATGGTGGGCTTCACCAACGACCTCTTCGCGAAGATTCCGTCCCTGCTCGGAGGCCTGTGAGGTGGGCATCCCCATCGACCCGGCCTGGCTTGAAGTCCTGCTGCTGGCTACGGTCCGGATGACCGCCTTCCTGGTCGTGGCACCGCCCTTCTCGCACCACGCCATTCCGGGGCGAGTCAAGGCCATGCTGGGGCTGGGCCTGGGCCTGGCGGTGACGCAGCGCCTGGCCGGCGGCTACACGCCCCGGGACACCGCCGGGTTCGTCACCGGTGTGGTCCTGGAGCTCGTCACCGGGCTGGTCCTGGGCTTCCTGGTCCTCGTCATCTTTTCCGCCATCCAGTCCGCCGGCAGCCTGATCGACCTTTTCAGCGGGTTCCAGATGGCCCAGGCCTACGACCCCCAAATGATGGTCAACGGCGCACAGTTCACCCGTCTCCTGCAAATGGCGGCGCTGGCCCTGCTCTTCGCCTCCGACGGCTACCAGCTGGTCATCACCGGCCTCACCGGCAGCTTTGCCGCCCTGCCGCTGGCCGGGGGGATCGACCTGGCCCAGCCGGTGCAGGCCATGATCGCGGCGGTGTCCGGCATGTTCCTTGCCGCCGTGCAGATCGCCGGCCCCCTCCTGGTGGTCCTGTTCCTTGCCGACGTCGGGCTCGGCCTACTGACCCGCGTGGCCCCGGCGCTGAATGCCTTCTCCCTCGGCTTCCCACTGAAGATCCTGCTCACTCTGACGCTGGCCGGCTTCATGTTCCTGGCCCTGCCCCGACTCGTTACCAGCCTCGCCGGGCAGGCGGCCAAAGCCGTGCTGGGGGTGGGCTGATGGCGGATTCACAGGAAAAGACCGAGCAAGCCACCGAGAAACGGATGCGGGAGGTCCGCTCCAAGGGCCAGCTGTCCCGTTCCCAGGACCTCACCGCCTGGCTCGGCGTCGGCGCCGCCGCGCTGATGCTGCCCAGCACGGTGGACCGGGCCGCCAACGCCGCCACGGACCAGCTCTTCAGCATCCGCGGGATCGTGTCCGCCCCGGACCCCGGCAAAGCCGTCCGGGCGCTGGAAGCCGGCTTCGCGTCCATCGCCGGGATCGTCGGACCCCTGCTGGTCGTCGTGTTCCTGGCCGTCCTCGCCGGCTCGGCCCTCCAGGGCGGTGTCCACTTGAAGAAATTCAGGCTCGAATTCGAACACTTCAACCTGCTCGCCGGGATCAAGCGGCTGTTCGGCGCGCAGGCCGTGTGGGGCGGCCTCAAGGCGCTGCTCAAGGCAAGCGTCGTGGGGCTGGTGCTCTACACCGTCGTGCAGGGACTGGTTCCGGTGCTGCTGACCGCCGGCGGACTGCCCGTCGCCGGGGTAGTGCAGGCCGCCGCCGGCGGGATAGCCGCCCTGGTCCAGTTCGCGGTGGCCGCCGGCATCGTGCTGGCCGCGGCCGACTTCTTCGTCGTGATGCGGCGCAACCGCAAGAAGACGCGGATGTCCAAGAAGGAAGTCCAGGACGAAAACAAGAACAGCGAGGGCGATCCGCTGATCCGGTCCCAACGCCGGGCGCGCCAGATGGCCATGAGCCGCAACCGCATGATCGCGGCGATCGGGGACGCCGACGTCGTCCTGGTCAACCCCACGCACGTGGCGGTGGCCCTGAAATACGAGCCCGGAAAATCCGCACCCCGCGTCGTTGCCAAGGGCGCCGGCCACGTGGCTGCGAGGATCAGGGAAGAAGCCGAGGAAAAGAACGTGCCCATGGTCCAGGACATCCCGCTGGCCAGGGCCCTCCACGGGGCCTGTGAGCTGGGAGACGAGATCCCGGTGGACTTCTACCGGGCGGTGGCCGGCGTCCTCGCTTTCGTCATGGCACTCAAGGCCCGGGGCGCCGCCGCCGGGATGCACCGCATGACCACCACGGTGGCCACCGTATGAAACACGGCAGGCTCCACAGCGTGCAACACGGCACGAAAACTTCGGGAATCAGCGTCTGTGAAAGGACAGCACCATGAACAACAGGCTGAACCGGCTGGTGGTGCCCATCGGCATCGTGGGGATCGTGCTCCTGCTGGTGGTTCCCGTTCCCGCGCCGCTGCTCGACTTCCTCATCGTCTGCAACATCCTGCTGGCACTGCTGGTCCTGCTGACCAGCATGTTCGTCAAAAAACCGCTGGATTTCTCGGTGTTCCCGTCCCTGCTGCTGGTGGCCACGCTGTTCCGGCTCGGCCTCAACGTCGCCTCAACCCGCCTGGTCCTGGGCAACGGATACGCCGGGCAGGTCATTGAAGCCTTCGGCAAGGTGACGGTCGGCGGCTCCATGATCATCGGCGCCGTCGTGTTCCTCATCCTCGTGGTGATCCAGTTCGTCGTGGTCACCAAGGGCGCCGAGCGCGTGGCCGAGGTGGGCGCGCGCTTCACCCTCGACGCCATGCCCGGCAAGCAGATGGCGATCGACGCCGACCTCAACGCCGGCCTCCTCACCGACACCCAGGCCAGGGAGCGGCGGGCCGAAGTCTCTGCCGAGGCCGACTTCTACGGTGCCATGGACGGCGCCTCGAAGTTCGTCAAGGGCGACGCCATCGCGGGCATCATCATTATCATCATCAACTTCGTCGGCGGCATCGCCATCGGCATGGTCCAGCGCGGCCTGGAAATCGGCGACGCCCTGAACACCTACGGCCTGCTGACCATGGGCGACGGGCTCGTCACCCAGATCCCGGCACTGCTCATGGCCGTCTCCACCGGCATGATCGTGACCCGGTCCAACGCCGAGTCCGACATGGGGCGGACGGCCTCCACCCAGCTGCTGCAGTCACCGAACGCCCTCATGATCGCCGGCGTCGCCGCCGTCGCCATGGCACTGATCCCCGGCATGCCCCCGATTCCGTTCGTCGTCGTAGGCGCCGGCCTGTTCATCGCCTCCCGCCGGACCGCGGCAAGCCAACAGCTGGCGGAAACGGCCCGGGAGGCTGAGTCGACCGCGCTGAACTTCCCGGAACAGGATCCGAACGAGAAGCTGCTGGAAGACATGCGCATCCACCCCGTGGAGATCCTGCTCGCACCTGACCTCGTGGATATGGTCTCCGGCGCCTCCGATGACCTCCTGGCCCGGGTCCGGTCCCTGCGGCACAAGATCGCCATGGAACTGGGCCTGGTCATCCCGCCGGTGCGCACCCGGGACAGTGTGGACCTGCCGCCGGCGACCTACGCCATCCGGATTGCCGGCGTGGAAGCCGGCCGCGGCACGGCCCCCAGCGGCCAGATGCTCGCCCTGGGCGAGAACCTGGACTCGCTCCCGGGCCCGGCGATGATCGAACCCGTATTTGGGCTCGCCGGGAAATGGATTCCGGGGGAGATGCGCCACAACGCCGAGATGACAGGTGCCACAGTGATCGACCGGGTCTCCGTCCTGGTCACCCACCTGTCCTCGATCGTCGCGGCGAACGCTGCCCGGCTGCTGTCCCGCGAGGATGTCCGGGTGCTGACCGAGGGCGTGCGCAAGCAGAGCCCCTCCGCCGTCGACGAACTGACCCCGGCCCTGCTCTCCCTCGCCGAGCTGCAGCGCGTCCTCCAGGGCCTGCTGGATGAGCAGGTGCCCATCAACGACCTCGCCCGGATCTATGAGGCCCTCACGCTCCGCGCCAAGATTTCCACGGATCCGGAATCGCTTGTGGAAGCCGCCCGGCAGGCCCTGGGCCCCGCCCTCACGGCCAAGTTCATGGACGGCGAGGTGCTCAACGTCATCATGATCGACCCCGTCCTGGAACAACACATGCTCGAGGACATGCGGCCCGCGGAGGGCGGCAGCCAGATCGTCATGGGGCAGGAACGGCTCGACGCCGTCCTGCGCTCGGTGCGGTCCGCCGTCGACGCCGCGGCCGCCGCCAACCGCCAGGCCGTGCTTGTCTGTGCACCCGCGCTCCGGCCCGCCATCTACCGCCTCGTCGGGGCGCAGCCGGGATCCGTGCCCGTGTTGTCCTACCGCGAGGTGACCTCCGCCAACGTCCGGATCGAAACAGTAGGAGTGGTGCGCCATGCCGAACCGCTATCGGCTTAAGGGAGCCTCGCTCGAGGAAATCCGCCGCAAGGCGGAACAGCTGTACGGTCCGGCGGCCCGGATCGTGTCCGCCGAACGCGTCAGCAGCCCCGGAATCGCCGGCCTCTTCGCCCAGGACCGCTACGAGGCCATGATCGAGCTCCAGTCCAAACACGAGGTCGTCACCGGCGAGGTAGTGCCTGACGCCGACATCCTGGCCGGGGCCGACTCCGGCCCGGCGACTGGTGGTCCCGCCGGGGAGACCGCCGCCGGGGCGGCTTCCGCGGGCACTGTTCCGGGCACTGTTCCGGGCACCGTTCCGGGCGCCGGGACCCCCGCCGGGAAGTACGACGCCGGAGCCGCGGCGGCAGCACCGGCCCCGCCGGCGGCCCGGACCGCAGCGCAGGCGGGCCCGGCCGGAGGGCCGGCACGGCCCGCCGCCCCGACCCATCACCTGCAGGGCGCCGCCATCGCCGCACTCCTGGAGGAGGCGGACGCCGCCGAGCTGAGCCTGCACCGGCCCGCTCCTGCCGGTGTGTCCACCGAATCGCGGGACTTCGCCGAGCTGCTGGAACAGCTCGGTACCGGGCTCCGGACCCCCACAGATCCGCCCGCCGCAGCGCCCGCCGCCGACGTCGGGAGCCCCGCGCACCCGGCGGCGGCCGTTGCCGGCGCCGTCGTGCACCCGTCCGCCGTCGGGAGCCCCGCGCACCCGTCCGCCGTCGGGAGCCCCGCGCACCCGGCCGCCGTCGCGCCGGGCAACGCTGCGGGTGCCCCGGCTCCGGGTCCGCTGACCGGCGTCGGCGATCTCGTGCTCCTGATCGGGCTGGGGGAGGACGCGATGGATACCGCCCTGGCCATGTCCATGGCCTCCGGAGGTGCCGATGTGCGCACCGCCGGTGAGCTCTCCGCCTATGGCCACCTGCACGTCGACGGACGCCAAAGTGCCACGGCCGCGCGCGCCCATGCCGTGGTGACGGAGCGCACCGTCCTGGTGGCGTTCGGACTGGGCAAAGCCCGCAACGCCCTGGCCCGGGTGCCGTCCGTGGCGGCGCTCTCCGCCGACCAGGTCTGGGTTGTGGTCGATGCCGGACGCAAGCACGAGGACACGGCGCGCTGGGTCGGCGTGCTGTCCGCCCAGCTCAACGTGACCGCGGTGGCGGTGGTCGGCGCCTCGGAGACCGGGTCGCCTGAAAGCGTCAATGGCCTGGGACTGCCCGTCGGCTGGATCGACGGGCGCCCCGCCGGGCCCGAACCGACATGGCAGAACCGGCGGGAATCGTACGATGCTCCCCGGACTGAAGGGTAGATTGAGAGGATGCTGGTACTTACACGCAAGCCGGGCGAACAGATCATGATCGGCGACGGCATCGTCATCACTGTTCTGGAAGGCCGCGGCGACGGTGTTCGGATAGGCATTGAGGCGCCCCGCGGTGTGCCGATCCAGCGCCGGGAAGTCATCGAAGCCATAGCGGCGGCGAACCTCGCGGCGGCGGAAGCGGGCCCGGACGCCGAGGAAGCGCTGCGCGGCCTCATGCCGCCGCGCGCCACTCCCGCCGACGGCTGAGGACCCGCACCGGATCAGACATGGTCCCCGCCGAGATACTGGGCCAGGAGCGGCTGGGCTGAACGCCGGAGCACGGCGAGGGACCGCTCCAGGTTTCCTCCCATGGTCAGCTGGTCCAGAAGCCCGGCCGTGCCCGCCGGGCCGGCGCGTCCCGGCATCGGGAGGCTCCGCAGCGCGTCCTCATTCACGCGGGAAGCCTCGCCCAGCCGGGCCAGGAGTGCGTGCAGGGCGTCCAGATGCTCGCGCAGGATCTCGGGCCAGGGCCCGGCGGGAGCGGCCGCAATCAGTTCGACGAGCGTGGTCTGTGCCGGCAGGCCCCATTGGGCCGCCACGGCAGCAGACTCGACGCTCCGGGCCAGGGCTTCGAAGCGCAGGCGGTCCAGCACGGTTTCAATCTCGGAGGCCATGAAGCTCAGCCATTCCAGATTCCCGGCCACGACGTGCAGGCGCTGCGTTTCCAGCCTGAAGAGGAGTAGCTCCAGCTGCCGCCGCTCCTGCCACAGTGCCGCGGAGAGATCACTTGCGCTCATGTGCCCCATTCTCTTTCCGCCCCGTGAATCACAGCTTCGGGGCGGTCACCGCATTTTTCACACAGCTTTTCCCTGAGGGTACACGCAGATCTTGGAACAGGTGATAGGTTTCCTCCATGGGTGCTGCGCCCTACTTGCGAACGCTGACTCCAATGGGGGGAGCACCGGTCGGTTTTGGGTGCGGCTCTCGGCGTTTTAAGGGTCGAGGACCCTTCGGATCCGGTCTCATGGGGGGACACAGTATTGAATCGCGTGGAACGCAACGAGATGGTCACGCAGCACCTTCCGCTGGTGGGGTATCTCGTCTCAGATTTGTGCTCGAAGGCGTCACACCTTTCTCGCGATGACTTGGCGTCAGCCGGCGCTATTGCCTTGATTACCTCGGCCGATTCGTTCGATCCAGGCCTCGGGGTGCCGTTCGGCGCTTTCGCGCGCCGGCGTATCCTTGGCGCCTTCGCAGACGAGATGCGGGCCAGCGACTGGGCCACCCGATCCGCCCGCCGCCGGATCAAGGAAACCATGTCCGTGCAGGAAACCCTGGCGTCCGCCCTGGGCCGCACCCCCACAGTGGACGAGATCGCCTCTGCCCTGGGCGTCCAGCAGAGCGTTGTGGAGGCCGCGCTCGCGGATGCCTCGCGCACATTGACGCCCCTCGACGAGGCCGTGGTGGACACCCTGGCCGCCGAAACCCTCACCCCGGAACACTCCGTGCTCGCGGACGAACGGCTCCAGTACCTTCGGGCCGCCGTGAAATCCCTTCCGGAACGGATGCGCTACGTGGTGGAGGAGATCTATTTCGGAGACCGCACGGTCAAAGACCTGGCCGCGGAACTCGGGTCCACGCACGCAGCGGTGTCCCAGCAGCGTTCGGAAGCCATCCGGCTCATGCGCGACGGCCTGAGCGCCCACTACGCCGACGACCCCGAGCAGCCGTTCCAGCCCCAGTCCAGGATTACCCCGAGGCGGCGCAACGACTACCTCACCCAGCTGTCCGAATCCACCTCCGGCGGCATCACACGGGCCGTGTTCCCGCGTGGGCCCATCCTCAACGAGGCCGTCTAAACCGCCCCCAAAACGGTTAGTAAGCCGACTTAGTAAGCTGACCGAGAAATTCCTCCCAGAAGCGTCGCGGCCCGGCGCCGCGCTGCGGTAGCGTCGGAAGCATCGGCCGGGGTGCCAGCAATGGCATGCGCGGCCCGCACGGCACCGGTTCTATCGAGGAGGATTCATGAAAGCATCACCAACATTGACGACCAACCTGCAGGCAGTACTGGTGGACCTGATCGAACTCCACGTTCAGGGCAAGCAGGCACACTGGAACATCGTCGGGACCAACTTCAGGGACCTTCACCTCCAGCTGGATGAAATCATCGACGCCGCCCGGGGATTCGCGGATGACCTTGCCGAGCGCATGCGTGCCCTCCACGCCCTCCCGGACGGCCGAAGCTCCACGGTTTCCAAGTCCACCGCACTGGCCGAGTTCCCGAAGGGCCTGATCAACACGAAGGACGCCATCGAGCGGATTGTCGCCGCGCTTGAGGCGGCCGTCGGCACCATGCGCAAGGTCCATGACGAAGTGGACGAGGAAGATCCCACCACCGCGGATCTGCTGCACGAGTTCATCGCCAAGTTTGAGCAGTACGCCTGGATGGTGAATGCCGAGACCATGCGGGCCACTGCCAGCGTGACCACCCCGGACAGCAAGTAGGAACTGGCTCCCACCAGCCCCCCCAAAAAAACAGCAGCGTCCGGCGCCGGGTATCCTCCCGGCGCCGGACGCTGCTGTTTAAGGGCTGGACCCCCCTGGGTGCTGACGACTGCTGCTGACGACGGCGTGACGCTGACGGCGGCGTGACGCTGACGGCGGCCGCTGAGCCCTATTGGGCCTTCGGCACCGACCGCAGGACGACGGCGGCCAGGACGCAGGCCCCGGACATCAGGACCAGTGCAATGGACGCAGTGACGTGCACGCCCGAGTCGAAGGCGGTGCGCGCGGCCGCCGTCACCGCCTCGGCCAGGGGCGCCGGAAGCATCCGGGCCAGATCCACAGCGCCGGCCAGGGTTTCACCGGCCTGGCTGGTGGCCGCCGCCGGGGCGAGTTCGGACACGCCCGCGGGAAGCCGGAGATTGCCCTGGTAGGAGGCCGTCAGGATTGAGCCGAGAATCGCCGTACCCAGCAGGGACCCCACTTCGTAGCCGGTCTCGGAGATAGCGGCGGCTGCCCCTGCCTTATCGGCGGGCGCCGCGCCCAGGATCAGGTCATTGGAGATCGTCTCCGCGGCCCCCACCCCCAGGCAGAGCACCAGCAGGGCGGCAAGGAGCAGCGACGGGCCCTGGCTGTGGTCGCCGAATGCCACCACGAAATAGCCCGCCGCGCTCAGCAGCAGGCCGCCGGCCACCACAAAGCCGGGCCGCACCTTGCGCACCAGCGGGACCACGAGCAGCCCCGCTACAACCGTGGCGATGAGGGCCGGGACCATGGCGACGCCGGAGGCCGAGGGGGACTGGCCCTCCAGCAGCTGCAGGTGCTGGGCCAGGAAGAGAATGAAGCCGTTGAAGGAGAACAGTGCCAGGACGTTGGCCACAATGGCCGTACTGAAGATCCGGTTGCCAAACAGGCTGACGTCGAGCATCGGCGCGGTGCTGTGGTCTGTCCTGTGGATACGGGCAAGCGCGCGTTGCCGCCGGATGAACACATAGCCCATGAGCAGGCCGGTTCCGATGCTCGCGAAGGCCTCGGGAGCCGGCCCGTGGGTGGCAAGGGCTTTGATCCCGTAGACCACCGGCACCATGACCAGCAGGGACAGGGCAATGCTGGGCACGTCCACCCGGCCCGGCTTCGGATCGCGGGATTCCGGGATCAGGGCCGGCCCGAGCAGCAGCAGCGGCAGGATGATCGGCACCGCGACCAGCAGGACGGCGCCCCACCAGAAGTGTTCCACCAGCCAGCCGCCGACAATCGGGCCGAGGGCGGCGCCGCCGGAGAAGCCGGCGGCCCAGATTGCCACCGCCAGCCTGCGCCGGTTGGGCTGCGGAAAGATGTTCCGGATCAGCGACAGCGTGGATGGCATCAGCATGGCGCCGAACAGGCCAAGCCCGGCGCGGCCGGCGATCAGCCATTCCGCACTCGGCGCGAACGCCGTCACGGCGGACACCGCGGCAAAGCCTGCGCTGCCCACGAACAGCAGCCGGCGCCGGCCGATCCTGTCGCCCAGGGAACCCATCGCGACCAGGAGTCCGGCCAGGACCAGGGGGTAGGCGTCGACGATCCAGAGCAGTTCGACGCCGGAGGCGGTCAGGCTGCTGGCGATGGCCGGCAGGGCGAACGTGAGCGCGGTGTTGTCCACGGCCACGAGCAGGACGGGGAACATCAGCAGGGCCAGCGCCACCCAGTCACGCCACGGTGCCCGGGGCCCGGTGGCCGCAGGAGTGCTGGTGGCTACGGTGATCGATGAAATGCTCATGAGAATAACTGTACCGTCTGGACGGTACAGTTAAGAAATGCGCGCGCGGACAGGCATGATGGGAGGCATGCCCAGGAAACCCGTCGCCCGCGAGGCCGTCCTCGATGCCTTCGAATCCCTGCTCATCGAAGTCGGTGAACGCGCCGCGACGCTGGACGCCGTCGCGCGCCGGGCCGGCGTCTCCAAGGGCGGCCTGCTCTACCATTTCCCGACCAAAGAGGCCATGATCGCGGTCCTGCTGGAACGGCTGGACCGGCTTCTGGCTGCGGATGTTGCGGCCATGGCGGCAGCCCCGGAAGGGGCGGCGGCGTACTTCATCAAGTCCTCGGTGTGGGCGGACACGCCCATGGACCGGGTCTTCGTGGCGGCTACGCGGCTCGCCGAGGTGGCGCACGGGGAAACCCTCCGCCGCTTCGCCGCCGGCCAGGCGAGCTGGCTGGAACTGCTGGCGGCCGACGTCGGGCCCGCCATGGCGAAGGCCGTCCTGTGCATGGGGGACGGGCTGTACTTCAACGCCATGCTGGCGCGGGGTCCCGGCGGGCCGCCGCCGGAAGTCGAGGCGGACGTCCAGAGCCTCCTGGCCGCCGTCGAGCGCCTGCGCGGCTGAAGCCCACACCCACACCCACCCCTACTCCCCGCCGACCCCCCCTTACTCCCCGCCGAATTCGCCGGAAGCGTTCGAGTACGCCGGAAAGTTGCGGCGACTCCGGGCGTTTCCGGCGAAATCGCGCCGCCGGATTGGCCGCCGGGTGGCTCGTGGCCCGTAACCTGGGTCCGCCGCCGGGAGGGAGTTTGCGGACGCGCGCTCGGCATAGGACAATGAGAGCTGTGACTGTTGTCACCCCCGATTGAACACCCAATTAAATACGCCTTTGATCTGCGGCGGGAGAGTCCTGCAAGTAGGTACAAGCAGGCGCCGTAGGAGCAAACCCTCCCCAGGAATCTCTCAGGCCCATGTACCGCCGCGGCAAGGCATCTCTGGAAAGTAGCAGGCGTGTCCCGGACATGCTGTGCTCACCGACGGTGCAAGCGGAGCCCTGAAACGCGGGCTGCGCGGAAACTCTCAGGTCCAATACAGAGCGGGGAGGAACCCGAATCAATGTGGCGTACCCTGCGCCGCCTGAGTTATGGAGTTCCTTGTGACTGTTACCCCAGCCTCCACGTCCTTCGTTGACCGGCATATCGGCGCGCGCCGCCAGGCCGACGTCGACGCCATGCTGAAGGCTGTCGGCTACGACACCGTCGACGCCCTGGTGGACACCGCCGTTCCGAAGGACATCCGCCAGGACGCCGACCTCGCGCTCGCCGCGGCCCTGAGCGAGGTCGAAGTCCTCGCCGAGCTGCGCAAGCTGGCGTCGAAGAACAAAACCGCCGTGCAGATGATCGGGCAGGGCTACTACGACACGCTCACCCCGCCGGTGATCCGCCGCAACATCCTCGAAGCCCCGGCCTGGTACACCGCGTACACGCCCTACCAGCCGGAGATCTCGCAGGGCCGGCTCGAGGCGCTGCTGAACTTCCAGACCATGGTCCAGGACCTCGTCGGCCTGCCGATCGCCAACGCCTCCCTGCTGGATGAAGCCACCGCCGTGGCCGAGGCCGTGCTGATGATGCGCCGCGCGAATAAGAACAAGACGGCGCACGACGGCAAGACCGTCCTCGACGCCGACTGCCTGCCCCAGACCATCGCGATCGTCAAGGGCCGAGCGGAGGCGCTGGGCTTCGAGGTCGAGGTCGCCGACCTCTCCAAGGGCCTGCCCGACGGCGTCATCAACGGCGTCGTCCTGCAGCAGCCGGGCGTCTCCGGCCGCGTGTTCGACCACACCGCCGTGATCGCCGACGCCAAGGAACGCGGCGCCCTCGTCACCGTCGCGGCAGATCTCCTCTCCCTGACCCTGATCACGTCCCCGGGCGAGCAGGGCGCTGACATCGCCGTCGGATCCGCCCAGCGCTTCGGCGTGCCGCTGTTCTTCGGCGGACCGCACGCTGCCTACATGGCCGTCCAGAAGGGGCTCGAGCGCTCCATGCCCGGCCGCCTCGTGGGTGTCTCCAAGGACAACGCCGGCGTTCCCGCCTACCGCCTGGCCCTGCAGACCCGCGAGCAGCATATCCGCCGCGAGAAAGCCACCTCCAACATCTGCACCGCCCAGGCCCTGCTGGCCATCGTGGCTTCCTTCTACGCCGTCTACCACGGCCCGGACGGGCTGAAGGCAATCGCCCAGTCGGTCCACGTCCACGCGAAGACCATCGCCGCCTCCCTGAAGGCCGCCGGCCTGGATGTGCTGCACACCTCCTTCTTCGACACCATCACCGTCTCCGTGCCGGGCCGGGCAGCTGAGATCATCGCGGCAGCCGACGCCAAGGGCGTCAACCTGCGCGCCATCGACGCCGACACCGTCGGCATCTCCGCCGACGAGGCCACGACGGTTGCCGTCGTCGCCGACGTCATAGCCGCGTTCGGCGCGTCCGTGACTGCCGCGGCTGCAGGCACGGACACTGCGTTCGGCCTGGACCCCGCCGTCGAGCGCACCTCCGACTACCTGCAGCACCCGGTGTTCAACACGCACCGTTCCGAGACCCAGTTGCTGCGCTACATCCGTCGCCTCTCGGACCGCGACCTTGCCCTGGACCGGACCATGATCCCGCTGGGCTCGTGCACCATGAAGCTGAACGCCACCGCCGAGATGGAAGCCATCTCCTGGCCGGAGTTCGCCTCCATCCACCCGTTCGCCCCGGAATCCCAGACCGCCGGCTGGCGTGAACTGATCGAGGACCTCGAAGGCCAGCTGACCGAGATCACCGGCTACGACCAGGTCTCCATCCAGCCCAACGCCGGTTCCCAGGGCGAGCTCGCCGGGCTGCTGGCGATCCGCGGCTACCACCTCTCCCGCGGGGAGGCCCAGCGCAACGTCTGCCTGATCCCGGCCTCCGCGCACGGCACCAACGCCGCCTCCGCCGTGCTGGCCGGCATGAAGGTCGTGGTCGTGGCCACGGCTTCGGACGGCACGATCGACCACGCGGACCTGACCGCCAAGATCGAGCTGCACAAGGACGCGCTGTCCTGCATCATGATCACCTACCCGTCCACGCACGGGGTGTACGACGCCGATGTCCGCGAGGTATGCGACGCGGTCCACGCCGCCGGCGGCCAGGTCTACATCGACGGCGCCAACCTCAACGCCCTGGTCGGGCTGGCCCAGCCCGGCATGTTCGGCGGCGACGTCTCGCACCTGAACCTGCACAAGACCTTCTGCATCCCGCACGGCGGCGGCGGACCGGGCGTCGGCCCGGTCGCGGCCAAGGCGCACCTGGCCCCGTTCATGCCGGGCAACGCTGCTGATCCCGCCAACGGCGCCGACGGCACCCCGATCTCCGCCTCCCGCTACGGCTCGGCCGGCGTGCTGCCGATCTCCTGGGCCTACGTGAAGCTGATGGGCGGCCGCGGCCTCACCGAGGCGACCAAGTCCGCGCTGCTCGCGGCGAACTACATCGCGGCCCGCCTCAACGACTCCTTCCCGGTGCTCTACACCGGCGAAGGCGGCCTGGTGGCCCACGAGTGCATCCTGGACCTGCGCGAACTCACGGCCAAGACCGGCGTGACCGCCGAGGACGTGGCCAAGCGCCTGATCGACTACGGCTTCCACGCCCCCACCCTGGCGTTCCCGGTGGCCGGCACCCTGATGGTGGAGCCCACCGAATCCGAGGACCTGGGCGAGATCGACCGCTTCATCACGGCCATGGTCGCCATCCGCGCCGAGATCGACCAGGTGGCCAACGGCGATTTCACCGTGGAGCACAGCCCGCTGCGCAACGCCCCGCACACCGCCGCTGCCGTGATCAGCACCGACTGGACCCGCGAGTACCCGCGTGAGCAGGCCGTCTTCCCGGTCCACACGCTCAAGCAGGACAAGTACTTCCCGCCCGTCGGCCGCATCGACGGCGCAGCCGGGGACCGCAACCTGATCTGCTCGTGCCCTCCCCTCGAGGCCTTCGAAGAAGACACAGCAGTCCACTCCGACGACTCCGCCAACTCCGCCTCTGACAACTAGGGACAGCCAACGATGACTGAGAACTACACGGCTCTGTACGAAGAGCACAAGAAGCTCGGCGCCTCCTTCACGGACTTCGGCGGTTGGCAGATGCCGCTGAAGTACAGCTCGGAACTAGCCGAGCACCACGCCGTCCGCAAGTCCGCGGGCCTGTTCGACCTCTCCCACATGGGCGAAGTCTGGGTCACCGGCCCCGACGCCGCAGCCTTCCTGGACTACGCCCTGGTCGGCAAGATCTCGGCGATGGCCATCGGCAAGGCCAAGTACTCGCTGATCTGCAACGAGGACGGCGGCATCATCGATGACCTCATCACCTACCGCCGCGGCGACCAGAAATTCCTTGTGGTCCCCAATGCGGGCAACGCGAAGGTCGTCGCCGCGGCCCTGGCCGAGCGCGTCGGTTCCGGAAAGGACGGCGGATTCGACGTCACCGTCCAGGACGCCTCTGCTGAGACCTCGCTGATCGCCGTGCAGGGACCCAAGGCCCAGGAGATCCTGCTGCGCCTGGTCCCCGCCGCGCAGCACGAGCTCGTCACCGGCCTGAAGTACTACGCCGCCGTGGACGTCCCGTTCATGTTCGCTGGAGCCAGCCAGGACCTCCTGCTGGCCCGCACCGGCTACACCGGCGAAGACGGCTTCGAGATCTTTGTCGCGAACGACGCCGCCGCCGCCCTCTGGCAGGCGCTCGTCGCCATCGCAGAGGACGGCGAGCTGACCCCCGCCGGGCTCGCGTCCCGCGATTCGCTCCGTCTCGAGGCCGGCATGCCGCTTTACGGCAACGAGCTCTCCCTGGAGGGCGATCCGTTCGCCGCCGGCCTGGGCCCCGTCGTCGCCCTGTCCAAGGAAGGCGACTTCATCGGCAAGGCCGCCTTGGCCGCCAAGAAGGAAACCGGCGCCGGCGCCACGACGGGCCGCAAGCTCGTCGGGCTCAAGGGCCTCGGGCGCCGGGCCGGCCGCGGCCACTACCCGGTCCTCAAGGACGGCAACGTCGTCGGCGAAGTCACCTCCGGCCAGCCCAGCCCGAGCCTCGGCTACCCGGTCGCGATGGCCTATGTCGACGTCGAATTCACTGAGCCCGGCACCGCACTGGACATCGACCTCCGCGGCAAGGCCGAACCCTTCGAAGTTGTCGCACTGCCTTTCTACAAGCGCCAAAAGTAGCCGAAGCTGTCCCGGGGGCTGCGTGACTGTGGTTGCGTCAGCCCGTCGGACCCGGCATCCTCTGCATGCTCGGTCGCGAAGACGCCCGCTGAGCGGACGTAACGCTCCCTTGGACGCATGCTCCCGGATGTCGGGCCCGAAGGGGCCCTGCAGCTCACCTCGGGTTCAACTCACCTCGAGTTCCAAGCGTCGTTTGGGGCGCCTTCGAAAGCCAAAAGTGCTGGGGGATGTACCGCCTGCCGCGGCTCTGGGTTGTCCCAAGCCCGATCATTGGGGGTTGAGCTTGATGACACCCTTGAAGCCTCGGAGCACCCCGGCTCTGGAAGATATCGAAAAGCCACTGTTTCTTCCGGGGAAACGGCTGGCCCCAAAAACTGAACTGAATAGCGGCGGGTGAGGGGATTCCGGAAGCGTGCGTCTAAGCGAGGGACGAGCGAGCACGCGGAGGAATTGCCTCATCCGCCACCCAACCCACCACAATTGTTGTGGCCCACGACTTTTCAAACGTAAAGGAAAAACACATGGCAAAAGTTGCCCCTGAACTGCAGTACTCCGACGAGCACGAGTGGGTTGCCCGCGAGGCCGGAAACGTTGTTTCCATTGGCATCTCCGCCGTCGCCACGGATGCCCTCGGCGACATCGTCTACGTTGACCTGCCGGAGGTCGGCTCCGCCGTGACCGCGGGGGAGACCTGCGGCGAGGTCGAGTCGACCAAGTCGGTCTCGGACCTGTACGCCCCGGTCACGGGCGAGGTCACCGAAATCAACCCCGCCGTCGTCGACGACCCCGCGCTGATCAACAGCGACCCGTACGGCGCCGGCTGGCTGTTCAAGGTCGCCGCCGAGTCCGACGGCCCGCTGCTTTCGGCCCAGGAGTACGCGTCCAAGAACGGTGGCGAGCTGTGAGCGGCGCATCGGCGGCCGCGGGCACACAGACGTTGGCGTTCGAGCAGGTCATCTCCGCGAGCCTGGACGCGGATCTCTCCAGCCTGGATCCGGAGATCGCGGCGAAGATCGACGACGAGCTGGCCCGCCAGCGTGACGGCCTGGAAATGATCGCCTCGGAGAACCACACCGCCAAAGCCGTGATGCAGGCCCAGGGTTCCGTGCTGACCAACAAGTACGCCGAAGGCTACCCGGGCAAGCGCTACTACGGCGGCTGCGAGCACGTCGACGTCGTCGAACAGCTCGCGATCGACCGCGTCAAGGCCCTGTTCGGCGCCGGGTACGCCAACGTGCAGCCGCACTCCGGCGCCCAGGCCAACGCCTCGGTCATGCACGCCCTGATCCGTCCCGGGGACACCATCATGGGCCTGAACCTGGCCCACGGCGGGCACCTGACCCACGGCATGAAGATCAACTTCTCCGGCCGGCTCTACAACGTCATTCCGTACCAGGTCCGTGAGGAGGACCACCGGATCGACATGGCCGAGGTCGAGGCCCTGGCCCTGGAGCACAAGCCGGCGCTGATCGTGGCCGGCTGGTCCGCGTACGCCCGGCAGCTCGACTTCGCCGAGTTCCGCCGGATCGCCGACTCGGTGGGCGCCTACCTGATGGTGGACATGGCGCACTTCGCCGGGCTGGTCGCGGCCGGGCTGCACCCGTCCCCGGTCCCGCACGCGCACGTCACCACCTCCACCACGCACAAGACCCTTGCCGGTCCGCGCGGCGGCATCATCCTGTCCAACGACGCCGAGATCGCCAAGAAGATCAACTCCGCGGTGTTCCCCGGCCAGCAGGGCGGGCCGCTGGAGCACGTCATCGCCGGCAAAGCCGTGGCGTTCAAGATCGCCGCGTCCGAAGAGTTCAGGGAGCGCCAGGAACGCGTCCTGGCCGGCGCCCGGATCCTCGCCGACCGCCTGGTCCAGGACGACGTCACCGCCAAGGGCATCAACGTGATCTCCGGCGGCACCGACGTGCACCTGGTCCTGGTGGACCTGCGCGAGTGTGAGCTGAACGGGCAGGAAGCCGAGGACCGCCTCGCGGCGATCGACATCACCGTCAACCGCAACGCTGTCCCGTTCGATCCGCGCCCGCCGATGGTCACCTCCGGGCTGCGGATCGGCACCCCGGCGCTGGCCACCCGCGGCTTCGGCGAGGCGGCCTTCGCCGAGGTTGCCGACATCATCGCCGAGGCCCTGATCGCCGACGCCGGCGCGGACCTCTCCGGTCTCCGCACCCGGGTCCGGGCCCTCGCAGCCGCCCATCCGCTCTACCCCTCGGTTGATAACCTCGCCCAGGCGACGTAAGACTGAAGTAGCAGCAGTACAGAACTAACAGCAGTACACAGATCACGACGCCGGGTTGCCGCCACAAGCCGCCGCCCGGCGTCGTGCATCCGGCATGCGGCCGCCAACCAGCGCCCGCAGCGCCTTCCGGCAGGACCCTCTGCCGGGCCACAGCAAGACCTAGTTAGGAACCGACAATGGCTGTTGGAGTCTTCGACCTCTTTTCCATCGGAATAGGGCCATCCAGCTCACACACCGTGGGGCCCATGCGGGCCGCCGCCCTTTTCGCCGAGGAACTCAAGGCCTCCGGGGACCTGGAGAAGGTAGCGTCGCTGCGGGTGGACCTGTACGGTTCCCTGGCCGCCACGGGCCACGGGCACGGCACCATGACCGCGATCCTGCTCGGCCTGGAAGGCTTCCACCCCGAGCTGATCCTGCCCGAGGAAGTGGAGGAACGGCTCGCCACGATCGCCGAGACCGGCACCCTGCAGCTGGCCGGCTCGGTCGCCCTGCCGTACGGGGTGAAGGACATGATCCTGCGGCCGCTGACCATCCTTCCCCGGCACACCAACGGCATGACGTTCACGGTCTCCGACGCCGATGGCGAAGTACTCCACAAAGCCACGTTCTTCTCCGTCGGCGGCGGCTTCATCGTCCGCGAGGGCGAGGAGGACGCGGCCCTGAAGGAACTCGACGAATCCAAGAAGGAACTTCCCCTGCCGTTCCGCACGGCCGCGGAACTGCTGGGCCGCTGCCAGTCCAAGGGCCTCTCGATCGGGCAGATCATGTTCGTCAACGAGCGCGCCTCCCGCACCGAAGCGGAAATCCGCGACGGGCTGCTGCACATCTACTCCGTGATGGAAGGCTGCGTCGAGGTCAGCCTCAAACGCGAAGGGCTGCTGCCGGGCGGGCTCAAGGTCCGTCGCCGGGCGCCCGACTGGCACAAACGGCTCATGAAGGAAACCCGCGGCCAGGACCCCGACTACCGGGACCCGAAGTACTGGCAGGAATGGGTCAACCTGATCGCGCTGGCCGTGAACGAGGAAAACGCCTCCGGCGGCCGCGTCGTCACCGCCCCCACGAACGGCGCCGCCGGCATCATCCCGGCCGTGCTCTACTACGCGCTGCACTTCGCCCCCGGCATGGACCAGGCCACCCAGGCCGACCGGGACGAGACGATCGTCAGGTTCCTGCTGACCGCCGGCGCCATCGGGGTGCTCTACAAGGAGCAGGCCTCGATCTCCGGGGCGGAAGTCGGCTGCCAGGGCGAGGTGGGCTCGGCGTCGTCGATGGCGGCCGCCGGCCTGGCCGAAGTCATGGGCGGCACGCCCCAGCAGGTGGAGAACGCCGCGGAAATCGCGATGGAACACAACCTGGGCCTGACCTGCGATCCGATCGGCGGGCTCGTGCAGGTCCCGTGCATCGAACGCAACGC
>NZ_JBFTSL010000025.1:0-64368 GCF_056400005.1 Arthrobacter sp. 01L42 | reverse complement strand
GCACGGACCTGAGCATCCACAGCGCCGAAGACCTCGACTGGGTCGCACAGGAACTCAACGACCGACCACGCAAAAGACTAGAGTTCAGAAAACCGATCGAATTGATCGAAGGACTCCTGTTGCAATGACCGCCTGAATCCGCCGATCCCCCACCGCGACACCGTCCGCCCGCACTGGCGCTGCGAGAAATCAGATACAGATACTGGAAACTTGGATTCGCGCATGCCCCGCCCGCAAAACTGTCCCGCTCAGGTTGGACAATCGCGACAGTTGCACCCCTGCCCGCGCAGATCATCGGGCTACGCCCGGATCTCCACCAACGAACAGGACCTGACAGCGCCACGCAATGCGCTTTTTGGCTGGGTGTCCCCAGGGGGCCCGATCTATTTCGACAATGGCTGACCGACAGGAAAAAGAAACGGCCAGGACCAAGCGAAAGCCGTGGCGGCTGTTCGAGCCGGCGACGCCCCTTGTCGTCACCAAACGCGATAGGTTGGCCCGGCTCCTGCCCGCTGCTCGAGAACATTGCCGAGGACACAACGAAAATTTCCCAGGAGTTCTGGCTGCCGACAGGGATGACCATAGAGTTTTTGATCCCGAAGTCGCAGCAGGTCATGCAGTTCCAAGCGCTCCCGGCCATGAAGGAGTAAGCAGCAACACCGCTGTCCAAGGCAAGAGGAGGAGCCGCCAGACCGCAACGGGCATCAACAAAAATGGGCCCCCGCAGGGGCCCATAAAAGGAGATTTGTACACACTCAGCGGCCCACAAGCCCCTGAACAGGGAAAACACGTGCCCGAGGTGGGACTCGAACCCACACACCTTTCGATACCGCATTTTGAGTGCGGCGCGTCTGCCAATTCCGCCACTCGGGCGCGGAGTACACCGGTGTAACAATCAGCCTGCCACAGTGCTGTGAGCAACGCGATCGCTTCCAGTGCGCGAAATTACTCTACATGCAGATAGGCTGAATTCCAGAATCGCGCCAGTGACGCCGCATCGAACCAAACCGGTCCAAGTACATCGGCAGACAAAACCTATGATGGTTGAGTTCCCGCCGTACCTTTCCAAGGAGTTCCCGTGTCAGATCAGACGGAGTCAACCCCCACTTCCCAGCCGGCGCGCCGCGTTGTCGTCGCCGAGGATGAGACCCTCATCCGCCTGGACATCATCGAGATCCTGCGGGGCGAAGGCTACGACGTCGTCGGCGAGGCGGACAACGGCGAAAAGGCCGTCCAGCTTGCCGAGGAGCTCAAGCCCGACCTGGTCCTGATGGACGTCAAGATGCCGGTCATGGACGGCATCTCGGCCGCCGAGAAGATCGTCAAGGCCCGGATCGCCCCCGTGGTCCTGCTCACCGCGTTCAGCCAGAAAGAACTCGTGGAGCGCGCCCGCGACGCCGGCGCCATGGCGTACGTGGTCAAGCCGTTCACCCCGGCGGACCTCATCCCGGCCTTGGAGATCGCGCTGTCCCGCCACGAGGAAATCAAGGCCCTCGAGAGCGAGGTCACCGACCTGCAGGAGCAGTTCGCCACCCGCAAGCTCGTGGAGCGCGCCAAGAGCCTCCTGACCACCAAGATGGGCCTGACGGAACCGGAAGCCTTCCGCTGGATCCAGAAGACCTCGATGGACCGCCGCCTCAGCATGCGCGAGGTGGCCGAAACCATCATCAACCAGGTCAACTAGCGGCCGTCGGTTCCGGCCGCGCTCCGCGGCCGGAGGCCGCGCACTCGAAGCACCAAGCACCAAGCACCAAGCACCAAAAAGGGAGGATCCCCGCCAGCCGGCGGGGATCCTCCCTTTTGCATTCAAGCTTTCAGAACTAGGCCTGGACCCGGTTCTTCTTCTTCTTTTCCGGCCACGGGCCGAGCTTGTCCTTGGCCACGGCCGCTTCGCCCTGGCCGCCGATGTCAGCGAGGTCGCCTACCTTGTGGACCTTCAGCAGGTTCGTCGAACCGGCCTTTCCGGGAGGCGAACCGGCGGCGATGACCACCAGGTCGCCGTCCTCGACGACGTCGAGTTCCAGCAGGCTGCGGTCAACCTGGGCCGTCATCTCGTCGGTGTGGCCCACCATCGGGACCAGGACCGGCTGGATCCCCCACGTCAGTGCGAGCTGGTTCCAGACGTGCTCCACCGGGGTGAAGGCGAAGACCGGCTTGATGGGGCGCAGCCTGGAGAGGCGGCGTGCAGAGTCACCGGACTGGGTGAAGGTACAGATGTACTTCGCATCCAGCTGGTCGGCGATCTCGACGGCGGCCCGGGTGATGGCGCCTCCGCGGGTCTTGGGCTTGGTGCCGAGCGGGGGGACGCGCTCGAGGCCGTGGACCTCGGTGGACTCGATGATCCGGGCCATGACCTTGACGGTCTCGATCGGGTACTTGCCCACGCTGGTCTCGCCGGAGAGCATGACCGCGTCGGCGCCGTCGAGCACCGCGTTGGCGCAGTCGGAGGCCTCGGCGCGCGTCGGGCGCGGGTTGTCGATCATGGACTCAAGGACCTGGGTGGCTACGATGACCGGCTTCGCCCAGCGGCGTGCCAGTTCAACGGCGCGCTTCTGCACGATCGGCACTTCCTCGAGGGGAAGTTCCACACCGAGGTCGCCACGGGCCACCATGATGGCGTCGAAGGCGTCGATGATCTCGGGGAGCTGCTCCACGGCCTGCGGCTTCTCGATCTTGGCGATCACCGGCACGCGGCGGCCTTCCTCGTCCATGATCTCGTGCACGCGGACGATGTCCGAGGCATCCCGGACGAAGGACAGGGCAACCATGTCCACGCCGCGGCGCATGGCCCAGCGCAGATCGTCCTCGTCCTTTTCGCTCAGCGCCGGCACGTTGACGGCAACGCCGGGCAGGTTGATGCCCTTGTTGTTGGAGACCCAGCCGCCGACAATCACCTGGGCGACCACCTTGACGTCGTCGACGTCGATCGCGCGGAGGGCGACCTTGCCGTCGTCGATCAGCAGGGCATCACCGGGGTTGACGTCCTCCGTCAGGCTCTTGAGGGTCGTGGAGCAGATGTCCTTGGTGCCGGGAACGTCCTCGGTGGTGATCGTGAACGTGTCACCGACCTCCAAAAGGTGGGGACCATCGACGAAACGTCCGAGGCGGATCTTCGGGCCCTGCAGGTCGGCCATGATGGCCACGGCCTTGCCGAGCTGTCCCGCAGCCTTGCGGACGTTCTCGTAGGTGTTGTCGTGCACGGAGTAATCGCCGTGGCTCATGTTCATGCGTGCCACGTCAACGCCGGCTTCCAGCACGGCCAGCGTGTTGTCAAAGCTTGCGATTGCCGGTCCGAAAGTGGCCACGATTTTAGCGCGTCTCATATACCTACCCTACTGGTGTGTTGCATGGATTAAGTTGAAGTGCGGATGAATCCCGGAGGTCCTGTGGGACTACAGAACAGCCATCGCACGGTCGGTCGGCGCCACGGGTGCCGGCAGAATGGTGCTGCCCATCAGGAACTTGTCCACCGCGGCCGCGCAGGCGCGCCCTTCGGCGATGGCCCAAACGATGAGCGACTGGCCGCGGCCGGCGTCGCCCGCGACGAAGATGCCTTCAGTGTTGGTCATGTAGTAACCGTCGCGTGCCACGTTGCCGCGCCCGTCAAAGTCGGCCTGGACCTGGTCGGTGATCCCGGCCGGTTCGGCGCCGGTGAAGCCCAGGGACAGGAAGACGAGGTCCGCCGGAATGATCCGCTCGGTGCCGGCCTTCGGCAGGCGCTTGCCGTCGACGAATTCCGTCTCCGCAACCTTGACGCCCGTGAGTTTGCCGTTTTCCCCGACGAACTCCACGGTAGAGGCGAGGTAGGTGCGTTCGCCGCCTTCCTCGTGCGCGCTGGCGACCTCGAACAAGGTGGGGAATGTCGGCCAGGGCTGGTGGCCGGCCCGCTCGACGGGCGGCTGCTTGCCGATCGCCAGTGTGGTCACGGACGCGGCCTGGTGACGGTGCGCGGTGCCGAGGCAGTCGGCGCCGGTGTCGCCGCCGCCGAGGATGACCACGTGCTTGCCCGCGGCATTGATCTGGTTCTCCACGGTCTCCCCCGCCACCACCCGGTTGGCCGGCACGAGGTAGTCCATGGCGTAGTGGACGCCGTCGAGGTCGCGGCCCGGGATCGGCAGGTCACGCGGGACGGTGGCCCCGGTGGCGACGACGACGGCGTCGTACCGGCGGCGCAGCTGCTCCCACGTCACGTCGGTGCCGACGGCCACCCCGGTGCGGAACCGGGTGCCTTCGGCCTTCATCTGCTCCAGCCGGCGGTCCACCTGCTCCTTTTCCATCTTGAAGTCGGGGATCCCGTAGCGCAGGAGGCCGCCGATCTTGTCGTCGCGCTCGTACACGGCCACAGTGTGGCCCACCCGGGTCAGCTGCTGGGCGACGGCGAGCCCGGCGGGGCCGGACCCGACGACGGCGACCGTCTTGCCGGTCAGGCGCGCCGGCGGCAGCGGGTTGACCCAGCCGTTCTCGAAGGCCTGGTCCACGATGGACACCTCGACCTGCTTGATGGTCACCGCGGGCTGGTTGATGCCGAGTACGCAGGACGCCTCGCAGGGGGCCGGGCACAGCCGTCCGGTGAATTCGGGGAAGTTGTTGGTGGCGTGCAGCCGCTCCATCGCTTCCTCGCCCTTGTCCCGCCAGACGAGGTCGTTCCATTCCGGAATGAGGTTGCCCAGCGGGCAGCCCTGGTGGCAGAACGGGACGCCGCAGTCCATGCAGCGGCCGGCCTGGCTCTTGAGGACACCCTTTTCCTGGGCCTCATAGACCTCTTTCCAGTCCATGATGCGGACCGGGACGGGACGGCGCGGCTGGGTTTCACGCTGACGTACTTTCAGAAATCCGCGTGGATCAGCCACCGGTCACCTCCAGGATTCGAGACCAAACTTCTTCGCCGTCGGGGTCCAGGCCCTCTTCGATGGCGTCAAGACGGGTTTGCAGGACGGCCGCGTAGTCGCGCGGCAGCACCTTGGTTATGCGGGCTGCGGTGTCATCGAAGTTCTCGAGGAGCCGTGCCGCGAGCAGCGACTCGGTTTCCTCGAGGTGCTTCACCAGCAGCCCGTGGACAATGTCGCGGTCCTCGGCGTCGAGCTCGCGCAGCTGCAGCTCGCCTGACTCGAGGGCCTGCTTGTTGACGCGCTCGGTCTGCAGGTCCAGCACGTAGGCTGTGCCCCCGGACATGCCGGCGCCGAAGTTGCGGCCGGTGCGGCCGATGATGAGCGTCTGGCCGCCGGTCATGTACTCGCAGCCGTGGTCCCCGATGCCTTCGACCACCGCGGTGGCGCCGGAGTTGCGGACCAGGAAGCGTTCGCCGACCTGGCCGCGGAGGAACAGCTCGCCGCTTGTGGCGCCGTAGCCGATCACGTTGCCGGCGATCACGTTGCGCTCGGCCGGGAACACGTTGGTGCGGTCCGGCCGGACGATGATGCGGCCGCCGGAGAGTCCCTTGCCGACGTAGTCGTTGGAGTCGCCGAACATGCGCAGGGTGATGCCGGCCGGCAGGAACGCCCCGAGCGACTGGCCCGCGGTGCCATTGAGCGTGATGTCAATGGTGTCCGTGGCCAGGACGTCGGTGCTGAAGGTCTTCGTCACGACGTGGCCGAGCATGGTGCCGACGGAGCGGTCCGTGTTGATGACGTTCACGGAGATCTTCACCGGCGTGCGGTCGCTCAGCGCTTCGGCCGCCATGGCGATCAGGCGCTGGTCGAAGTGCTTGTCGAGTTCGTGGTTCTGGCCGGTGAGGTTGCGCAGCGGCGCGTCGTTGTCGAACTCGAGCCCGTGCAGGATCGGATCCAGGTCCAGCCCTTCGGCCTTCCAGTGGTTGATCGCGTCGCGGGAGTCGAGCATCTCGGCGTGGCCGATCGCCTCCTCGATGCTGCGGAAACCCAGCTCGGCGAGGATTTCGCGGACTTCCTCGGCAAGGAATTCGAAGAAGTTCACCACGAATTCGGGCTTGCCGTTGAACCGGGAGCGGAGCTCGGGGTTCTGGGTCGCGACGCCCACCGGGCAGGTGTCCAGGTGGCAGACGCGCATCATGATGCAGCCGGAGACCACCAGCGGGGCGGTGGCGAAACCAAACTCCTCGCCGCCGAGCAACGCGGCGATCACGACGTCGCGGCCGGTCTTGAGCTGGCCGTCGACCTGCACCACCACACGGTCGCGCAGGCCGTTGAGCATAAGCGTCTGCTGCGTCTCGGCGAGGCCGAGTTCCCACGGGACACCGGCGTGCTTGAGCGAGTTCAGCGGCGAGGCGCCGGTACCCCCGTCGTGCCCGGAGACCAGCACGACGTCGGCCTTCGCCTTGGTGACGCCGGCCGCCACGGTGCCGATCCCGACCTCGGAGACGAGTTTGACGTGCACCCGGGCCGAGGGGTTGGCGCGCTTGGCGTCATAGATCAGCTGCGCGAGGTCCTCGATCGAGTAGATGTCGTGGTGCGGGGGCGGCGAAATGAGGCCGACGCCGGGCGTCGAGTGCCGCGTGCGGGCCACCCAGGGGTAGACCTTCTGCGCCATCAGCTGGCCGCCTTCGCCGGGCTTGGCACCCTGGGCCATCTTGATCTGGATGTCGTCCGCGTTGGACAGGTACAGGCTGGTGACGCCGAAGCGGCCGGAGGCGATCTGCTTGACCGCGGAACGGCGGGTGGGATCGAGCAGCCGGTCCACGTCCTCGCCGCCTTCACCGGTGTTGGACTTGCCGCCCAGCCGGTTCATGGCGATCGCGAGGGTCTCGTGGGCTTCCTTGGAGATGGAGCCGTAGCTCATGGCGCCGGTGGAGAACCGCTTGACGATGCTGGAAACCGGTTCGACTTCCTCGAGCGGCACCGCGGCACGCGAACCGGCCTTGAACTTCAGCAGACCGCGCAGGGTCATGAGGTTCTCGGACTGGTCGTCAACGCCGCGGGTGTAGGCCTTGAAGATGTCGTAGCGGCGTTCACGCGTGGCGTGCTGGAGCCGGAAGACGGTCTCGGGGTTGAACAGGTGGGGTTCGCCGTCGCGGCGCCACTGGTATTCGCCGCCGCCGAGCAGGGGCTGGTGCGGCAGTTCGATGCCGTTCTCGGGGTAGGCCATGCGGTGCCGGGCCAGGACTTCGGCGGCAATGACGTCGAGGCCGACGCCGCCGAGCTGGGAGTGCGTGCCGGAGAAGTACTCGTCCACGAGGTCCTGGCCGAGGCCGAGGGCTTCGAAGGTCTGGGCACCGGTGTAGGAGGCCACGGTGGAGATGCCCATCTTGGACATGATCTTCAGGACGCCCTTGCCCAGGCCCTTGATCAGGTTGTAGACGCCGTCCTGCGGGGTGACCCCGACGACGTCGCCGGAGGCGATGAGCTGTTCCACGGATTCCATGGCCAGGTACGGGTTCACGGCGGAGGCGCCGTAGCCGATGAGCACGGCGACGTGGTGGGTCTCGCGGACGTCGCCGGCCTCCACCACGAGCGCGGTTTTGGTGCGGTTGGCGCTACGCAGCAGGTGGTGGTGCACGGCGCTGACCAGCAGCAGGGACGGGATCGGGGCCCACTGGGCGTTCGAGTCGCGATCCGAGAGCACCACGTACTGCACGCCGCGGTTGATGGCGCCGGAGACCTGCTCGCAGATTTCGGTGAGCCGGGCCCGGAGGGAGTTCTCGCCGCCTTCGGGGCGGTAGAGTCCGCGGACCTTCATGGCGACCTTGCCGCCGTCGGCGCTCTCGATGTTCGCGATCTTGGCGAGCTGGTCGTTGTTGATCACGGGGAACGGCAGCGAGACCTGCGGCTGCCGGACCTGCTTGGTGTCCAGCAGGTTGCCGTTCGGGCCGATTGCGCACGTCAGGGACGTGACGAGCTCTTCACGGATGGCGTCCAGCGGCGGGTTGGTGACCTGCGCGAAGGACTGCACAAAGTAGTCGAAGAGCAGCCGCGGCCGCTTGGACAGCACGGCCACCGGGGTGTCCGAGCCCATGGCACCGAGCGGTTCGGCGCCGGTGCGGGCCATCGGGCCCAGCAGGATTTTCAGTTCCTCGGTGGTGTAGCCGAAGGTGCGCTGGCGGATGTTGACCGAGGCGGCGGTGTGCACGACGTGCTCGCGTTCGGGCAGGTTCTTGAGGTCGATCAGGTTGTCCTTGACCCATTCGGCCCAGGGGTTCGCCGCGGCAACCTCGGCCTTGACCTCGGCGTCGTCGATGATCCGGCCGGCCCCGGTGTCCACCAGGAACATCTTGCCCGGCGAGACGCGGCCCTTCTTGACCACCTTGGAGGGTTCGACGTCGATCACGCCGACTTCGGAGGCGAAGACGATCAGGCCGTCCTCGGTGATCCAGTACCGGCCCGGGCGCAGGCCGTTCCGGTCCAGCGTGGCGCCGACCAGGTTGCCGTCCGTGAAGGAGACGGCCGCCGGGCCGTCCCACGGCTCCATGAGCATCGAGTGGTATTCGTAGAAGGCGCGGCGGGCCGGATCCATGGTGGCGTGGTTTTCCCACGCCTCCGGGATCATCATCATGATCGAGTGCGTGATGGGCCGGCCGGAGAGCCAGAGCAGTTCGGCGACCTCGTCGAAGGAGGCCGAGTCCGAGGCGCCCGGGGTGCAGATCGGGAACAGCTCTTCGGGTGAGTCCCCCAGCAGCGGGCTGGCGAGCTGCGACTGCCGGGCCCGCATCCAGTTGCGGTTGCCCTTGACGGTGTTGATTTCGCCGTTGTGCGCGATGGTGCGGAACGGCTGGGCCAGCGGCCAGGACGGGAAGGTGTTGGTGGAGAAGCGCGAGTGAACGATCGCGAGCTTGGTCTTGAAGCGCTTGTCCGACAGGTCCGGGTAGAACGGCTCGAGCTGCGCGGTGGTGAGCATGCCCTTGTAGACGATGGTCCGGGAGGAGAGCGACGGGAAATACACGCCAAACTTGTTCTGGGCGCGCTTGCGGATCCGCCAGGCGCGGGAATCGAGCTCGTTGCGCTCGAGGGTTTCCCCGGTGCTGGAGGCGAAGAACGGCTGCGAGAAGTACGGCATGCAGGCCCGGGCCATGGCCCCGACCAGGTCGGCCACGATCGGGACTTCACGCCAGCCCAGGACGGTCAGGCCCTCGTCCGCGGCGAGGCCTTCGATGCCGGCGCGGGCGGCGTCGGATTCGCGCTGCTCGGCGGGCAGGAACGCGGTTCCCACGATGTACTGGCCGGGGGCCGGAAGTTCGAAGTCCGTGACTGCGCGGAAGAATTCGTCCGGCACCTGCATCAGGAGGCCGGCGCCGTCGCCGGTACCTTCATCGGCGCCCACGGCACCGCGGTGCTCGAGGTTGCGCAGGGCGGTCAGGGCGGCGTCGACGATGTCGTAGCCAGGCTCACCGCGGAGCGTGGCGATGATGGCCAGGCCGCAGGCGTCCTTCTCGTTTTCCGGGTTGTAGAGTCCGGCAGCGGCCGGAATCGCCGCGAAGCGGCTGAAGGGTGACGCGGCAGCCGAGGGCTGGTCCGGATCGGACCAGCTGGGGCTGTGAAGAGTTTGGGTCATTGGAGACGTCCTTCCTCCTGATCGTGCGTATGGGAGGGACAACATTGGCCCCACTCGGCACGCCGGTGTGTGACGGGCGCAACAGAGTGTTTTTCTAACTGGAATTGTAGGCCAGCCCGGCCTCCTGTACTAACAGTTACGCAGGTGCTGGCCCGGGCTTGCATGGACAGCTTCGATCTGCTGTCCACGGCAAGCCCTCTTGCCACGACGCTGTGGAGTCGGGTCCGGTGAGCGGTGGCTCCGGTCAACCCGAAGTGCCGGCGCTGAGCTACTTGGTGCCCTCAGCCTCCGGCGCGGTTCCAGTTCCCTGGCGGCCGGAAACTCCGGCTGCCGGAGCTCCATTGGCGGGCGCGGTGCCGCCCGTGGAGTCCCTGCCCGCATCCTCGGATGCGCGAACTGGTCCGCTTTGGTTATTCCGGAGATTAGCACGGGATTCACTATCTGAGACAGCGGCGTCCGAATGGCGGATGGTTGCCGCGTCTGCGGGAACGGTGGCGCGGACGGCGCGTTCGGCGCCGGTGGCGTCGGCGGTGCGGTCAGCGCTGGTGGCGCGGTCAGCGCTGTCGGCCTCGGTCGCGTCAGCGTCCGCCTTTGACTCTGCCGACTCTTCCTCCGCCGACTTTTCCTCAGCCGGCGAAGTCTCCACCGGCTGGGTCCCTGCCGGCTGTGTCTGTGCCGGTGCACGGCCGGGGAGGAACGGGGTGTCCGGCTCGGAGCGCTTGCGCAGGCCGAGGAGGATGAAGGCGAGCAGGGCTCCGGCGAAGACGATGATGCTGGTCCAGACATTGAGCCTGGTGGTGAGCCCGAAGAGGGTGATCTGTTCGGCGTCGTCGATCCGCATGGCCTCGATCCAGACGCGGCCCAGGGTGTAGTACATGGCGTAGACGCAGAAGAGGCGGCCGCGGCGGAAGCTGAATTTGCGGTCGAGTGCCAGCAGGATCAGCACGCCGGCCAGGTTCCACAGCGACTCGTAGAGGAACGTCGGGTGGAAGAGCGTGTCCGTCGGCATGCCGGCGGGGAAGTTCGGGTTGTTGGGATCGATCTGCAGCCCCCACGGAAGCGTGGTGGGACCGCCGAAGAGTTCCTGGTTGAAGTAGTTGCCCCACCGGCCAATGGCCTGGGCCAGCAGCAGTCCGGGGGCCGCGGCGTCCATGAAGGCGCTCAGCTTCACCCCGGCACGCCGGCACCCGATCCAGGCGCCCACGGCGCCGAGCACGACGGCGCCCCAGATGCCCAGGCCGCCGCGCTGGATCTGCGGAATCAGGGACAGGTCCCCTGTGCCGTCGAATCCCGGGCCGAAGTAGGCGTCCGGAGAGGAGAACACGTGGTACAGCCGTCCGCCGATAATGCCGAACGGGATGGCCCAGATGGCGATATCCCAGACGCTGCCCTCGGGGGCGCCGCGGCGTGCCCAGCGGACCGAGGTCAGCCACAGGCCGGCAATAATGCCGGCGAGGATGCACAGGGCGTAGGCGTGGATGCGCAGGGACCCCCACGGCAGCGGGATGTCGAATCCGGACCAGCTGGGGCTCGGAATGCTCGCGGGAATCATCGCCGCCGCGTGGAGGACTGACTGCATTGCTTAGGCTTCTTCCTTGGTAAGGCCGGTGCTGAGGTCTTTCGTCAAGGAGGCTACCGCATCCACGCCGCCGTCCCGGATTGCCGCGACGAGGGCGGTGCCGACAATCACGCCGTCGGCGTACTCGGCGATCTCGCGGACATGGCTGGCGGTGGAGACGCCGAGGCCCACGCAGACGCGCTCGGCGCCCGCGGCGTGCGCTGCGGCGACGACGTCCCTGGCCGCGGAGCTGACCGAGGTCCGGGCGCCGGTGACGCCCATGATGGAGACGGCGTAGACGAAGCCGCGGCTCGCGTCGACCGTGCGTTTCATGCGTTCGGGCGAGGACGAGGGAGCCACGAGGAACACCCGGTCCAGGCCGTACTTGTCCGAGGCCGCCATCCATTCGGCGGCCTCGTCCGGAATGAGGTCGGGCGTGATGAGCCCGGCTCCCCCGGCCTCGGCCAGGCGGCGGGAGAACTCGTCCACGCCCATCCGGACCACGGGGTTCCAGTAGGTCATGACCAGCACGGCGGCGTCGGTCTTGCTCGTAATGCCGCGGACGACGTCGAAGACCTCCCGGACGTGGAAGCCCTTCGCGAGGGCCTCCGTCGTGGCAGCCTGGATGACCTGGCCGTCCATGACCGGGTCCGAGTACGGGATGCCGATCTCGATGAGGTCGGCGCCGTTCTCGGCCAGGGCGATGCCGGCGGCAATGGTGTCTTTAACGCTCGGGTAGCCGGCGGGCAGGTAGCCGATCAGGGCCGCCCGGCCCTGGGCGCGGGCGCGGTCAATGGCCGCGGCCGACTTGCTGGCGTGCTGGGTGCCGTCCTGGCTGGTGCTCACAGCTGTTCCCCCTCTTTGGCGATTTCGGCTTCAGGTGAGTCCTTGTCCAGCAGGTCGAACCATTCCGCGGCCGTGGCCACGTCCTTGTCGCCGCGGCCGGAGAGGTTCACGATCACGATTTTCTCTGAGGAGGCTGTTGCCTTGCCTGCGGCCGCGTCGGCGGCGAGCCGCTGGCCCACCTTGATGGCGCCGGCGAGGGCGTGGGCGGACTCGATGGCGGGGATGATGCCCTCGGTGCGGCACAGGAGGCGGAAGGCCTCCATGGCTTCGCTGTCCGTGATGGGCTCGTAGCTGACCCGGCCAATGTCGGCGAGGTAGGAGTGCTCGGGGCCGACGCCGGGGTAGTCCAGGCCCGCGGAGATCGAGTGCGACTCGATGGTCTGGCCGTCGTCGTCCTGCATGAGGTAGGAGCGGGCGCCGTGCAGCACGCCGGGCTTGCCGAGGGTGATGGTGGCTGCGTGGCGTCCGGTTTCGACGCCCTCGCCGCCGGCCTCGAAGCCGTAGATCTTGACCGAAGGGTCATCGAGGAAGCCGTGGAAGATTCCGATCGCGTTGGAGCCGCCGCCGATGCAGGCACAGACGGCATCCGGCAGCCGGCCGGCCTGGTCCAGGATCTGGGCGCGGGCTTCCTCGCCGATGACCTCGTGGAAGTAGCGGACCATCGCCGGGAACGGGTGTGCTCCGGCGGCGGTGCCCAGCAGGTAGTGCGTGTTGCCCACGTTGGCCACCCAGTCGCGCAGGGCCTCGTTGATGGCGTCCTTGAGCGTCTGGGATCCGTTGGTGACCGGGATGACCGTGGCGCCGAGGAGCTCCATGCGGGCCACGTTGAGGGATTGCCTGCGGCAGTCCTCGGCGCCCATGTAGACCACGCATTCCAGGCCCAGCAGGGCTGCGGCCGTGGCGCTGGCGACGCCGTGCTGGCCGGCGCCGGTTTCGGCGATGACGCGGGTTTTGCCCATCCGCTTGGCGAGCAGCGCCTGGCCCAGGACGTTGTTGATCTTGTGCGAGCCGGTGTGGTTGAGGTCTTCGCGCTTGAGGAAGATCCGCACCCCGCCGGCGTGCTCGGCGAAGCGCTTGGCCTCGGTCAGCAGCGACGGCCGGCCTGAGTAGTTCTTGTTCAGTTCGGCGATCTGGGCTGTGAATTCCGGATCGGCCTTGGCCTTCTCGAAGGTGTCCTCGAGCTCGTCCAGGGCCGCGATGAGCGACTCTGGCATCCACCGGCCGCCGTAGTTCCCGAAGTAGGGCCCCGGGGCGTGGCGCAGGGACGGTTCGCCCTGCGCGGGATGCTCCGCGGGGCGGCCACCCTGCAGGAACGCGTCCACGGCACTTTCGTCAGAGCCGGCTGCTGGTGCATCGACCATCAGTCTCACCATCCTGTTCCACTGCTAGCTTTGGGGATCTGCTGATGAGATCCGCTCATTGGTCCGGGCAAAATCGCGGGCCCGGCACCGCTCACGGTCCGGACGGAGGCGCCAGGACCGGCCGGCCTCAGGCGCGCGCGGCGATTGCCGTCGCGCCGGCAGCCATGAATTCGGCGATCCGCTCGCGGGGCGTCGCGTCACTGACCAGCGCCTCGCCGACCAGGACCGCGTTGGCTCCGCGGGCCGCGTAGTGCTTGACGTCCTCGACGTCGCGCACACCGGACTCGGCGACCACGAGCGCACCGGCGGGAATGCCGCCGGTCAGCGCCGCGAAGACGGAACGGTCGACGTCGAGCGTCTTGAGGTTGCGTACGTTGACGCCGATGATCCGGGCCTCCGCGGCGACTGCGCGGTCGATTTCCTCCGCCGTATGGGTCTCGACCAGCACGTTCATGCCGAGCTCGCGGCTGAGGGCCGTGAACTCACGCAGCTGGGCGTCCGAGAGCGAGGCCACGATCAGCAGGATCAGGTCGGCACCGTGCGCCCGGGCCTCCCAGATCTGGTACTCGTCAACCATGAAGTCCTTGCGCAGCAGCGGAATGTCCACGGCTGCCCGGACGGCGTCGAGATCGGCCAGGGAGCCGCCGAAGCGGCGCTCCTCGGTCAGGACGCTGATCACGGCGGCCCCGCCGTCGGCGTACTGCGCGGCGAGGGACGCGGGATCGGCGATGTCCGCGAGCTGGCCCTTGGACGGGCTGCGGCGCTTGACCTCGGCAATTACCTTGAGCTGGTCCCGGCTGCTTGAGGTCCCGCCCAGGGCGGCCCAGGCGTCACGGGCGGGCGCCGCCGCGGCGGCACGCTCTTTCAGCTCCGCGAGCGTAACCAGACGCTGGCGCGCCTGCATATCCTCCCTGACACCGGCATTGATGTCGTCGAGAACGCTCACGCTCAGTGGCCGGAGTTCTTCAGCTTGCTGCCGCCGACGCCGTAGCCGGCCTTACGCATGGCCCAGCCGGCGAGCAGGCCGACCACCATGACCGCCGCACCCGCGACAAAGATCGGGGTGTTGGCGATGACGAAGGCGATGGACGCAATGAGGGCGCCGATCAGCATCACGATCACGCAGGTCCACGCGGCCGGGCTGTTGCCGTGACCCTGGGGTTCGCTGTGGTCGACGTCGTCGTAGACGCCCTTCGGCGCAGCGGACGTGGATGCGGAAACAGTGGCTTTGCTCATTGAAATCTCCTCAGGATGAATGCTGCTTACATTCTGCCATTTTTTGCTGTGTTATTTGGCCGCGTTGCCGGTCGCGTTGCTGGGCCGCGTAACCGGTCGCGTTGCCGGTCGCGCCCGCGGCATCGGCTCAGGTGGGGTCGTCACCGCGGGACAGCCGGTCCCAGCTGTCAATCTCGTCCGCGGGGGCGGCCGGCGCATTACCGCCAGCTGCAGTTCCGCCGGCGGCGGGCCCGGCGGCGGCCGCGTCATATTTGGTGCGGGTCTTCCAGTAGCGGCCGGCCGGCACGATCGCGAGGGCGCTGAGTCCCAGCAGGGCTCCGGCGACGACGGCGAGGACGGGGAACACCGTGACGTCCACCTGTACGCTGCTGCCGCTGATTCCGGTGGCGGCCGCGATCGATCCCTGCGCCGCGGCCAGCGGGTCCGCCAGCACGACGGCTGCCGCGGCGACGATGCCCGCGGCCGCGAGGAGGATGATCGCCGTGATCACCCAGCGGGCCACGCGGCCGGCGATGGAGGCCGCGAGGCCGCCGGCGAGGGCCACAAGCGCCAGGGCTGTCACGGTGGTGGCAGCCTTGCTGCCCTGGACCTGCAGGCCGTCCTGGCTGGCCACGGCCGCGCCGAGCTGCGTGGGATCGAGGTGCACGGTGAGCCAGGTCTGGGTGGTGGTCCCGAACACGGCAAGGGCCAGGGCAGCGATCACCAGGACCAGGGTGGACTTGCGGGCCCATCCCGGGACGGCGGCCCGCCCGGGGCTCTTCACAGTGCTCTTCACAGTGCCCTTCACGGTGTTCTTGGCGGTGTTCTTGGCGGTGGCTTCCGGCTCCCCCATCAGGACTCGGCTCCTGCGTCGGGCGCTGCGTCAGTGACTGCGTCAACGGTGATGTTGTGCAGCGACCTGGCGGTGTGCACGGCGCGCAGCGGGGCGGCGGCCTTGTTCACGGTTTCCTGGGCCTCGGTCGGGTTCACCGAATCTGCGACGATCCCGCCGCCGGCCTGGACGTACGCGCGTCCCTCACGGAGCAGGGCCGACCGGATGGCGATCGCCATGTCCATGTCCCCGGCGAAGTCCAGGTACCCCACCACGCCGCCATAGATGCCGCGTCGGTGCGGTTCAAGTTCGTCCAGCAGGCGCAGGGCCCGCGGCTTCGGGGCGCCGGAGAGGGTGCCGGCCGGGAACGTGGCCTTGAGCACGTCGTAGGCCTTGGCTGCCGGGGCGAGCTCTCCGACCACGGTGGAGACCAGGTGCATGATGTGGCTGAAGCGCTCCACTTCCATGAATTGCGTGACGTCGACGGATCCTGCCACGCAGACCTTCGAGAGGTCGTTGCGGGACAGGTCGACCAGCATCAGGTGCTCGGCGCGTTCTTTCTCGTCCGCCAGCAGTTCCTCGGCCAGGGCCTTGTCCGCCTCGACCGTCTTGCCGCGCGGGCGTGAGCCGGCGATGGGGTGGGTGATGACTTCGTCCCCGGTCACGGTGACGAGGGCCTCCGGCGAGGAGCCGACGATCGTGTATTCGCGGCCGGCGGCGTCCTCGAAGCTGAAGAGGTACATGTAGGGGCTGGGGTTGGTGTTCCGCAGGACCCGGTAGACGTCGAGGGGGTCGGCGCCGCACTCCATTTCGAAGCGGCGGGAGATCACCACCTGGAAGACCTCACCGTCCACGATCGCCTCCTTGCCGCGGTCCAGGGCGGCCAGGTACTCGGTTTCGTCCCAGCGCTCCTGCACACTGGACGCGAAATCCAGGGCGGCCGTCTCCAGCACGGAGACCGGCTGCTCCACGGGGCGGCTGATCTTTTCGAGCAGGGCTTTGACGCGGGCGACGGCGTCATGCCAGGCGTCGTCGACCCGTTCGGTGCTGTTGTCGAAGTTGATGGCGTTGGCGATCAGCAGGACGGTGCCGTCCATGTTGTCGTGGACCGCCATGTCGGTGACCAGGTTGAGGGCCATTTCCGGCAGTTGGAGGTCGTCCTCCGGCGGGCTGGTCAGTTTCTCCCAGTGCCGGACGGTTTCCCAGCCCAGGAACCCGACCAGGCCCGAGGTGAACGGCGGGAGGCCGTCGAAGCGCTCGGTGCGCAGCGCCGCGACGGTGTCGCGGATGGCGTCCACGGGGTTGCCGTCCAGGGGCACACCGACCGGGGGCTCGCCCAGCCAGTGCGCGCTGCCGTCCTTGGTGGTCAGGGTGGCCCGGGAGCGGGAGCCGATGAAGGAATAGCGCGACCAGGCGCCGCCGACCGCCGCCGATTCCATCAGGAACGTTCCGGGCTGGCCATGGGCGAGCTTGCGGTAGAGCCCGATCGGGGTTTCGGCGTCAGCCAGCACCTTGAGCCGGACGGGGATGACACGGCTGTGGCCTGCGAGTTCGCGGAACTCTTCGAGGCCGGGGCTGATGATTCCAAGGTCCTGCATGGCTGTGCTTTCCGCCTGTTCTTTAGGTGGACCTGCGACCGGATCCGGTCATGGGATCCTGCCTGGGGTCCGGTTCGTGAAGCTGTGGAAGCGCCGGGGCGCTCTGCCGGTGTGCCGGGCGCCTAGCCTCCGTGGCCGACGACGGCGTCGAGCTCGCGGCCGTCGAAGCACGTCCGGGTTCCGGTGTGGCAGGCCGCGCCGACCTGGTCGACCCGCACCAGCAGCGCATCGCCGTCGCAGTCCATGGCCAGCGACTTGACCCATTGCACGTGCCCGGAGGTGTCTCCCTTGCGCCAGTACTCCTGGCGGGAGCGCGAAAAGAACGTCACGCGCCCGCTGGTCAGGGTGCGGTGCAGCGCTTCGTCGTCCATCCAGCCCAGCATCAGCACCTCGTGGGTGTCGAATTGCTGGATGATGGCGGCCACCAGGCCGGCGCTGTCGCGCTTGAGCGCGTCCGCCAGTCCGGCCGGGAGGGGGCTGCCGCTGACGGGACTGCGATCGACGGCGCTGCCGTTAATGGCGCTGCCGTTGGTGGGGCTGGGGGCGGAGGCGGGCTGCTCAGACATCAGATCAAGTCTAGTGCCTCCGGGCCGGTCGCCGGCCTGCGGACAGGTCCCGCCGCTTAATACTGGCGCGCCAATCGGCCCGGCGCCGCGGTCCGGCCCTGCATCATGCGGCCGGGCGCGGTCACGGCGGCGATTCCTGTGCCCACGCACGGCCGTCTCGTGCTAGTTTCACAAGTGATGCATTTCGTCGAACCGTCCCGAGAAGTCCTGGCCGAAACCCTGCTGGCGGCCGGCCCTGATGCCGCCACGCTCTGCACAGGTTGGCTCACCCGCGATCTTGCCGCGCACCTGTACCTGCGCGAGCGGAAAATCGCCGTCGGACTGGGCCTGCTGATCAAGCGCCTGTCCAAGGCCTCGGACCAGGCGACGGCCGAACTGGCGGGCACCCTGAAGACCACCGAGGACTACGCCAAGCTGGTCAACGACTTCCGGGCCGGTCCCCCGGCGCTGTCCCCGCTGCGGATCAAGGCGCTGGACGAAAGCTCCAACCTGATCGAGTACTTTGTGCACACCGAGGACGTCCGCCGCGCCGTGGACCGCTGGGCCCCGCGCGCCCTGGACCAGGCCTACTCGGACGCGCTGTGGGACGAGCTCGTCAAGCGGGCCGCGATCCTGTACCGCGGCGTGGATCTGGGCATCGTGCTGGTGAGCCCCTCGGGTCCGCGGCATGTCGCCAAACGCGCCCCCGTGTCCGTGGCCATCGTCGGCGAACCGGGCGAGCTGCTCATGCACGCCCACGGCCGGACCCGCCACGCCCTCGTGACCTTCGAAGGCCAGCCGGACGCCGTCGCGCTCCTGCAGTCCGCCGAAGTCGGCCTCTAATCCCCACCCGCTCCCTAAAAAAATAGAGCAACGCGGGGTCACTTACGGCCCATAATCCCGTCCGGGATGGGCGGTAAGTGACCCCGCGTTGCTTTAAGCGGTGGGGATTAGCGGACTTCGAAGCCTGCGTCGCGGATCGCGGCCTTGACCTGCGCGATCATGTCCAGCGGGCCGAAGTGGAAGACCGAGGCCGCCAGGACGGCGTCGGCGCCCGCTGCCACGGCCGGCGGGAAGTGCTCCGGCTTGCCGGCGCCGCCGGAGGCGATGAGCGGGACCTTGACCCCCGCCCGCGCCAGGCGGATCAGTTCCAGATCGAAGCCGTCCTTGGTGCCGTCGGCATCGATCGAGTTCAGCAGGATTTCACCCACCCCGCGGTCGGCCGCTTCCCGCGCCCAGGCGATCGCGTCGATGCCGGTCCCCTGCCGCCCGCCGTGCGTGGTGACCTCGAAGCCGGACGGCGTAGGCTGCGAGCCCGGACGGGTGCGCCTCGCGTCGAGGGAGAGCACCAGGACCTGGGAACCAAAGTGCCGGGTGATCTCGTCGATCACGTCCGGCCGGGCCACGGCTGCGGTGTTGATCGCAGCCTTGTCCGCGCCGCAGCGCAGGAGCTTGTCCACCTCGGCCACGCCGCGGACGCCGCCGCCGACCGTCAGCGGAATGAAGACTTCCTCGGCGGTGCGGCGGACGACGTCGAACGTGGTCTCCCGGTTGCCGGAGGACGCCGTGACGTCAAGGAAGGTCAGCTCGTCGGCGCCGCTGTTGTCGTAGCGGTGCGCCAGTTCCACCGGGTCCCCGGCGTCGCGGAGGCCCTCAAAGTTGATGCCCTTGACCACGCGGCCGGCTTCGACGTCGAGGCACGGGATGACGCGCACGGCAACAGTCATGACTTCTCCTGGTACTTGCAGGCGGGTAATTGCTGCAGGGTGATTGCTGAAGGTGTTCCTGGCGGGACCCGGCGGGGCGGGGCGCCTAGATGCGGCAGGCGTGGATGCTGCTGACCAGGATGGCGCGGGCGCCGAGGTCGTAGAGCTCGTCCATGATCCGGTTGGTTTCCCGCTTGGGCACCATCGAGCGGACGGCCACCCAGTCCGAATCGCGCAGCGGCGACACGGTGGGCGACTCCAGGCCGGGGGTGAGCCCGGCGGCCTGCTCGACGAGTTCCTTGCGGATGTCGTAGTCCATCAGCACGTACTGCCGGGCCACGAGGACGCCCTGGAGCCGGCGGATCAGGACCTCCGTGGCAGGGTTCTGCTCGCCCTTGCGGCCAATCAGCACGGACTCCGAATTCAGGATCGGCTCGCCGAAGATCTCCATGCCGGCGGCCTTGAGCGTGGTGCCGGTCTCGACGACGTCGGCAATCGCGTCGGCGACGCCGAGGCGGACGGAGGATTCCACGGCGCCGTCAAGGCGGACCACCTTGGCGTTGATGCCGCGCGCGGCCAGGTAGCCGCGCAGCAGTCCGTCGTAGCTCGTGGCCAGGCGCTTGCCCTCGAGCTCGGCGACCGTGGTGAAGTCGCCGACCGGGCCGGCGAAGCGGAAGGTGGAAGCGGCGAAGCCCAACGGCAGCAGCTCCTCAGCCTCGACCTCCGCGTCGAGCAGCAGGTCGCGGCCGGTGATGCCGACGTCGAGCGTTCCCTGGCCCACGTACACAGCAATGTCGCGCGGGCGGAGGAAGAAGAACTCAATGTCGTTGTCCGGGTCCACCATGACAAGCTCGCGGGTGTCGCGGCGCTGGCGGTAGCCTGCCTCGGCCAGCATGGCCGCGGCAGCTTCGGACAGGGATCCCTTGTTCGGGACGGCAACTCTAAGCATGGGAAAAGTCTCTCTTGGGTGTGGAAGTCTCTGTTGGGGCACATCGGCCACGCGGTGCACGGGCTCCGCCAGCGAAGTCATGGCGGTGTCCGGTGCGGGCGCGGCTACAGATGCTTGTAGACGTCTTCCAGGGTGAGTCCTTTGGCGAGCATCAGAACCTGCAGGTGGTAGAGCAGCTGGGAAATTTCCTCGGCGGCGGCCTCATCGGATTCATACTCCGCAGCCATCCAAACCTCGGCTGCTTCCTCCACGACCTTCTTGCCGATGCCGTGGACTCCGGAATCCAGTTCGGCGACGGTGCGGGAGCCCTCCGGGCGGACGGCTGCCTTTTCACTCAGTTCTGCGAACAGCGACTCGAAATTCTTCACGCCCCCAAGCCTACTTGCTCCCGGCGCGGGAACGCCCGCCGGGGCGTTGCATGACGGCGGAGATGTGAGGCACTGCATATCCAACACGGCCAGCGAGGCCGGCACACTCAGCCGGCGCGGGCGGCCAGGGAGGCGCCCGCACCGGCTTTGGCTGCAGCCTGGCGGCTCAGCCGAACTGCTTGAGGGTCACTGCCGTGGCCAGGGCGGCGGTAACGGCCTCGTGACCCTTGTCCTCGGTGGATCCCGGCAGGCCGGCCCGGTCAATCCCCTGCTGCTCGGTATCGCACGTCAGCACGCCGAAGCCCACGGGAACCCCGGTGCGGACGCTGACCTCAGTCAGGCCCAGGGTGGCCGCCTCGCAGACATATTCGAAGTGCGGGGTACCGCCCCGGATGACGACGCCGAGCGCCACGACGGCGTCGAAGTGCGGTGCCAGCCGGGCGGCCGCGACCGGGAGCTCAAACGTGCCCGGCACGCGCAGGACGGTCGGCTCATCGATGCCGGCGTCCTTCGCGGCGCGCAGGGCGCCGTCGAGCAGTCCGTCCATGATCTGGGTATGCCAGCTCGCGGCCACAATGGCCAGCTTGAGCCGTGAGGTTTCTTCAGGCTTGAAGGTGCTGAGGTCGATCTGGGGGGCGCCGTGGCCGCTCATAGGGTATTCCTTGCTGTTGAGTCTGGTGGTCGTGTTGCTGCCCGGTCAGTCCTGGTCGTGCTCGAATCCGGACAGGCCGGCGGCCGGAGCCGGTTCAACGTCCAGGACCAGGCGGTGGTCCATCCGGTCCTTCTTCGTCTGCAGGTAGCGGATGTTCTGCTCCCGGGAGGGGACCTCCGTGGGGACCATCTCCACCACCTTGACGCCTGCCTGCGCGAGCCGGTCCTGCTTGTCCGGGTTGTTGCTCAGCAGCCGGATCTCGTGGAGACCCATCTCCGCGAGGATCTGGGCCGCGGCCTTGTAGCAGCGTGCGTCGACCGGCAGCCCGAGCTGTTCGTTGGCCTCCACGGTGTCAAAACCGGCCTCCTGCAGGGCGTAGGCCTTCATCTTGTTCGCCAGGCCGATCCCGCGGCCCTCCTGGCCGCGCAGGTACAGCAGGGTGCCGCCGAGTTCGTTGATCAGCTCGAGCGCATAGGCCAGCTGCTCGCCGCAGTCGCAGCGGTAGGAGCCAAACACATCGCCGGTGAGGCACTCCGAATGGAGGCGGACCAGCGGTGGCTGGCCGTCAACCGGCGCCATCGGTGAACTGACGGCCAGGTGCTCCGCGCCGGTGTCGAGGTCGGTCCAGGCCTGTGCCACGAAGTCGCCGAAGGCGGTGGGCAGCTGGACGATGGGTCCTGCGCTGACCGGATGCGGTTGACGGGCCATGGCCGTCTCTTCTCGGGTCTCCGAAGTCGTCACTATTTCTCCTCCATCAGACAGGGTCCGCTGCGTGGCTGCCGTGCTGTTCCGCTTCAAGATACGCCACCAGATCCGCAATCGAAATCAGGGGGCAGCCATGCTCGATGGCGAAGCCGCGCAATCCGTCCAGCCGCATCATTTCTCCGTTGTCGTACACCAGCTCTGCTATCACGCCCACGGGCTCCAGGCCCGCGAGCCGGCACAGGTCCACGGCCGCTTCGGTGTGGCCGGGACGTTCCCGCACTCCCCCCTTAACGGCGCGGAGGGGAAAAACATGCCCGGGACGGGTCAAGGAATTTGGCCGGCTTTGCGGGTCGGCCAGGATCCGGGCCGTCAGGGCGCGGTCCGTGGCGGAAATTCCGGTGCTGACACCCACGGCGGCGTCGCAGGACACGGTGTAGGCGGTGCCCTTCGCGTCTTCGTTGATTGCCACCATTGGCGGCAGCGCCAGGGCGTCGGCCCGGTCGGCGTCGAGCGGTACGCAGATCACGCCGGAGCTGTAGCGGACTGTCCAGCCCATCAGCGCGGGGGTGGCGTGCTCGGCAGCGAAAATGATGTCGCCTTCGTTCTCGCGGTCCTCGTTGTCCACCACCAGGACGGGCCGCCCGGCTGCCATGGCGCTGATGGCGTCCTCGATCGGATCGAGGCCTGCACGCCCGGTGCCGGCAGCGGCGGTACGGAGCACCGCGGCCACATCATGGCCGGGCTGGTCCGTGACCCGGCTCATTTCGCGGCCCCGTCCGTGAGGGCGGCTTCTCCGGCGGAACCTTCGGCTGCCCTGTGCGCGGCGGGCGACGAACCGCCGGCAAAGGACAGCAGGCGTTCGGTGTACTTCGCCAGGACATCGACTTCGAGGTTTACATGGCCGCCGGGTGTCTTCTGGCCCAGGCCGGTCTCGGCCAGGGTGGTCGGGATGAGCCCTACTTCAAACCAGGGCGCCGGATCGTTGGCCGGGCTGACTGCCGTGACGGTGAGGGAGACGCCGTCGACGGCGATGGATCCCTTTTCGGCGATGTACCGGGCCAGCCCGGCCGGCACCGCGAACCGCAGCCGGTCCCAGTTGCCAAGCCCCTCGCGCTCCACGAGTTGCCCGACGCCGTCGACGTGGCCCTGGACCACGTGGCCGTCCAACCGTCCCCCGGCGGGGACGCAGCGTTCCAGGTTGACGGGATCGCCCGCAGTGAGTTCTCCGATCGTGCTGCGGACCAAGGTCTCGCCCATGACGTCAACGGTGAAGTCCCTGCCGTCGATCTGCGTGGCGGTGAGGCAGACGCCGTTGACCGCTATGGAACCGCCCAGGGCGAGACCGTCCGTGGTGCCGGGTGCGTGGAGCCGTACGGTGGCGCTGCTGTCCCCGTTGCGCTCAATGGACAGGACCTTTCCCTGCTCGGCGATAATTCCGGTAAACATCAATTGCCTCCTGCGGCGGTGTCCGCGCCGGTGCGGTGCGGGGTGGTATCGGATGAAGTAGGGGTGGCGGCCGGGTCAGCCTCATCGGCCGGGGCGGCCGGGCGAAGATGGAGCCGGAGGTCGCGGCCGAGGACCTGGACGGCGCCGCCGGATGCCGGGTCCCATTCCCAGCGCTGGGCATCGGCCAGGGTCGTGATGCCGAGGTCGTCCAGGGCGGCGGTGCCGGAGCCAAGCAGTGTGGGCGCCAGGTAGACGATGAGTTCGTCGACCAGGCTGGCGGCCAGGAACGCGCTCAGGATCCGGGAGCCGCCCTCCACCATGAGGTGCCGGACGCCGTGTGCGAACAGCTGGTCCAGGGCCTCGCGCGGGTCGCGGGTGGCCAGGTGCAGGACGTTGCCGTCGGCTCCGTGGATGGCGGCGTCGTCGGGAATGCCCCGGTACCCCATCACGGCGCGGAGCGGCTGTTTGCCCTCTGCTTCGCCGTCGCCGTTCCGGGCGGTGAGCCGGGGGTTGTCGATCAGGACCGTCTGGGTGCCCACCAGGATGGCGTCTATCCGGCCGCGCAGGGCGTGGTTGTCGGCGAGCGATTCCGGGCTGGATATCCATTGGCTGGTGCCGTCGCTGGCGGCGATGCGGCTGTCGAGGGTCTGGGCGATATGCAGGGTGACGAACGGCCGTTTGGCGGCGACGGCGTCGAACCAGCGCCGGTTCAGGTCCAGCGCCGCCTCGGCGGCCAGCCCGGAGCGAACGCGGACTCCCGCGGCCCGGAGCGTCACGGCGCCGCCGGCGGCCGGGTCGTGGGGATCGTCGACGGCGTAGATGACGTCGGTGATGCCGGCATCGATGATCGCCTGCGCGCAGGGCCCGGTGCGCCCACAATGGTTGCAGGGCTCCAGCGTCACCACGATCGCCGCGCCGCGGAGGTCCCGGCCCGCCGCCTTCGCCTGGCCGATGGCGTCAGCTTCGGCGTGGGCAGTCCCGGCTCCGCGGTGGTAACCGGTGGCGAGGTGCGTCCCGTCGGCCCCGACGACGACGGCGCCGACGAGCGGGTTGGCGCCCCGCGGGCCCTGCGCCGCGGCGGCCAGGGCAGCCTGCATCGCAGCATTCTCGGCAGTGTTGAACGCGGCAGTGCCGGTCGGGGCAGCGCCGGACGGCGCGGCGCTGAATCCGGCGCTCACGCCGGCGGTGTTGAGGGCACTCACTTGGCCACCACGGGGTCGGAGAAGGCGGTTTCGACCGTGACCGGCCGGTTCGCCAGCCTGGAGGCACGCCACCAGACAAAGAACCCGGCCAAGGTGAAGAAGCCGTAGAAGAGGTACATGACGGCGCTGGCGTAGTAGCCGGCGCTGAACAGCAGTGGCACACCGACGATGTCCACCGCCACCCAGATGAGCCAGAACTCCGTCCAGCCCCGCGCCATGCCGTAAGTCGCCAGCAGCGAGCCCATGAACGTCCACGCGTCGGCCCAGACCGGCGGGTAGGAGCCGAGGGAGTCGAAGACGGGGGTAAGCGCCATGGTGCCGGCCACGAGGCTGAGGGCCAGGATCACCCGGGTCTGGTTGCCGGCCCAGCGCGGCGCGACGGCAGTCCCGCCGCTGCCGGACTTACTGCCCTGCTGCCAGCGGTACCAGCCGTAGAGGGCGACGCCGATGAACATGACCTGGCGTCCGGCCTGGCCCCACAGCGTGGCCGGCGTGGCGGAACCGAAGACGTTGCCCAGGAAGACCGTCAGGAGCAGCAAGTTGCCGGCGATGCCGACGGGCCAGGCCCAGACCCGGCGGCGCATGCCGCCGACGGCGCTGGCGAGGCCAAAGATGTTGCCTAGCACTTCACGAAGAATCAGGACAGATCCGCCTACGGGGATCTGCGCTTCGAAGAGCCATCGCAAGGGGTCCATGTGTGTGTCGTTCCTTCCCTCAAGAACCGCGATGGCTCCGGGGGTATACGACAGCGCAATTATGCGGCGCCGTTGGGGCGCCGCAGTAACAGCTGTACGTGCTTCTCTCATCCAGACTTTAACTGTCGGTACCGGAATTTCACCGGTTCAACCGTCTGCCGGCTTCCTCCCGAGGAAGGGCGCTGGCGCGCGGGTCGCGGACTGTCACCGCCGGTTCGGACTTTCACCGACCCCGGAGCACGTATGTGTGTTGTTATTCTGACACAACTGCGGCCCTGCCCGGGCTATTCCCCGGATGCCGATGTTACGCCCGGCGTCATCTTCGCAGCAGTTCCCTGCCGGGACCGCGCGTCAGCGGGACCCCGCGTCAGCGGGACCCCGCCGCCCGGAGCCTTTCGACAGCCTCCGCCGGATCCGCGGCGCCGTAGACGGCTGACCCCGCAACAAAGACGTTCGCCCCCGCCTCTGCCGCGCGCACGATCGTCTCCTCGGTGATGCCGCCATCCACCTGCAGTGCCACCGCGACGCCGGAGCCGTCAATGGCAGCGCGGGCCCGCCGGATCTTGGGCAGCGTCAGGTGCAGGAAAGACTGCCCGCCGAAGCCTGGCTCCACCGTCATGATCAACAGCAGGTCCAGTTCCGGGAGCATGTCCAGATAGGGCTCCACGGGAGTGCCCGGACGCAGCGCCATGCCGGCTTTGGACCCACGGGCGCGCAGTTCCCGGGCGAGTTTGATCGGCGCGATCGAGGCTTCGGCGTGGAACGTCACCGAGGCCACCCCGGCGTCGGCGAAGCCCGGCGCCCAGCGGTCCGCGTCGGCGATCATCAGGTGGGCGTCCAGCGGCACCGGGCTGACGGCCTGGATGCGCTGCACCACAGGCAGCCCAATGGTCAGGTTGGGCACGAAATGATTGTCCATGACGTCCACATGAACGGCATCGGCATTACTGATACGGCGCAGTTCGGCCTCAAGGTTGACGAAGTCAGCCGAAAGGATGCTCGGGTTGATGCAGCACTGGGCCATGGATTTCCTTCTCGTTCGTACTTTGCTGGTTCGTTTTTGGTGGCAGTGCCCCAGTATCAGCGAAACTCAGGCCAACTTGCGAATCAGCGCCAGGAACATGGCGTCCGTCTGGTGCACGTGCGGCCAGAGCTGGGCGGTGAGCTCGTGCCCGGCTTCGAGGTGGCCCGTGAGGCTGACGCCGTCCAGCACGGCGCCGGCGTCGAGGAGCTCGAGGTCCTCGCGCTTGCGCAGGGCATCACTGACGACGGCGGTGGTCTCTGCCGGGTGCGGCGAACATGTCACGTACGCCACCACGCCGCCGGGCTTGACGGCGTCGATCGCGGAGTTGAGCAGCTGGCGCTGCAGCGGGCCAAGGTCCACGAGGTCCTTGGGCGTGCGCCGCCAGCGCGACTCCGGACGCCGGCGCAGGGCGCCCAGGCCGGTGCACGGGACATCCACCAGGACGCGGTCGAACGACTCCGGCTGCTCGGCGCCGATGTCGCGGCCGTCCCCGGTCCTGACCTCCCAAGCCTCCCGCGGGACCGCGGACAGGGCCTGCCGCACGAGTTTGGCACGGTGCGGGGCGGATTCGTTGGCCAGCAGGTGGGCGCCCCGCTGCCGGGCGAGGGCTCCGAGCAGGGCGGCTTTGCCGCCGGGACCGGCACAGAGATCCAGCCAGCGCTCCCCCGCGCCCCCGCCGTCCGTCCCCGCTTCGCCGCCAGAATTTGTGTCGGGGTCTGCGCTGATGTTGTTGCCGGGCCCGGCGCCGGGGGTTGTGCCGAGGTCGACGGCGGCCATGGCGCGGGCCACGAGCTGCGAACCGACGTCCTGGACACGGGTGCTTCCGTCACGGACCGAGGCGAGCCGGCCGAGGTCCCCGCCGCTGGAGAGCGCGGATCCCTCGACGAGCTCGCCCGGGGTGGCCCCGCCTTCCAGGGCCTCGTCGAGGCTGCCGACGCCGGGCAGCGCCACAAGGTTCACCACGGGCGCGGCGTTGTCGGCTTCGAGGAGCGCGTCAATCTCAGAAACCGCCCGGCCGTGGGCCACGAGCGACTGGCGGAGCGCGCGGACGATCCACTCCGGGTGGGCGTAGCGGATGGACGCGATCTTGATGGCATCCGTCTCGGTGCTCAGCAGCAGGTCGAGCCACTCGTCGAGGGTGCGGGCGGAGACTTTGCGCAGGACGGCGTTGATCAGTGCCGAGGGCCCGGCCCCGATCACGGCGCGGGCCAGCCCCACCGTCTGGTCCAGGGCGGCGTGAGCGGGCACGCGCATGGCGAGCAGCTGGTGCACCCCGATCCGCAGGGCATCCAGGATCGCGGGATCCAGCTCCTCCAGCGGACGGTCCACGCACCGGGCCAGGATGGCGTCGTACGTGCCCTGGCCGCGGAGGGCGCCATAGCTGAGTTCGGTGGCGAAACCGGCGTCGCGCTTGTCCAGCCCGTGGTGCCGGATCCGGGCCGGGAGCACCAGGTTCGCGTAGGCGTCCTCGGCGGCCACGGCGCGGAGCACTTCAAAGGCAACCAGCCGGGCCGGATCGGCGCGGCGGGTCCGCTGGGACGGGGCGCTCTCGGTGAAGCCGCGCTGCGGGCCGCGGTTGCGTTCCCGGCCCTGGGCGTTCCGCCTGCTGCCGCCCCCGGCGCCCTGGCCACTGCCTCGGCTGTTGCCGTTGGTCCCGGAACCGCTCATTCGAATACCACGCTTTCAAGTGTTGCCTGCCCACGCGCCCAATCAGCGGCGGCCATCATTTTCTTGCCCGCGGGTTGCACCCGCGTCAATTCCACCGGGTGCGATCCCGTACCGACGAGAACCCGTTTTCCGTCCAATGCCAGCTGTCCGGGCCCAAGCGCCGCCGAGTCCGCTGCCGGCAGCACTGGCTCCAGTTTGATCCGCTGGCCCTCCAGCAGTGTCCAGGCGCCCGGTTCCGGCGTGACGCCGCGGGCTCGGCGGCCGATCGCCAGGGCGGGCTGCTGCCAGTCGAGCCGGCCGTCTTCGAGACTGAGTTTCGGTGCCAGGCTGACGTCGCCCTGCTGCGGGAGCGCGACGGCCTTGCCGGCGTCGATGGCGGACAGCGTTTGGGCCAGCAGGACCGCGCCGCTGTAGGAGAGGCGTTCGAGCAGGGCCCCGGCGGTGTCGGCGGGGTGCACGGTCTCGGTGAGGGTCCCGAAGACCGGACCGGTGTCCAGCCCCTCCTCCAGGCGGAAGGTGACGGCACCCGTGACGTCGTCGCCGGCGATGACGGCGCGCTGCACGGGAGCTGCGCCGCGCCAGGCCGGCAGCAGGGAGAAGTGCAGGTTCACCCAGCCGTGGCGGGGGACAGCGAGAGCCGCAGGGGGAATCAGCCCGCCATAGGCCACGATCGCCGCGACGTCCGGTGCTGCGGCGGCAATGCGGGCGGTGACCCCGGCATCGACTTTGGCGGCGTGGATGATCTCAATGCCGAGCTCGGCGGCCCTGGCGGCCACGGGCGACGGCGTCAGGACGCGTTTGCGTCCCAGCGGTGCGTCCGGGCGGGTGAGGACAGCGACGACGTCGAACCCGGCGGCAACAAGGGCGTCGAGCGACGGCACGGCGACAGCGGGGGTCCCGGCGAAGAGAACCCTCACGGGGTGATTCCGAAGCTGGACCCGCCAAAGCTCGTCCCGACGCTCTTCGCGCGCTTGGTGGTTGTCTGTTCCGTGATGGCGTCGTAGTTGGCATTGCGGATGGCGCGCAGGGCGGCCTTTCGGTCTTCGCCCTCGAGCCGGTCGGTATAGAGAATGCCGTCCAGGTGGTCGGTCTCGTGCTGGAAGCAGCGCGCCAGCATGTCTTCGCCCTCCACGGTGACGGGGTTGCCGTGCAGGTCCACGCCGGTCACCCGGGTTTGGCGGTACCGGCGGACGGGGAAGCCCAGGCCCGGGATGGACAGGCATCCCTCGACCTGGTCCGGCTGGAAGTCCTCGCTGTTTTCCAGCACGGGGTTGACGATGTGACCCTCGACGCCGCCGATCCGGTAGGTGAAGACGCGCAGGCTCACACCGACCTGGGGCGCGGCCAGGCCGGCGCCCTCGACATCCTCCATGGTTTCGGTCATGTCGGCGACGAGCTTTGCCAGTTCAGGCCCGAATTCCGTCACGGGATCGGCGACTGTGCGCAGCACAGGATCTCCGATGATGCGGATATTCAAAATGGCCATGTGCAGTCTGTCCTCACGGTGGGCGGCTAGGGGTCCAGTCCAGTTTAGTTGCAGCTGCCCGGCTTCTGTTCGGCGCGTCTGGTCGGTGCTTCTTGTCGGTGCTTCTTGTCGGTGCTTCTGGTCAGCGCTTCTGGTCAGCGCTTCACGGGCGGCGCCAGCGGGAGCAGTGCTGCTCCGGCGGTTGCCGTGTCGGCGGACATCTCCCACACGCGGCGCAGCGCACAGAATTTCCACCAGTGATGCTTCAGGACCTCGGGGTTGGCCCGCTGCGGACGGACCTCGGTCTCGCCGACCGCCACGGCCAGGAGGATCGGGGACTCGCCGTGCTGCCAGGCCTCCCACTCCCCCGCGACGGGATCCACGAGGCTTTCCTCCGCCTTCATGCCCGCCACGAGCTGCATGACCACCTTGTCATCAAGCGGTTTGACGGTGCCGTCCCGGCTGGTGCCCTTGGTCTTGTAGTCGATAAGACAGGTCCGGCCGTTGATCCGTGCGACGAGGTCCAGGGTGCCGGCATAGCCGACCGTCTTGTTCCACACCGTAATTTCCGGGGCGATGGGCTCAACCTGGAAGAGCTCCCACCATTCGTCGAAGCGTGCCGCGAAGGCTTCCTCGCCGTTGGCGGCCAGCGCCTCCCGTGTTTCCTTCATCTGGTGCGGCCGGCCGAGCGCACGCAGCGCAACCTGCTCGCAATAGTTGTGGACCCGGTCGCCGCGTTTGGCGGCATCGTCCCGGTACGACTCCGCCGCCTTGGCGGCCCGGCTGACCGCCTGCCGCAGTTTGGCCGGGCTCCCCAGGATGCCGGGGAGCTCGGGATCCTGGGCCAGGCTGTTGGCGCCCATGTACCCGAACCAGCCATCCAGGCCGTGTGGCTGCTGGCCGATCACCGTGGTGATGGAAGGGACAGAGAACTGAGCCGACGTGGAGCGGGCGTACATGCGGCCATGGTCCGTGGCGTGGGCGAGGAGTGGAGCGGTCATATGAAGACTCTTTCACGGGGGTCAGACAACGACGAAAAGCAAAATGGCCCGCCCCGCTGATTCAGCGGAACAGACCATTTCGTTAGTGGGCGATACTGGGTTCGAACCAGTGACCTCTTCGGTGTGAACGAAGCGCGCTACCACTGCGCCAATCGCCCTAACGACATTGAATGCTAGCCCACCCGGGCGGATTTTAGAAATCGGCCCGGGGGAACCTGGCCGCGGCGGGAATGCGGGCCCAATACTCCCGCGCAACAGGCCCATGCACGGGCAGTTCCACCGGCCCTCCACCGGCCGTTCCAGGCGTCCCACTCAGAAGGCCCGCTCAGTAGTCCCGGCGCCACTTAGGGCCACGGCTGAACACCGACGCTAATTACAGCGCTGTAATTAGCAAAATCCCCTAGAACTCGGGGAAGTAAGGCCATCGAACGCGGGCCAATGGGTCTCGATTTGTAGATTCCCAGAACCTCCTATAGAGTTCTTACTCGTTGGAACGCGAGGAAATGCCGAATGCGGCAAGGAAATGCACACCAACAATGCGGACGTAGCTCAGCTGGTAGAGCACCACCTTGCCAAGGTGGATGTCGCGAGTTCGAATCTCGTCGTCCGCTCGCAGGACACTGTCACGGCAAAGGTTCTTCGGAATCCTGCCTACACGGTGGGTTGGCCGAGAGGCGAGGCAGCGGCCTGCAAAGCCGTATACACGGGTTCGAATCCCGTACCCACCTCGGTGAAAACCCTGGTTTCCGGTTTCGATCGGATGCAAGGGGCGATTGGCGCAGCGGTAGCGCGCTTCCCTGACACGGAAGAGGTCACTGGTTCGATCCCAGTATCGCCCACCAGAGCAAGGCAACTTGCTTGATGCAGTACCACCGGCCCAGCCGGCATGGACTAAAATGCGGACGTAGCTCAGCTGGTAGAGCACCACCTTGCCAAGGTGGATGTCGCGAGTTCGAATCTCGTCGTCCGCTCTCTTCATTACAACTCCACTCCGGATCCTTCCGGTTGCGGGCGATTGGCGCAGCGGTAGCGCGCTTCCCTGACACGGAAGAGGTCACTGGTTCGATCCCAGTATCGCCCACCACAAGAGCAGCTCCCCCGGAGCTGCTCTTTTTTGTGCACTGCGGGTTTGTGCACTGCGGGTTTGTGCACTGCGGATTGGTGCACTCCGGGCCCTTCTACCCTGTGCACCTGGCCTTCCATCTTTTATCCTCTGGGCGGACACCCTTGGCACCCCCGCCACCTCCCGCTAGGGTAGAAAACGCAAGGAGCGATCTGGCTCCGCGACCGAAGGGAGGTGCCCGTGGGTTTACTTGACGATCTAAAGGGCAAGGCTCAGCAAGTTATTGGTGGCAACGAAGAAGCCATCAAGGACGGCATCGAAAAGGCAGGCGACTTCGTCGACTCCAAGACCGGCGGAAAGCACGCCGGCACGATCGATGCCGTGCAGCGTGGCGCTTCCGACTTCGTGGACAAGGCGAACGACCGGCCGAATTCGGCCCCGGTCGCCGATCAGACTCCCGCAGCCGGTGAGCCCCCCGTAGCCGGGGAACCCCGCCAGCCAGGCCTCTGACCCAGATCCGTCAGCGAGGTGCCGGTCCCGCCGAGAGGCGGCGCCGGCACCTCCGGCATTTAAGGGCGACTCCAACCAGGCAACGCGGGGTCAGTTACGGCCCATCCGGTGCATCCGGATGGGCCGTAACTGACCCCGCGTTGGATTTGGCGTTGTACTTGGAGGGGCTGGCGGCTAGGACGGTTCGTGGTTTTGGCCCTCGCGGGCCAGCGCGGTCAGCCTGGAGACGGCGCGGAAGTACTTCTTCATGTACCCGCCGGTCATCATTTCCTCGGTGAAGAGCTGGTCGAACGGCACACCGCTGGCAAGGATGGGCACGTCCTTGTCGTACAGCCGGTCAGCCAGCACCACGAAGCGCAGCGCAACGGCCTGCTCGGTAATCGTGTGCACGTTCTTCCAGACCACGCCCTCGATCCCCTCCAACAGCTGGCGGTAACGGCTCGGGTGCACGCCGGCCAGGTGGTTGATCAACGTGCTGAACTCATCGCGGGCCACGGTCTTGCCGTCGAACTCGGCATGCATGTGGTGGGTCAGGTCATCATTGCGCAGCGGCGACGGCGCGGCCGGCAGGCCACGGTGGCGGAAGTCCTCGCCGTCGATCCGCACGACGTCGAACTGGTCCGCCAGCACCTGGATTTCGCGGGCGAAGTCGACGGCGGCGAAGCGCCCGTCCCCGAGGGACCCCGGCAGCGTGTTCGATGTGGCGGCAAGCTTCACGCCGGCGTCGGCGAGTTCGCGCATGAGCCGGGACATGAGCACAGTGTCGCCCGGATCATCGAGCTCAAATTCATCGATGCAGACCAGCTTGTAGTGGCTCAGGGCCTCAACGGTCTTGCGGAAGGACAGCGCACCGACGAGGTTGGTGTATTCGACGAACGTGCCGAAGGCCTTGGGCCCGGGGGCGGCGTGCCACAGCGATGCCAGCAAGTGGGTCTTGCCCACACCGAATCCGCCGTCGAGGTAGATCCCGGCCCGCGAAGTGTCCTTCTTGCCGAAGAGCCGCTTGAACAGCCCGTCGCCGTCGCGTGCGCCCACGCCCGCCGCAAAATGCTGCAGGGCATGGACCGCCTGGGCCTGGCTGGGCTGGGCGGGATCGGGCCGGTAGCTGGAAAACGACACCTCACCGAACCGCGGCGACGGATAGAACCCATTGAGGAGTTCATCCACGGAAACTGCCGGTGTGCGGGCGGCGAGCTGTTCGATCTGTACCAAGGTGGTCCGTTCTGCTGGTCTCTTGTCCCCAGCAAGAATACCGGCAAAGCCCTGGCCGGCCCGCGTGCGCGACTGTGGACCCGCGGCCGGCGTGAGGAAGACCACATTTCCCCGTGTGAACCCGGTGGAGCATTCCCACCGGCCCGTGACTAGTGTTGTAACAGGCCCGGCGCGGCGCACGCTTTCCGCGCCCGGCCTCCTGACCGTTCAAGTGAAAGGCCATCGCAATGACCTACCCCGTTGAGCAGAACGAGAAATTCGCCGCCTACGCCCACCCTGACCGCCTGGTGTCCACGGAATGGCTGGCCACGGCGATCGAGGACGGTGCCCTCGACGGCGGCAATCTCGTGGTGGTCGAATCCGACGAAGACGTCCTGCTGTACGAGACCGGGCACATCCCGGGAGCAGTGAAAATCGACTGGCACACGGACCTGAACGACGAGGTGACCCGCGACTACGTCGACGGTGAAGCCTTCGCCGCGCTGGCCGCGTCCAAAGGCATTTCCCGGGACAGCACGGTGGTCATTTACGGCGACAAGTCGAACTGGTGGGCCGCATACGCCCTGTGGGTGTTCACGCTCTTCGGCCACGAGGACGTCCGGCTCCTGGACGGCGGCCGGGACAAGTGGATCGCGGAAGACCGGGCGCTCTCCACCGTCACGACCGTCACCACCCCTGCCGACTACCCCGTCGTGGAGCGGGACGACGCCCCGATCCGCGCCTTCAAGGATGACGTCCTGGCGCACTTCGGCAAGCCGCTGATCGACGTCCGCTCGACCGAGGAGTACACCGGCCAGCGCACCCACATGCCCGCCTACCCGGAAGAGGGCGCGCTGCGCGGCGGCCACATCCCCACGGCGGCCTCCATCCCCTGGGCCCGCGCGGCGGCCGGCGACGGCACGTACCGGAACCGCGGCGAGCTCGAGGCCCTCTACCTCGGCGAGGCCGGATTGAACGAAGGCGACGACGTCGTGGCGTACTGCCGGATCGGCGAGCGGTCCAGCCACACCTGGTTTGCGCTGAAGTACCTGTTGGGCTTTGAGACCGTGCGGAACTACGACGGCTCCTGGACCGAATGGGGCAACGCCGTGCGCGTCCCGATCGTCAAGGGTGCCGAACGCGGCGCGGTTCCGGCCGGCCGTTAGCCGCGGTGACCGTGGAGCGGGACCGGTCCCGACAGGGACACAATCGGCGCGCCTGCGTAAGCTGGGAGTGATGAATACTTCAGCCCTCCCCGCCGCACTGGCGGACATTGTCGACGATTTCCAGGCCCTGACCGAAGCAGAGCGGCTGCAGCTGCTCCTTGAGTTCTCGCAGGGGCTTCCGGAACTTCCGGAGCGGTTCCGGGATCACCCGGAGCTGCTCGAGCAGGTAGTGGAGTGCCAGACGCCGCTGTTCCTCACGGTCGAGACGGAACAGGCCGACGGCGACGCGCCTGAGCGCGTCCGGCTCTACTTCAAGGCACCCAAGGAGGCCCCGACCACCCGCGGCTTCGCCGGAGTGCTCCACGAAGGACTCGACGGGCTCAGCGCCGCGGAAATCCTGGCCGTCCCCGACGACATGCCCGAACTGTTGGGCCTGACCCGGGCCATCACTCCGCTGCGCATGCGCGGAATGACCGCCATGCTGGGCCGGATCAAGCGCAAGGTCGTCGCCTCCGGAGACCGCCAGCCGTCGGCGCAGTCCTGACCTTCGGCGCCCGGACAGCCAGAGAACATGGCCCGCAAGCACGCGTCGCAGGGAACTCCGGCCACCGCGGCACTCGCGGCGGCCGGGGTTCCCTTTGTGGCCCACCCCTACACCCATGACCCCGCGGCGGCCAGTTATGGCCTGGAAGCGGCGGAAGTGCTCGGCGTCGACCCTGACCGGGTCTTCAAGACCCTGATGGTCGACGTCGACGGCCGGCTCGCCGTCGGCGTCGTGCCGGTCAGCGGCAGCCTGGACCTCAAGGCGATGGCCGCGGCTTTGGGCGGCAAGAAAGCAGAGATGGCCGATCCGGCCGCGGCGCAGCGGCGGACCGGATATGTTCTCGGCGGCATCTCACCGCTCGGCCAGCGCCAGTCCTCCCCCACGGTGGTGGATGAGAGCGCACTGGCGCTGGAGACCATCCTCGTTTCGGGTGGACGGCGCGGCCTGGACATCGAGCTGGATCCGGCCGAGCTCATTCGGCTCACGGCTGCCCGCACGGCCAGGATCGGGACCCGGCGCGACTGACCCGGCCCCAGATATCGAGACGGCACGTCACGGCCATGTTCGCGCACAACACTGCCGTGATCTGTCAATGATCTGTCAATTGAATGCGGCATTGCCGGCCGGAGGCTCCTGGTCGCCGGGGTTGGCGCGGGGCGCCAGCTGCTGCCGGAGCCAGGCCGAGACCTGCCGCTCCCAGCGCTCCGGGTCCACGTTCCATTCCTTGGTATGCAGGGCCTTGTCGAAGGGCTCGAAGGTGACCATCTCGGGGTTTTTCTCGGCCAGCGCCGCTGAGGGCCCGTACGGTACGTACTCGTCGTCCACGCTGTGCACAATGAGGGTCGGCGTCCTCAGCTCCACGGCCCGCGAGACCCAGTCCATCGCTTTGAGGTCGACGGGCGCGGCCAGCCCGGTCAGCCGCCGGCCCAGGCGGTGGCTGAGCATGAGTTGTCCGTAGCGGCCCACGGACGACGGAATCCGGTTCAGCTCCGCGTGGTGGGCCAGCACGTTGACCCAGTTGATCACCGGCGCGTCCAGGACCATGGCCCGGATCAAGTGGCGGTGCCGGGAAAGGTCAGCGGTCTGGAGGCATATCGCGCCGCCCATCGACCAGCCGAACAAAACCACCTCGCGGGCGCCCTGCTGTACGGCGTAGCCGATGGCGGCCTCGACGTCGCGCCATTCGGTGGAGCCCAGGCCGTACCGCCCGTCGCTGGCTGACGGGGCCAGGCCGTCGTTGCGGTAGGAGATCAGAAGACTGGACATGCCCAGTTCCCTGGCGGTCCGGACGGCCCGCAGCCCTTCCTGCCGGGTGGCCCCGCGCCCGTGCACCATGATCGCCCACACGTCGGGGGCCACATCCTCCGCCACGGCCGGCGCGGCGCGGACGAGCCAGGCCGGCGCGGTCCCGGCGTCGACGTCGATCAGCACGTCCTCCACCGGAAACCCCAGGGCGGCCGGATCCGGAAAGGCCGCGCCGCTCCACCAGCCGCGCCGGGCGGTGGACATGTCCCCGCTGTAGACGTGCTCGACCTCGCGCAGCACGGTGCGTTCGGCCGGGGAGTAGGACAGGATCCGGCCGATCCGCGCATGCCCGCGGCCGCCGTCGAAGAAGAAACCGTACACCCCGTCGACCGTGGCGTCCGGGGTGGCGGCGAAAATGACCCGCAGCGCCCGTCCCTCGCGGATGACGGCCAGCACTTCCTGGTCCTCTGCCCGGAACCGGGCCGGGGTGATGACGCGGCGGGCGAAGTAGAGGGCGAGGGCGGAGGAGCCGGCGGCGAGCACGCCCGCAGCGGCGCTGCCGCCGATGATGCCCCCCACCGCCCACTTGGCGCTCCCTGACGTCACGCCGCCGGGGGCTGGCGCGGCGGGGAGTGCTGTTCTGCGGGCAGCGGCCCGCCGGGCAGCGGCCTGGCGGGCAGCGGTCTGGCGGAGGTCCGGGCGGAGGCGCAGGGAGGATGCCATGGCACCATTCTTACTGAAGCGCAGCCCAACCACGGCATTGGCGGGATTTCAGGCGCACGGCCGGGCCGGTACAGACACGCCAGGGTCCCGCGGGACACAACGATGCAGGTCAACACGAGCGCGACTAGGCTGGGGTCATGAGTGATCCAATCGTCATTTTGACAGAAGAGCCCCTCGGTGCGGATGACCGCGTCAATATTGAAACCCTGATTGCCGGCGGTGATGCGCCCCTGCTGATCCTGGTGCCGGCCAACACCGAGCGGCACCTGGTGGTGGATTTCCTGGAAAACCTTTCCATGCTTGAAATCGCCAAGGCCTTCCGTGAACTGACGGCACACTCGGATCCCGCCGAGGAGCGGGCCGAAGCAGCCGACACCCTGGCCTCCTCGCTGGCCGCGCTGGCCGGTCTGGGCGGCGGCGTCTCGGGCGAAGTCGTCGAGGGCAAGGCCGTTGACGGCCTGGTTGCCAAGGTCAAGGAACTCAGCGCCGGACAGGCTGTGGTCATCACCCGCCCGCACGCCGTGGCCGACACGTTCCACACCGACTGGGCCACCAAGGCACAGGACAAGCTGGGGCTGCCCGTCCTGCATCTTTACGCCGGTTCGGGATTTATCGGGGACTCCTGAGCGTTATTGAGGCTATGAGTATCTTTAACAGGCCTAAATCCATGCCCTCGGCAGTGCCCGCAGCCGACCCCGCGACCGACCCCGCCGCCACGGCCTTTGACCAGGCTCCGGCCGGAACGCCCGTCGAAAAGACAGACGCCCAGTGGCGCGAGGAACTGACGCCCGAGGAGTACCGCGTGCTCCGTCAGGCAGGCACCGAGCGGCCGTACACCGGCGAATACTGGGACACCCACACCCGCGGTGTCTACAAATGCAGGGCCTGCGGCACCGAACTCTTCACCAGCAACGAAAAGTTCGACTCGCACTGCGGCTGGCCGTCCTTCTGGGCGCCGCTCGCCGAGGGCACCGTTCGCTACATCCATGACCGCACCATGGGCATGGACCGGGTGGAAGTCCGCTGCAGCACCTGTGATTCCCACCTGGGGCACGTGTTCGACGGCGAGGGCTACGGCACCCCCACGGACCAGCGCTTCTGCATCAACTCGGTTTCCCTGAAGCTGGTTCCCGCGGACGACGCCGGGCAGTAGCCCGCAGCCCTGCCTCTCCTTCCGCTGGAACGGCTTTTCAGAATCACTTGCCACAGACTTTCTTATGCTCGAGGCAATTTTGCATTAGAGTCTCTGCTTGCTTGCTACGCTCGATTTAGATCCAGCGACACGCTCCACAGCAAACAGAAAGGCGACCGTCGACGATGACCACGACCGCTCTTACCGCCCCCGCCCCGATCACCGCCGGCAACCAGGAATGGCTGCGGCTCAAGGCTGCCGCCACCGCCCTGCGCGCCCTCCAGGTCCAGGACGGATCCGTGCCGGATGCCGAAGCCCACGAAGCCGCGGCCGGCCACGTCGCAACCATCACCTCGGCGGTCGCGGCCCTGGCCCCGTCCTTCCCGCACGACGCGAACTACCTGGAACTGCTGGTCACCGACTTTGACCGCTGGGCCGATGGCGGCTTTGGGGTCCCGGACTTCCTGGATTCCCTGCAGGCGTTCCAGCCGCAGCAGCACCGGGTCAACGGACTCCAGCACCTGGTCGTGTTCCCGATGTACACCCAGAACGGCAGCAGCAGCCGCCTCGTCGAGGCCGTGCTGATCGAGGTCATCTGGCCGGAATTCATCGGCGGCCTGGAAGCCGGCGAATACTCCAACAAGCTCTTCGTCCCGATCCGGTTCCTCGACTTCACCGCGGGCTACGACACCAACTCCGCAGTCCTGTTCCCCGAGACCGTCGCGGTCCGCGAGACCCCGACGTTTACGTGGGGCGCGATCTTCGCCGACCGCGAGGCCGCACGCTTCCGCCGCGTCCTGCGCGCCGCCGCCGAGATCACCTCCCTGCAGCTGCCCGAGGACGCCGCCGGGCTCCTGGAGGACCAGCAGCTGACGCAGGAAACCTTTGTCATGTGGGACCTGATCCACGACCGCACCCACATGCGCGGCGACCTGCCCTTCGACCCGTTCATGATCAAGCAGCGCATGCCGTTCTTCCTCTACTCACTGGAGGAGCTGCGCTGCGACCTCACCGCCTTCCGCGAATCCGTGAAGATCGAGAAGGACGAGGACGCTGACCCGGAGGCCCGCCGGCACGCCAAGCTGGTCCAGTACGCCGTGATCTTCGACCGCATCTTCCGCTTCGCCATCACCGGCACGCGCGTACGGAACTACGACGGCCTTGGCGGCCAGCTGCTCTTCGCCTGGATGCACCAGCACCACGTCCTGCACTGGACCGACAGCAAACTCAGCATCGACTGGGACGAGGCTGCCGACGTCGTGGTTGAACTCGGCGCGAAGATCGAGGAACTGTACTGGCGCTCGATCGACCGCCCCAAGATGGCCCACTGGCTCGCCGCCTACGAGCTCATCTCCGGCACGGTCACGCCCAACCCGGCCTCGGTCTGGGCCAAGGGTCCGGACGCCCTCCCCCTGGACGGTCCGCCCCGCGGCCTCACGGACCAGGTCCTCGACGACGAGTTCCCGCTCTCCATGTTCTACGAGGCGCTGGAGAAGAAGATGCGGCCCGTCATCGACTCCACTGCCGGCATCACCGGGTCGTCAGACATCAGCACAGATACCGGCACTGACACGGGATCAGAGTCCGGCGGCACCCAGGCCCTGAACGCCGGATGAGTGCCGGACGCACTTTGAACGTGCTGGTCACGGGGGGCAGCGGGCCGTCGGGAATCGCGACGGCCCGCGCCCTGCGCGGCGCCGGCCACAGGGTCTTCACGGTCGGATCGGATGCCGCGCGCATCGAGGCAGCCGCCGCCGAGGCCGGCGACGGCGTCACGCCGCTCGCCTGCGACCTCGCCAGCCTGGCCGACGTCCGCGCCCTGCGGGAAAGCATTGCCGGCCTGGCCGGACGCGTCGACGGCGTTATCCACCTGGTGGGCGGCTGGCGCGGCGCGAAAGGCATCACCGACCAGAGCGACGACGACTGGGACTTCCTGGCGCGCAACGCCGTCACCACCCTGCGGAACGTTACGCGCGTCTTCTTCGACGACCTCGCTGCCTCTGAGGCAGGACGCTTCGCCATGGTGTCCTCCACGGCGGTAAGCGCCCCGACGGCGGCGGGGGCGAGCTACGCCGCGGCCAAGGCGGCCGCCGAGGCCTGGACGCTGGCGGTCGCTGACGGCTTCCGCCGGGTCCACGCCGCGGGCAATGCCACCGGCACAGGCACTCCAGAGCAGGACAGGGCGCAACAGGATAACGCCGGACAGGACAGCGCCGCGCTGCGGAGCGCCGCCGTCATTTTCGTGGTGAAAGCCCTCGTTGACGCGAAAATGCGGGCCAAGGCCCCGGACCGCAAGTTCCCGGGCTTCACGGACGTGGCTGACCTGGCGGCTGCCGCAGCGGGACTCTTCAACGCTCCTGCCGGCGACCTGAACGGCCAGCGGCTGCTGCTCAGCCGCTGAACTGCCCCTGATTCCGCGGCCCGGATCCAGGGCCCCAGCGTCTGTGGCACAGGGTCTGGGACCCGATCCAGGGCCCCGGGCTTAGCCCGGGCGGCCCGACCTCTTAGACTGAAAGCGTGAGCAAAACGATGACCAGCACAGTTGAAACTGTCCCTGCCGGCACTGCGGTGCGGCTCCACGATCCCTCCGTCCGCGGCTTCGCCTCGGACAACTATTCCGGCGTGCACCCGGAAGTTCTTGCGGCCCTGGCCGCCGCCAACGAAGGCCACCAGGTCTCCTACGGCGAGGACGATTACACCGCGCGCCTGCAGCAGCTGATGGAAGAGCACTTCGGCGAAGGCATCGAGTGCTTCCCGGTGTTCAACGGCACGGGAGCCAACGTCCTGTCCCTGCAGTCGCTCCTTCCGCGCTGGGGTGCGGTCATTTGCGCTTCCACCGCCCACATCAACATGGACGAAAACGGTGCACCGGAGCGGATCGGCGGCATCAAGCTGCTGCAGGTCCCCACCACCGACGGCAAGCTCACCCCCGCACTGATCGACCAGGAAGCCTGGGGCTGGGGCGATGAGCACCGCGCCCAGCCGCTGGCCGTGTCCATCACCCAGACCACCGAGCTTGGCACCTGCTACACCCCGGACGAGGTCCGGGCCATCGCTGAGCATGTCCACGCAAAGGGCATGAAGCTGCATATGGACGGTGCCCGGCTGGCCAACGCCGCCGCCCACCTGGGCGTCCCGCTGCGGGCCTTTACCCGTGACGCCGGCGTGGACATCCTCTCCTTCGGCGGCACGAAGAACGGCCTGCTGTTCGGCGAGGTTGTGGTCGCCCTGAACCCGGAGGCCGCACACGGCCTGGTCTACCTGCGCAAGATGAACATGCAGCTGGCCTCCAAGATGCGGTTTATGTCCGCCCAGTTCATTGCCCTCCTCGAGGGTGAGCTGTGGCTGCGCTCGGCCTCGCACGCCAACGCCATGGCCGCCCGGCTGCGCTCCGGCGTCGAGGCGATCCCCGGCGTCGAACTGACGCAGAAGACCGAGTCCAACGGCGTCTTCGCCGTCCTGCCTGCCGGTGTCGCGGACCGGCTGCGCAAGTCCTTCCGCTTCTACGACTGGAACGAGGCGGCCCGCGAGGTCCGCTGGATGTGCTCCTTCGACACCACCGAGGATGACGTTGATTCCTTCATTGCGGCCATCAAGCGCGAGCTCGCCGCTGCCTGAACCGTGCACCGCTTCCCCTGCCCGGCGGCGAGCCTGCCGGGCAGGGCTCCGGCCGTTGCATAACCTTCCAAGGTGAGCTCCCTCGATCAGGTTCCGGCAGATTTCCTCTTCGCCCTGGGGACCCTTCGGCAGGCACGGTGCCGCAGCGAGCTGCACCTGGACGAAATTCCGGCCCCGTCCCGGCTGGCACCGTTCGCGGTGGCCCTGGGCGCGGAAGTGATCGGCCCGGGCGACTCCCCCGCCGGCGGACCGGTCCACGGCCCGGCCGCCGCGGCGCTGGCACGGGCGTCCGGCAGCGACGACGTCGAGCTGGCCACTGGCCGCTTCATTCTGCTCCACGATCCCGACGGCTCTGCCGTATGGGACGGGGAATTCCGGATCGTCACCTACATCCGCGCCCAGCTGGAACCCGAGATGGGCAACGACGAACTCCTGGGGTCCGTGGCGTGGACCTGGCTGGTCGAAGCGCTGGAGAACCATCAGGCCCCCTACCGCTCCGCCGGCGGCACCGCCACCCGGGTGCTCTCGGAGAGCTTTGGAACGTTGTCGGACCGGCCGAATTCAATCGACATTGAGCTCCGGGCCTCCTGGACCCCGGCCACCCCGGACATCACCTCGCACCTGGAGGCGTGGTCGGACATGGTCTGCACCTTCGCCGGGCTGCCGCCCCTGCCCGAGGGCGTCACGGCCCTTCCCCGCCGCCCCCGCGGACACGCATGAGGCCCCTGTTCGGCCGCGGTCACGGCCCTATACGCCATGTTGTCGGTAAACTGTAGAGACCATGACCCCTCAGAATCCGGAAATCAGCACGGCCGGCGCCAGTCGCACCACGGCCGAGGCTGCTGACACCACAGCCCACATCACCGTGGAAGGCTTCGACAGCCTGGTCCCTGAAGTGATCGACCTCGACATTCCCCGCGACGGCGTGCCGCTGGTCATTGAAACCCAGTCCGGACTCGAACGCTGCGCCGCGGCCCTCGCCGCCGGCCACGGCCCTGCGGGCGTGGACGCGGAGCGCGCCTCGGGGTTCCGCTACGGCCAGCGCGCCTTCCTGGTCCAGATCCGGCGCGAAGGCTCCGGAACCTGGCTGATCGATCCCGAACCTTTCGGGGACCTCAGCATCATCAATGACGCTTTGCGCGGCGTCGAATGGATCCTGCACGCCGCCAGCCAGGACCTGCCCTGCCTGTCCGAACTCGGCATGTGGCCGGACAAACTCTTCGACACCGAGCTCGCCGCCCGCCTGGCCGGGCTGCCCCGGGTGGGCCTCGCCGCCGTGATCGAACAGCTCCTGGGCTTCGGCCTGGCGAAGGAACACTCCGCCGCCGACTGGTCCACCCGCCCCCTGCCGGAACCGTGGCTGCGCTACGCCGCGCTCGACGTCGAAGTCCTGACCGAGCTGCGCGAGGAACTGATTGAGCTGCTCGTGGCGGACGCGAAGCTGGAATACGCCGAGCAGGAATTCGCCGCCATCCTCGAAGCCGGACAGGCCCCGCCGCGCGTTGATCCGTGGCGCAAGACGTCCGGGCTGCACCAGATCCGGGACCGACGCCAACTGGCCGCAGTCCGGGAGCTGTGGCTGGAACGCGATTCCCTGGCCCAGAAACGTGACGTCGCCCCCGGCCGGCTGATCCCGGACTCCGCGCTCGTCGCCGCGGCCAAAGCGATGCCCTCCACGGTTCCCCAGCTCCTGGGCACCAAGGGCTTCCACGGCCGCGCCGCACAGCGGGAAGCCCCCCGTTGGCTGCGCTGCATCGGCGTGGCCCGGGCCCTGGAGGACCTGCCGCCGCTGCACCTGCCCACCAACGCTCCCCCGCCCCCGCGCGTCTGGGCGGACCGGGACCCGGAGGCGGCCGCCAGGCTCGCCACCGCCCGTCCAAAACTCCAGGCCAGGGCCGAGGAACTGAACCTGCCGGTGGAGAACCTGCTGACCCCGGACTATCTTCGGCGGGTCGCCTGGCGTCCACCGGCAGAATGCAGCGAGGAAGGCGTGGCCGAGGAACTGGCGAACCTCGGGGCGCGCCAGTGGCAGATCGAAATCACGGCTCCGCTCATTGCCGAGGCCTTCCTGCACCCCGAGCCGCTGCCCGCAAAGGAACCCAAGGCCGCCGCGGAGGCGCCGTCGGGTTCCACGGTCTAGCGGCTCCTTCCGGGGCCGCTCATCTCCTCCTTGCCAGCTATGTTACTGGCGAGTAACATAATGCATGATGTCGCTCGGAACCCTCCTGCCTGTGGCAACCCCTGCCACAGGCACGGTTCCGGCACCATGTCTCAATGAGGAGTACGCCGTGAGCCAAGCCCGCACCAGCGGAAAACCCAGCAGCGCAAACCCGAGCAGCGGAAGAAACAGGACCGTGCGCGACGTCGTCTTTGTCGACGGCGTCCGCACCCCGTTCGGCCGCGCCGGCGACAAGGGCATCTACGCGGGCACCCGCGCCGACGACCTCGTGGTCAAGTGCATCCGCGAACTGATGCGCCGCAACCCTTCGCTTCCGGCGGACCGGGTCGACGAGGTCGCGATCGCCGCCACCACCCAGACGGGCGACCAGGGTCTGACCATCGGCCGCACCGCCGCCCTGCTGGCCGGACTCCCCCGCACCGTGCCCGGCTTCGCGATCGACCGCATGTGCGCCGGCGCCATGACCGCCGTCACCACGACGGCGAGCGGCATCGGCTTCGGCGCGTACGACGTCGTGATCGCCGGCGGCGTGGAACACATGGGCAACCACCCGATGGGCGCCGGCGCCGACCCCAACCCGCGCTTCATGTCCGAACGGATCGTGGACCCGGCCGCGCTGAACATGGGCAACACGGCCGAGAACCTGCACGACCGTTTCCCGGCCATCACCAAGGACCGCACCGACGCCTACGCCGTCGCCTCGCAGGACAAGCTCGCCGCAGCCTACGCCAACGGCCAGATCCAGCCCGACCTCGTACCCGTCGCCACGATGAAGCCGGGCCAGGGCTGGACCGTCAACACCGTGGACGAACCCCCGCGCCCCGGGACCTCGCTCGGGGACCTGTCCACGCTTAGGACGCCGTTCCGCGCCCACGGCCGGGTCACGGCGGGCAACGCCGCGGGCCTGAACGACGGCGCCACCGCAGCCCTGCTGGCCTCCGCCGATGCCGCCGAAGAACTCGGGCTGCCGGTCAGGATGCGCCTGGTGAGCTATGCCTTCGCCGGCGTCGAACCCGAGGTCATGGGCATCGGCCCGGTCCCGGCCACCGAGAAGGCACTCAAGAACGCCGGACTCGGCATCGGGGACATCGGGCTCTTCGAAATCAATGAGGCCTTCGCCGTCCAGGTCCTGAGCTTCCTGGACCATTTCGGGATCGCCGACGACGACCCCCGCGTCAACCGCTATGGCGGCGCGATCGCCGTCGGGCACCCGCTGGCGTCCTCGGGGGTCAGGCTGATGAACCAGCTGGCCCGGCAGTTCGAGGAGGACCCCTCGGTCCGCTTTGGCATGACCACGATGTGCATCGGCCTGGGCATGGGCGCCACCGTAATCTGGGAGAACCCGCATCACGCGGATTACGGCACCGAAGCACCGGGCATAGAAATGCACAACACAGAAGCACAGCACGCAGAGACCACGACCACCGAGACTGGAGCCACAGCATGAGCGCCGCTGACTTCCGCAAGCTTGCAGACCTCTTCCCGCACGAGACGGTCACCCACTCCTACGTCCAGGACATCGAACTGCCGCCCGTCGACGGTGGGGAGACGACTGACGGCAAAAGCCCCGGCATCTTCGCGCTGGTCACCCTCGACAACGGCCTGGACCACTCCAAGCCCACCACCCTCGGACCCAACACCCTGATCGAACTCGGCACGGTCCTGGAAGGACTGAAGGAACGCGCCGCCCGGGGCGAGATTGCCGGCGTCGGCGTCACCGGCAAGCCGTACTTCCTCGTGGCCGGCGCCGACCTCTCCACGGTCAAGTCCGTCAGCGGACGCGAACAGGGCCTGTGGATGGCCCAGCTCGGCCACGACGTCTACGCCACCCTCGCGAACCTCGGCGTGCCGAGCTTCGCATTCATCAACGGACTGGCCCTGGGCGGCGGCCTGGAGATCGCGCTGCAGTCCACCTACCGCACGGTCTCTACCGGCGCCGGCGCTCTGGCCCTTCCCGAGGCGTTCATCGGACTCATCCCTGGCTGGGGCGGGGTCCACATCCTGCCGCGGCTGATCGGGCCGGAGAACGCCCTCAAGGTCATGATCGAAAACCCGCTGAGCAACAACCGCACGCTCACCGGGCCGCAGGCCTACCAGCTGGGCATGGCGGACGCGATGTTCGAGCCGGCCGACTTCGTGGAACAGTCCCTGGCGTGGGCCGCGAAAGTCATTGCCGGTGCCGTGGCGCCGGAGCGGGCGAACGCCGTGGACCCGTCCGCTCCGGAGGTCGCCGCCCGCTGGGCGGCCGCCGTCGCCAAGGGCCGCGCCTTCGTGGAGGCCAAGACCTCCAACGCTTCCCCGGCGCCCGCCAAGGTCCTGGACGTCATGGAGGCCAACCGCACCCTGACCCAGGCGCAGTCCGCTGAGCTCGAATGCGAGACGCTCGCCGACCTCATGCAGACCGACGAGTTCCGCTCCACGGTGTACGCCTTCCTGGACCTCGTGCAGCGCCGCTCCAAGCGTCCAGCCGGCGCCCCGGACCGCAAGCTTGCGCGCCCGGTGACGAAGATCGGCGTCGTCGGTGCCGGCCTGATGGCCAGCCAGCTCGCCCTGCTCTTCGCCCGCCAGCTCAAAGTGCCCGTGGTCCTCACGGACATCGACCAGGCCCGCGTGGACAAGGGCGTGGGTTACGTCCACGCCGAGGTGGAGAAGCTGCTGGCGAAGGGCCGGATCAGCCCCGACGCCGCCAACCGCACCCGCGCGCTCGTCACGGGATCAGTTTCGAAGGAGGCCTTCGCCGACGCCGACTTCGTCATTGAGGCCGTCTTCGAGGAACTCAACGTCAAGAAGCAGGTCTTCAAGGAAGTCGAGGCGATCGTCTCGGAAGAGTGCATCCTCGCGACCAACACGTCCTCGCTGTCCGTCACCGCGATGGCGGAGGACCTTGAGCACCCCGAGCGCCTGGTCGGCTTCCACTTCTTCAATCCGGTGGCCGTGATGCCGCTGCTGGAGATCGTGCGGGCACCGAAGACCGACGACGCCGTGCTGGCCACCGCGTTCGAGCTCGCCAAGGGGCTCAAGAAGTCGGCGGTGCTGGTCAGGGATGCCGCCGCGTTTGTGGTCAACCGCGTCCTGCTGCGCCTCATGGGTGAAGTCACCGCGGCCTTCGACGAGGGCACCCCCGCCGACGTGGCCGATAACGCGCTGCGGCCGATGGGCCTGCCCATGACGCCCTTTGTGCTCGGCGCCATGGTGGGCCTGCCCGTGGCGCAGCATGTCCAGGAATCGCTGCACACGGCGTTCGGGGACCGCTTCAGGGTCTCGGCGAACCTGCAGGTGCTGATCGACAACGGTGTGACGTCCATTTGGGCCGTGCAGAACGGCACACCGGTGCCGGGCCCGGACGGCAAGCCGTTCATACCGGCCGAAACCCTGGCGCTGATGTCCTTTGGCAGCACCCCGTCCACCGGCGAGGAGGTGCTGCGCCGGACGCAGGACGCCCTGGCGGAGGAAATCGGGCTGATGCTCGAGGAAGGCGTTGTGGCCGGTCCCGAGGACATTGACCTCTGCATGATCCTCGGCGCGGGCTGGCCGATGTTCCTGGGCGGGATCACCCCGTATCTGGACCGGGTGGGCGCCTCGGAACGGGTCAACGGCAAGAAGTTCCTGGCCCCGGGCGTGGCGTCAGAGCCGGCCTAAAGCCAGGCTTCACCGCTCGCTTTTGTTGGCGCCGCCGCCCGGACTTTGGTCCGGGCGGCGGCGCTGCTTTCGGGAGAGTGGCCGGGCATCCCGGCGGCGCCATGACGTGGGCAGCCTCGATGTCTGCGGTGTTTCCGTGCCTACCCCGCGGCCCCAGTCAGATTTCCCGCAGGCTCCCGCCGCTGAGTTCCAGGACGCGGTGCGCGTTCCTCCGTGCGTAGTCCAGGTCGTGGGTGACCATGACGACGGCGGCGCCCCGCGCGGCGGCGCGGTCGACGGCGCCCTGCAGCGCCTCGAGGCCGTGCCGGTCCAGCCCGACGGTCGGTTCGTCCAGGGCCACCACCGCCGGTTCGCGGGCCAGGACCGTGGCCAGGGCGAGCAGCCGCTGCCGGGAGGCGGACAGCTCGGCCGGGTGTGCCTCCTCGGTACCGGACAGGCCCACCGCGGCAAGCGCGGCCCGGGCCTTGCCCTCGGCGCCGGCCTTTCCGGACAGTTGCCGGAGTCCGAACGCGGCTTCCCGCAGGACGGTGCGTTCGAAAAGCTGGTCCCGGGGGTGCTGGAACAACAGGCCCACGGAGGCCGCGACCTTTCCCACCGGCTCGCCGGCAATGCTGCGCCCGCAGACCAGCACGTCCCCGGCCGAGGGCCGGAGCAGTCCATTGAAGTGGCGCAGCAGTGTCGACTTGCCGGCGCCGTTGAGCCCGGTCACGGCGATGATCTCGCCCGGGCGCACGGCGAAATCCACGTCCCGGAGGACCCGGTCCTGCGCGCCGGTGCCGTGCCGACGCGGGTCCCGAGCGTAGCCGAACCCAACCCCGCGCAGTTCCAGCGATGCCGGGCCGGGACCGGGCGCCGCGGCAGGCACCGGCCCGGGATGGCGGGCGCCGGCGGCGACGCCGGACCCACTGGCCCCCAGGACGCCGGACCCAATACCGCTCGGCCCAATGCCGCCGGGCCCGCCTACGCCAATCACTCCGGCGCGCTCCAGTTCGGCCGAGCCCGCCAGCTGCGCCGGCGTCCCGGCAGCGGTGACCGTCCCGGCAGCGGTGACCCTCCTGCCGTCGGGCCCGGTCTGAGCGTCAAGAATCGTCCAGTGCGTGGCTTCCCCGGCGAGCCCGTCGGCTGCCTGGCTCAGGAGGACGACGCCGGTCCCGGCGCCGCAGAGGCTGCGGACCAGGGCCTCGACTTGCGCGGCTCCGGCCGCGTCCAGCGATGCCAGCGGCTCGTCCAGGATGAGCACGTCCGGTTCCGTGATGACGGCGCAGCCCACGGCGAGCCGGCGCAGCTCCCCGCCGGAGAGCGTGGCCGGGTCCCGGTCCAGCAGGTGAGAGAGTCCGGTGCGGGCGGCGGTGCGCTCCACCGCGCGGAGCATGTCCTCCCGGGCCGTCGCGCGGTTTTCCAGGCCGAAGGCCAGCTCCTCCGCGACCGTGGCGCGCACCGAGGAGAGCATCGCCGCGGCGTCCTGCGGAACGAAGGCCACGCGGCGCGACCACTCGGCGGGGTTGATCCGGGGGTCCTCGGGCACGCCGCGGAATTCCAGCACCGTGCCGCCAAGCTCCAGGCTGCCGCGGAATTGTCCGGCGTGACCGGCCCGGAGCCAGCCGGCCAACAGTTTGCCCAGCGTGGATTTTCCGCTCCCGGACCCGCCCAGGACGGCGGTCAGGGAACCCGACGTGACCGAGAGTGCGGCATCCCTCAGCACCGGGGTGTCATCGCCGTGGAACGTGAACGCCTCGATCCGGATCTGAAGCGCCGTGCGGGTGGTGGCCGTCATGACACCGCCCCGGCAGGCCAGGAGGCCACAATCCGCCCGGCGACGGCGGCCGCCGCGAATACCAGTGCGGCTGCCCGGCATAGCCGCTGGGCGGGCGGGTCGGCGACTTCGCGGTAGCTGGTCCGGGGCCCCGGGCTGCCGAAGCCGCGGGCGTCGAGCGCCTGGGCGCGGCTTCCGGCGTCGTCAATCAGGGCCAGGACCAGCGGCACCATCTGCAGACGGAGGGTGCCGAGGCGGGACAGCAGGCCGCGTCCGACCACCATCCCGCGGGTTTCCTGGGCCTGCCGGATCCGGTCCAGGCGGCCCGCGACGGCGGGCAGGAGGGTGAGCGTGGAAGCCAGGACGAAGCCGAACTGCGGTGGGATCCTGCGCCCGGCGAGGGCGGAGACGAGGTCGGGGACGCTCACGGTGAAGGAAAAGAGCAGGAATACCAGCACGCAGGCCGTGGTCCGGGTTCCCAGCTCCAGCGCGAAGCCCAGACCCTCGGCCGTGACCCTCGCCGGACCCCACTGGGCCAGCACGGTCTGGCCCTCAGGGAAGAAGAGGCCGTGCAGCACCAGCAGGGACAGGCACAGAGGCGTCAGGATCACGGCTCCTGCGGTCAGGACGCGCCCCGCAATGCCATGGCGGGCGGCAAGGATCACCGCGGCGAGGGCCACGGCGACAGACAGCGGCCAATAGGCGGCCGCCGTCGTGACGACGGCGGCGCATACGGCGAGGGTCAGCGCGGTGAAGGGGTGCAGTCGCGGTGTCATGGTCGCTGTGTCAGTGTCTCAGGGTCAGTGTCGCTGTGGCAGTGTCGCAGGGTCGGGGTGTCCCAGCCGCAGCGGGGCTCAGGCGTCCGGCGCTGCCGGGGCCTTGCCGGCGAGTACCCGGTAGCGCCGCACGAAGGGGAACTGGAAGGTGGCGCGGCGGGGCAGCGCGTAGGCGAGCAGCGCCGCGATGGTGAAAACGATCGCCTTGTCCATGGGGTCGGAAATCAGTGCCTGCTTGGTGATGGCGGCCAGGAGGGTGTCCCCCATGGCGCGGAAGGCGCTGACGATCGCCCCGGTACCCAGCCCTGACGTGCCGCCAAAGACGAACGCGGCGATCGGGGCGGAGACGACGCCGGCCAGGATGCCGGTGACGAAGCCGGCGACGGGGGCGAGGTAGAAGCGGCGGAACAGCCCGCCGCGCGCGGCCATGCCGGCGAGGAATCCGATCAGGGCGGCACCGGCGGCGAACGGCAGAACGGTGGGGTTGAAGAAGGACCAGACGATGCTGCTCAGCGCGCCCGTGGCGGCACCCGCTGCGGGTCCGGCGAGGACGGCGATCAGGACGGTGCCGATCGCGTCAATGTAGAACGGCAGGCCCGTGCTGCCCATCAGCTGTCCGAGGACCACGTTCAGGACCAGCGCCACCGGGATGAGGACCACGGTGGAGGTGGGCAGCGCCGGCAGGACGGCCACAATCAGCAGCACAGCGCCGAGCAGGAAGCCGCCGAGGGCAACGAGGGCCGAGAAGCTGGCCGGGCCGTTGGCAATGTCAGCGGGCTGGGTCAGCACCAGGAAGATGTAGGTGGCGGCGATCGCGGCGGCGCCGGCGATTTCGAGCAGGCGGCGCCTGCGGCCGGCCGCCTGTCCAGGGGCAATGATGGTGAGGGCTGGCTGTGACATGAGGGGTGTTCCTTTGGCTGGGTACAACAAGTTCCGCCTCATGTCACCTCGGCGCAGCTACCATCCTAGCGAGCGGCGACCATTCTAGCGATCTGCAGACCCGTCCGGGCACTCCCCGCATTGGCCCAGCCGTACTGTCCGGTTTCAGGCCACCGGCGCCCGGGGGCCCACCGCGCGCGCAAGGGCGCCGATCGAGGAAATCAGTTCGTCGAAGCACTGCCCGGGGTTGTTGTCAGAGACGATCCTGACGTTCGGCGCCAACCCCCACAGCCCGCGGAAATCGGCCACCGTGGTGCCGATCAGCAGGGGCGAATCCGTTTCGACGTCGACCGTGGCCAGCCGGGTGGCGAACGGTGTGCGCCCCGCTGCAGCGCAGGCCGCGAAGGCGTCGTGCACGTGCGCCACATAGCCTTGGTCATAGAGGCGGTGAAATTCCATGTAGAAGCGCAGGGCGTCGGACAGGCAAGCGACGAGGGGGTTCCCGGACTGGCTCCGCTGGCCTTCGGACTGCTCCGGGAGGACGAGTTCGGGCTCCGGTGCACCGGCGGCCTCGCCAAGTCGGCGCAGGTGCTCCGGGTGCATCTCGATCCGCTCGGTCATTTCCAGGGCACACAAGATCGGCAGTTTGTCCTCGGGCAGGCCCCGGTAGGCGGCAAACACCTCCTTGGCGGCATGCGGATCCACCGAGGTGTTCCATTCGGCCGTAGGGGTGGTGTTGCCCTGGTAGTAGAAGCTGCCGCCCATGATCACAAGTCCCTTGAGCAGCCGGGGAAGTTCCGGTTCCCGGCGCAGGGCCAGGGCGAAGTTGGTCAGCGGTCCGGTGATCAGGCCGGTGAGCTCCCCCGGGTGCGCCCGCACCTCCTCGACCCAGACGTCGACGGCGTGCCGCGCCGAGATCTGCTGGCGCGGCGGCGGCAGCTCGGCATAGCCGATGCCCTGCGGCCCGTGGGTCTCCTCGGTGGTGACCAGCGGGATCTCCAGCGGGACCTCGGCGCCGATGGCCACCTCGATGCCCTCGCGGCCGCAGAGCTCCAGCAGGGCCAAGTTGTTCAGCGCCACCTGACGGGCCCCGACGTTCCCGGCGGTGCACGTGATCGCCTGGACGTGGACCTCGGGCCGGGACAGCAGGTAGACCAGGGCCAGGGCGTCGTCGATCCCAGTGTCGACGTCCATCAGGATCGAATGCGTCACGGCAGGTACCGCCGCCCGGGCGCTTGCAGCACTGTTCAGACCAGCACTGTTCATACGATCAGTGTTCAGACCTGGACCGTTCAGAACTGGACCGTTCAGAACAGCGCCACCTTGGGCGTGCGCGGGAAGAGGTCGTCCAGCTCGGCGAGGTCGGCCTGGCTGGGTTTCCAGGCCACGGCGGCGGCGTTCTGGCGCACCTGCTCCGGCGTGGTGGCGCCGGCGATGACGCTGCTGACGGACGGCTGGGCGGCCAGCCAGGAGAAGGCCACCTGGACTTCGTTGAGCCCGCGGTCGGCGGCGAACTTGCCGAAGGCACCCAGCTGTTCCCAGTCGGCGTCGTGGACCAGGTTGGTGCGGGTGTGGCTGAGCCGGCTTCCCTCGGGGGCCCGGCCGGCGGAGTATTTGCCGGTCAGCAGGCCGTTGGCGAGCGGGAAGTACGGCAGGACGCCCAGGCCGTAGGCCTCGGCCGCCGGGGTCACCTCGAGTTCGGCGCGCCGGTCCAGCAGATTGTAGTGGTTCTGGCTGGAGATGAAGCGGGCTCCCCCGCGGGCGCGTGCCACGTACTCAGCCTCGGCGATCTGCCAGCCGGCCCGGTTGGAGTGGCCGATGTAGCGAACCTTGCCGCTGGTGACGAGGTCATCGAGGGCCGAGAGCGTCTCGTCGATGGGCGTGAGCGGGTCCGGGGTGTGGAACTGGTAGAGGTCGATCCAGTCCGTGCCGAGCCGGCGCAGCGAGGCCTCCGCCGCCTTGATGATGTAGCGGCGGGATCCGCGCGCACCAAAGTCCTCGCCGTTGGCGCCGCGCATGTCCATGCCGAACTTCGTGCCGATGACCGCATCGTCGCGGCGGGAACCGAGGGCCTTGCCGAGCATTGACTCGCTGAGGCCGGGCTCGCGGCCGTAGGCGTCCGCGACGTCAAAGAAGGTGATCCCGGCGTCGAGCGCCGCATGCACGACGGCGTCGGTGCCTTCCTGCGATTCGGTCACGGTCCCGGACCGGCCCAGGTTGTTGCAGCCAAGTCCCACGACAGAGACGGACAGTCCGGAATTTCCAACGCGGCGGTATTCAGTCATGGTTTTAGCCTATATCGCCCCGGCGGGTGCCCCGGCCAGGCCGCCGCGGGCGGCGGACAGCGGGCCCGCGCTACCCTGCCGGCAGCTTCAGCCCGTGCTCGTCCATGGCGTCCTGGAGCTGCGCGAGGGTGCGAGGGCAGACGCCCGGCATCCCGGCAAGCCGGCGCCGGCCAAGCTGCACGAGGTGTTCGAGGGTCTCGACCCCCGCGTGCGCGAGCGACTTTCGCGCCGGCGCCGCGAGTCCCGCGGGCAGCGGGGTGCAGCCTGGTTTCGAGGGTTTGCGCGTCATTGCGTTGCCTTTCAGTCCGTGCCCCCAAACTGGTGTGAGCCGTGCCCGGCTCCTTGCCCGTGCTGCCTACAGCGTGAAGCCGTTTGCCGGCTTCGGCGAGTGCTTGAGCTTGAAAGTATCCTCGCCAAACGGCGCGGCGCCAATGCTCAGTTTGGTGAAGTCGAGGTCTTCGCCGCGGACGCAGACCTTGATGGCGTTGACCGTCTTATTCACGTCCGGGGTGAGGCAGAAGATGTTGAGCCGGGCGTCGGAAAATTCGCTGCGGTCCACGATCCCCAGGCCCCGCCAGGCCAGATGGCTGATCAGGGCGTCTTTGGCTTTTTCCTCGAGGTACCGGTCGCGGCTGGTCCCCTCTTTGGTCTTCAGCGCGTACTGGGCCACAACCCAGGACTGTTCCTCCGCCGGAATTTCGGCGTAGCCGTCCTCGGCGCACTGCGCCGCGAAGGCGTCCATGAGGCGCTCCGCGGCCTCCGCGTCCGCGACGTCCGTCTCGTCCGTCTTGCTCTGGTGTCCGACGACGCCGTGGTTCATCACGAACTGCCTGTAGTCCTCATCAAACCAGGCCTCCCTGAAGTGCAGGGTGCCCTCTTCGTCGCGCTTGTAAACTCTGATAATTCCACTCATATGCCAGTTCCTTCCTGGGCCGTCCGGCGCCGGATTCAGTGGCGCCCACGGGTAGTGCTCAACGGATGTGCTGGCTACAGCTGCGGGATGCTGCCGGTGCTGGGGTGTTCCTGGCCGGGCAAGGGCCGCGCAAACGGCACCTTGGTGCCCAGGACCTGGGCGACGACGTCGTGCGTGATCTGCTGGGCGGTCAGGCCCACGCGTTCGAGCACCTGGCCGCGCGTGCCGTGTTCGAGGAACTCGACCGGCAGGCCGACCTCGTTGAGGGCAGTGTCCACGCCCGCGGCACGCATCTCCTGGCGGATCCGGGAGCCGACGCCGCCGGCCCGCACACCGTCCTCGATGCAAATGACCAGGCGGTGGCGCGCGGCGAGATCGATGATGGACTGCCGGACCGGGAGGACCCAGCGGGGATCCACCACCGTGGAGCTGATGCCCTGGGCACCGAGCCGGCCGGAGACGTCCAGCGCGAGTTCTGACATGGCGCCCACGCTGACGATCAGGACGTCGTTCTCGCTCGAGCCCGCGGGCCGGCGGGCCAGCACGTCCACGCCGTCCTCCAGGCGTTCGACCGCATCGACTTCGGGGCCGACGTTGCCCTTGGAGTAGCGGAGCACGCTCGGGGCGTCTTCAATGGCCACAGCCTCGCGCAGTTCCTCCCGCAGCCGGGTGGCGTCGCGCGGCGCCGCGAGGTGCAGCCCGGGGACGATCTGGACCATGGCCATGTCCCACATGCCGTGATGGCTTGCGCCGTCGGGTCCGGTGACGCCGGCCCGGTCCAGCACGATCGTGACGCCGGCTTTGTGCAGGGCGACATCCATCAGCAGCTGGTCGAAGGCGCGGTTCAGGAACGTCGCGTAGACCGCGACCACCGGGTGCAGTCCCCCGAACGCCATGCCGGCAGCCGAGGTGAGGGCGTGCTGCTCGGCGATGCCGACGTCGAACACGCGCTCCGGGTGCCTGGCGGCGAACTTGTGCAGCCCGACCGGAATCAGCATGGCACCAGTAATCCCGACGATGTCCTGGCGCTCGTCGGCGATGTCGGCGATCTCGTCGGCGAACACCGCGGTCCAGGACTTCGCGCCACCGGCTTCGGTGGGTGCGCCGGTCTCCGGATCGATGATCCCCACGGCATGGAACTGGTCCGCTTCATGGGCGCGGGCCGGGGCGTAGCCGTGGCCCTTTTCCGTCATGGCGTGCACGATCACGGGGCCGGCATAGTTCTTGGCGGTGGACAGGGCGTTTTCCAAGGCCTGGAGGTCGTGGCCGTCGACGGGACCGATGTACTTCATGCCGAGGTCCTCGAACATGCCCTGCGGGGCCCACCAGTCCTTGATGCCCTTCTTCATGGCATGCAGGCTCTTGTACGTGAACTGCCCCGCGGGGCCGCCCTTCTGCAGTTTGCGCTTCCACCACTCGAGCGTGCCTTCATAGGAGGGGGCGGCCCGGAGGGAATCGATGGTGGGGCGAAGGGACGCCAGGTAGTCGGCGAACCCGCCGACCGTCGGGGCGTACGAGCGGCCGTTGTCGTTGACCACAATCACGACACGGCGTTTCTTGTCCGCCGCGATGTTGTTGATCGCCTCCCAGGCCATGCCGCCGGTCAGGGCGCCGTCGCCCACCACCGCGACGACGAAGCGGTCGCCGTCGCCGGTCAGCTGCCGGGCGCGCGAGATACCGTCGGCCCAGGACAGCGAGGAGGACGCGTGCGAGCTTTCGACGATGTCGTGCTCGGATTCGCCACGGTCCGGGTAGCCGGACATGCCGCCCTGCTGGCGGAGCGTGCTGAAATCCTGCCGTCCGGTGAGGAGCTTGTGCACGTAGGACTGGTGCCCTGTGTCGAAGACAATGCTGTCGCGGGGGGAATCGAAGATCCGGTGCACCGCGATGGTGAGCTCGACGACGCCGAGGTTCGGGCCCAGGTGCCCTCCCGTCCGGGAGACGTTGCCGATCAGGAAATCCCTGACCTCGGCTGCCAGCTGATCCAGCTGCGCCCCGGACAACTTACTCAGGTCCTGCGGATTCCGGATGGTGTCCAAGATTCCCAACGGCCCCTCCTTCGGGTGGTAGACATGCCTTTTAACTCTAACGCCTCCGGGCGGGCCGCCGCGCCGGAGGCCAGCACCGGTGCCCTGCACGCTTCACGCTCTCCGCTCCCCCGCTCCAGATCCAGCACCCGCGGCCGAAACCGGGAACGCAAAGGCCCCGGCCGGTCAGTGACCGGCCGGGGCCTTTGCATGCGTTACCGGAGCGTGCCCGGCAGCTCCGCTAGTGCGCGGAGATCTGGCGCAGGACGTACTGCAGGATGCCGCCGTTGCGATAGTAGTCCGCCTCGCCCGGGGTATCGATGCGCAGCACGGCGTCGAAGGACGTGACGGAACCGTCTTCAGCGGTGGCCGTGACCTTGAGGGTCTTCGGCGTGGTGCCGTCGTTCAGGGCGGTGACGCCCTCAACTGCGTAGGTTTCCGTACCGGTCAGGCCCAGGCTGGCGGCGTTCTGGCCGGCCGGGTACTGCAGCGGGAGGACACCCATGCCGATCAGGTTGGAGCGGTGGATGCGCTCGTAGCTCTCGGCAACGACAGCCTTGACGCCCAGGAGCGCGGTGCCCTTGGCGGCCCAGTCACGGGACGAACCCGAGCCGTACTCCTTGCCTGCCAGGACCACCAGCGCGGTGCCGGCAGCCTGGTAGTTCTGTGCAGCGTCGTAGACGTAGGCCTGCGGGCCGTCGGCCTGGGTGAAGTCGCGCGTGAAGCCGCCCTCCACGCCGTCCAGGAGCTGGTTCTTGATGCGGATGTTCGCGAACGTGCCGCGGATCATGACCTCGTGGTTGCCACGGCGTGAGCCGTAGGAGTTGAAGTCCTTGCGCTCCACACCGTTGGCCAGCAGGTACTGGCCGGCCGGGGTGTCCGACTTGAAGGAACCGGCCGGGGAGATGTGGTCCGTGGTGACGGAGTCGCCGAGCTTGAGCAGCACGCGCGCACCGGTGATGTCCTGGACCGGCTCCGGCTGGGCCTTCATGCCCTCGAAGTACGGGGGCTTACGGACGTACGTGGACTTCTCGTCCCAGGCGAAGGTGTCGCCGGCGGGGGTGTCGAGCGCCTTCCAGCGATCGTCACCCTCAAAGACGCCTTCGTAGCCGCGGGCAAACATTTCCTTGTCGATCGAGGAATCGATGACCTGCTGGACCTCAACCGGGTTCGGCCAGATGTCCTTCAGGAAGACGTCGTTGCCGGCCTCGTCCTGGCCCAGGGCGTCGTTGTCGAAGTCGAAGTCCATGGTGCCGGCAAGGGCGTAGGCGATGACCAGCGGCGGGGAGGCCAGGTAGTTCATCTTTACGTCCGGGTTGATCCGGCCTTCGAAGTTGCGGTTGCCGGACAGCACGGCGGTGACGGAGAGATCGTTGGCCTGGATGGCCTCGGAGATCTCGGCGTCGAGCGGACCGGAGTTGCCGATGCAGGTGGCGCAGCCGTAGCCCACGATGTAGAAGCCGAGCTTCTCCAGGTAAGGGGTCAGGCCCGACTTGTTGTAGTAGTCGGTGACTACCTTGGAGCCGGGAGCCACGGAGGTCTTGACCCACGGCTTGGACGTCAGGCCCTTGTCGACGGCGTTGCGGGCCAGCAGTGCGGCGGCCAGCATCACGGACGGGTTGGACGTGTTGGTGCAGGAGGTGATCGAGGCGATCGACACTGCGCCGTGGTCCAGCTCGAACTCGCGTCCGTCCGCGGTCTTGACGCTGACCGTGTTGGACGGGCGGCCGTTGGACTTCGGGCCATGCGCGTGCGGGGCCACGTCACTCAGGTGCGACGCTGAGGCGGTGAACGAGGGCGAGTCCGAAGCCGGGAAGCTTTCGTCGATCGCTTCGTCCAGGCTTCCGCCGGCCAGGTCTTCCTTCACGTAGTTGCGCAGGTCCTCGCGGAACTGGGCCTTGGACTCGGTGAGGATGATGCGGTCCTGCGGGCGCTTCGGGCCGGAGATCGACGGAACAACCGTCGACAGGTCCAGCTCGAGGTACTCCGAGAACTTGATCTCGCGGGAGGGATCGTGCCAGAGGCCCTGTTCCTTCGCGTAGGACTCCACGAGGGCGACGTTCTCGTCGGACCGGCCGGTGAGGCGCAGGTAGTCGAGGGTGACGTCGTCGATCGGGAACATCGCGGCGGTGGAGCCGAACTCCGGGCTCATGTTGCCGATCGTTGCACGGTTGGCCAGCGGCACAGCCGCGACGCCTTCACCGTAGAACTCGACGAACTTGCCGACCACACCGTGCTTGCGCAGCTGCTCGGTGATGGTCAGGACGACGTCGGTGGCGGTGGCGCCGGCCGGGATGGAGCCGGTGAGCTTGAAGCCCACGACGCGCGGGATGAGCATGGACACGGGCTGGCCGAGCATGGCAGCCTCGGCCTCGATGCCGCCAACGCCCCAGCCCAGCACGCCCAGGCCGTTGACCATGGTGGTGTGCGAGTCAGTGCCGACGCAGGTGTCCGGGTAAGCGCGGACAACGCCGTCGACTTCACGGGTCATAACGGTGCGGGCCAGGTACTCGATGTTGACCTGGTGCACAATGCCGGTGCCCGGCGGGACGACCTTGAAGTCATCGAATGCAGTCTGGCCCCAGCGCAGGAACTGGTAACGCTCACCGTTGCGCTGGTATTCGATCTCCATGTTGCGCTCCAGTGCGCCGGAGTTGCCGAAGGCGTCAATCTGGACCGAGTGGTCAATGACCATTTCGGCCGGCGCCAAGGGGTTGACCCGCTTCGGGTCGCCGCCGAGCTCCTTGACGGCCTCACGCATGGTGGCGAGGTCAACGACGCAGGGCACGCCGGTGAAGTCCTGCATGATCACACGCGCCGGCGTGAACTGGATCTCGGTGTCGGGCTCGGCGCTGGGATCCCAGCCTGCCAGCGCACGGACGTGGTCGGCCGTGATGTTGGCACCGTCCTCGGTCCTCAACAGGTTTTCAAGCAATACCTTGAGGCTGAACGGAAGGTTCTCTGCACCTTCGACGGAGTTCAACCGGAAAATTTCATATTCGGTTCCGGCTACATTAAGTTTGCCTTTTGAACCGAAACTGTCCACAATGCTCATTCGCAGGACTCCTCTCGCAACAGTTTCATCTTTGTCGCGCCGCAGGACCCTTGCTAGTTAGGGCGGCCTAACTAATACAGGCATCAGTACAACGTGGTACGCAATGCAGGTAAGAAACGCAGGGAACGGCCGTTACATCAACACCAGTCAAATTAAAAGCAGCGGTGATGGAGCGCGACGACGGACTACTACGCCCATCCTAGTGGCATCACGGTTGAGGAGTCAGCAACGCCACAGTCTCCATGTGGTGGGTGTGCGGGTACAGGTCGAAGGCACGCAGCCCGGCCAGGCCCCAGCCGCCCTGCCGGAAATAGCCCAGGTCGCGGGCGAACGAGGCCGGATCGCAGGAGACGTAGGCTACGGCCCGGGGACCGGCGTCGATCAGCTGTTTGACTACCGCCTTACCGGCACCTGCGCGTGGCGGGTCCAGGATCAGGGCGTCGAAGTTGCGCGGTTTCTGCCGCAGCACGCGCTCCACACGGCCCTGGACGATCTCGACCTGGACGGCGTCGTGCAGGTTCTTGCGTGCATCGCGGCTGGTTCCGGGTGCTCCCTCGACCGAGAGCACGGATCCGGTCACGCCCACGGCATCAGCCAGCGGTGCCGTGAACAGCCCGGCCCCGGCGTACAGGTCCGCCACCACCGAGCCCGGCGCGAGGTAGCCGCCGTCGTGCAGGAAGTTGGTGACGGCGCCGACGAGTGTCTCCGGGGCATCCCGGTGGATCTGCCAGAAGCCGTCGCCGGTAACCCGGTACTCGTGGCCCGCGGCCGACTCCTGGACGTAGGTGCGGCCGCGCAGCTGCAGCACCTCGCCGGTGGCCGGGTCCAGGCTGGCGACCGAGACGTCGTCGGGCAGCTGGGCCAGGATGCCGCTGAGCCGCTTGGACCGGGTTCCCGGGGCTGGCACCAGCAGCACCAGCGGCCGGGAGCCGTTCGCCGGGGCGGCAACCTCGATCCGGTCGATGCCCTGCAGGTCGATGTCCCAGAGCCGGAGCGCGTTGATTCCGTCCACGGCCAGCGGCATCTCGCGCACGGGCAGGATGGCATCGGAGCGGTGGGCGTGCATGCCGAGCTTGCCGGCCTGTGTCACGGCGAAGCCGGCGCGCGTGCGCCAGCCCAGGCCGGACGCGGCGGACTCCCCCGCACTGCCGGCATCCTCCGGCGCGCCTGCGCCGGCGCCTGCCGCCTCGCCGACGGCCTCGACTGTGATCTGCTCCGCCGGCGCAAGTTCGACGCCGGCCAGCCGCTTGAGTTGTTCGGCCAGGACCTCGGCCTTGAGGCTGCGCTGGCGCGCCAGGGAGATGTGGCCGAGTTCGGCGCCGCCGACGGGCGGGTGCCGGTGCGACCAGGAACGTGCGGAATCGGCGAGATCCCAGAAGTGCGGCACTCTGTCCGGGGAGGCCTCCAGGACCTCCACCACATCGGCGCGCCAGAATTTCGCGGCCGGGCCGTCGTCGGTGAGCCGGACGCGGACCTTTTCGCCGGGAATCCCGTGCCGGACGAAGATGACGCGTCCCTCGTGCCGGGCCACACAGTGGCCGCCGTGGGCGACGGGTCCGACGTCGAGCGTCAGCTCGGTGCGGGTCTCGGTGTGGGTGTGCGTCCGGGTGTCGGGGGTCATTGGATATCCTGCAGTTTCTTGGCTTCTTCGGACGATTTCAGCTGCCACGGCACACTGCACACCATGACCCCGGGCTCGAAATGCAGCCGGGTTTTGATGCGCAGCGCGGTCTGGTTGTGGACCAGTTGCTCCCACCATTTGCCCACGACGTACTCCGGGATGTAGACCACGATCAGGTCGCGCGGCGAATCCCGGCGCATGCTCTTGATGTAGTCCATGATCGGAGTCACCGTTTCGCGGAACGGGCTGGCAAGGACGGTCAGCGGCACAGGGATTTCGAGCTTCTCCCAGTCCGCAACAGTCGCCTCGGTCTCCTCTGAGCTGATGTCCACGGTAATGGCGTCCAGCCGCGACGGGCGGGAGGCCCGGGCGTAGGCGAGGGCGCGCAACACCGGCTTGCGCACGTGCGAGACGAGCAGCACGGCGTGCACCCGGGTGGGCAGCGCGCGCGGCGAGGAGTCCTCGTCCACGGCGAGTTCCTTGGCCACGTTGTCATAATGCGCCCGGATGCTCCACATGATCAGGAACAGCACGAACATGGCCAGCAGCGCGATCCAGGCGCCCTGCGAGAACTTGGTGATCAGGACGATCACCAAGACCAGGGCGGTCATGCAAAAGCCCACCGTGTTTATGGTCCGGGACTTGATGATGCGCAACCGCACGGCAGGTTCCTTGGAAAGCTTCAGCTCCCGTCCCCAGTGCCGGATCATGCCCAGCTGGCTCATCGTGAAGGAGATGAAGACGCCCACGATGTAGAGCTGGATGAGCTTTGTGACGTCGGCGTTGAAGGCGATGATCAGCACCAGGGCGCCGGCCGCCAGGGCCAGGACACCGTTGCTGAAGGCCAGCCGGTCGCCACGGGTCCGCAGCTGGCGCGGCAGGTAGCCGTCCTGTGCCAGGATCGAGCCGAGCACCGGAAAACCGTTGAACGCCGTGTTGGAGGCGAACACGAGGATGACGCCGGTGGCGGCCACCACGATGTAGAACGGGATGGACCCCTCGCCGAAAACTGTCTGCGCGATCTGGCTGATGGCCGGGTTCTGGATGTACCCCTCTTCCAGCGGTTTGCCGTTCAGGAGGAATTCCGTCGCCGGATCCAGCACGATGTGCACCTTGGTGGCGTTGGCCAGGTAGATGATGCCCGCCAGCATGGCGGAGGCAATCACGCCAAGCAGGAGCAGTGTGGTGGCCGCGTTCTTGCTCTTGGGCTTCTGGAAGTTGGGCACACCATTGCTGATGGCCTCGACGCCGGTCAGCGCCGCCGCGCCGGAGGAGAAGGCACGCAGCAGCAGGAACGCGCCGGCCAGGCCGACAAGTCCCTCATCGAAGCCCGGCTCCGGCACAATCTCGAACGCCGCCGACGGTGCCTGCCCCAGCTGGCCTGTCGCGGCCTGGAAGATCCCGACGGCGGTCATGCCCAGGATGGAGGCCATGAAGATGTAGGTCGGGACGGCGAAGACACTGCCGGCCTCTTTGATGCCGCGCAGGTTCACGAGGGCCAGGATGATGACGCCGATCGTGGCAATCGCCGCCTGCTGTCCGTGCAGCGAGGGCACGGCGGTGGTCAGGTACGTCGCGGCCGAGGACATGGACACGGCCACGGTCAGCACGTAGTCGACCAGGAGCGCCGAGGCGACGGTGAGGCCGGCGAACTTGCCGAGGTTGACGTTGGCGATCTCGTAGTCGCCGCCGCCGGAGGGGTAGGCGTGGACGTTCTGGCGGTAGGAGGCCACCACGGTCAGGAGCACCACCATGACGGCGAGGCCCACCCACGGGGCGACGGCGACCGCGCTCACGCCGGCGATGGCCAGGGTCAGGAGGATTTCGTCAGGGGCATAGGCCACGGAGGACAATGCATCCGAGGCGAAAATGGGCAGCGCGATCCGCTTCGGCAAGAGCGTGTGGGCCAGACGGTCGTTCCGGAAGGGCTTGCCTACCAGCACCCGCTTCACGGCATTGAAAATTGTCAGCACCACACAAAGCTAGTCTGATTCGGACGCGATGTCATGACGGCGAAGCCGGCGTGCGCAAGGGCGCCGGCCGGCGCCCCGTGCCCGTGGCCTTCCGGGACCGCGTGGCCGGTAGAGTTTTACGCAGTATCAGACGCAGAACCAAGAGGAGGCCCATGTGGCGCACTTCGTGATCATGGGTTGTGGCCGTGTCGGGGCAACCCTGGCACACACGCTCGAGGACGCCGGGCATTCGGTGGCCATCATCGACCAGGACGACCGCGCCTTCCGGCGGCTCCGCACAGGATTTTCCGGACGGAAGGTCACGGGGGTCGGGTTTGACCGCGAGACGATGAAGCGCGCCGGCGTCGAGGAAGCCTATGCCTTCGCGGCGGTTTCCAGCGGCGACAACTCCAACATCCTCGCCACCCGGGTGGCGCGGGAGACCTTCCACGTGCCCCATGTGGTGGCCAGGATCTATGACCCGGGCCGCGCCGAAATCTACCAGCGCCTCGGCATTCCCACGGTCGCCGCGGTCCGCTGGAGCGCCGACCAGGTGCTGCGCCGCATCCTGCCCGAACAGCACATCGCCGGTGACTTCCGGGAGCCCTCGGGCCGGCTGGTGCTCGCGGAGGTTGACCTCAACCCCGACTGGATCGGGCACCCGATCTCCTCGATCGAGAAGGCGGCCGGCATCCGGATCGCGTATCTGACCCGGTTCGGTGAGGGCATGCTGCCCGCTGCCGCCACGTCTTATCAGGACGGCGACACTGTCCACGCCATGCTGAACGTGGACCGGAGCTCCGAGATCGGCCACATTCTCGCCAAATCCCCCGCCAAGGAGTCCTGAGTGAAAGTCGTCATCGTCGGTGCCGGAAGCGTCGGGTCCTCGATCGCCCGCGAGTTGTTGGCCCACAAGCACGAAATCCTGCTGATCGACGAGAAGCCGGAGGTGATCGGCCGGAGCGGGCTGCGCGGAGCCCACTGGCTGGTCGGTGATGCCTGCGAGCTGAGCACGCTGCAGGACGCCAAACTCGAGGACGCCGACGTCGTGGTCTCCGCCACCGGTGACGACAAGGTCAACCTGGTGGTCTCGCTGCTGGCCAAGACGGAATTCGGTGTCGGGCGTACCGTCGGCCGGGTCAACAACCCCAAGAACGACTGGATGTTCGACGACTCCTGGGGCGTCGACGTCGCGGTCAACACCCCGCAGCTGATGACCGCGCTGGTGGAGGAGGCGGTGGAGATCGGCGACCTGGTGCGGCTGCTGACACTGCAGACCGGGGTGTCCTCTCTGGTGGAGTTCACGGTCCCGCACGACTCGCATGTGATCGGGCTGACCGTGGGCGATGTCCAGTGGCCCGAAGACGCCACCCTCGTCGCGATCCTGCGGGACCAGGCGCCCATTACGCCGAGCCGCGACGACGTGATCGACGGCGGCGACGAACTGTTCTTTGTCACCACGATCGCCGCCGAGGACGACCTCCGCGCCCTGCTGGCGCCCGAATCACCGCTGGAGGACCAGCACCCGGTGACCTCGGACCAGCACGGCCACGGCACCCAGCCGGCCGGGGACGACGGCTTCGACGGCTAGAGCAATTCCGCTCCCAATAGTTGCGCTATCAGATATGGCCGTTCCCGAAGTCTGGGAACGGCTGTGGAGTCTCATGACTTAATGGACGTTTCTGTCTCAAGACATCGTGGACAGTGTGTCTCAGGACATCGTGGACACTCGGACCGGTTTTGCTCGGGTCATGAGCAAAATGCACCCCGATATCAAGATCCGGCATTTGGTGGCGACATAT